>DFJU01000072.1:479-6053 GCA_002373755.1 Bacteroidales bacterium UBA3663 | reverse complement strand
CCTTTTGCATGTGTCCGGGCGGCGTGGTCGTGCCCAGTGCGACGGCGGCCCAGCAGGTTGTCGTCAACGGAATGTCGGCCAGCGCACGCGGTTCGCGGTGGGCAAATTCGGCCATGGTCGTCGAAATCCGTACGGACGACGTGCCGGCAATCTTGGCCGATGGATTTGACCCGGAATTGCCCACTTGCGCCTTTCTCGACGGGCTTGGTGTGGCCGATGTCGCAGCTTCGCCATTGGCCGTAATGGCACTGCAAGAGAACATCGAAAAACTCGCGTGGCTGAACGGCGGACGCACGCAGGTCGCCCCCTCACAGCGCATGATGGACTTCGTCAAGGGTCGCCTTTCGGCCGACTTGCCGCAGTCGTCCTACACGCCGGGCACATTGGCCTCACCTCTGCATTTCTGGATGCCGAAATTCATCAGCAGCCGTCTGCGCATGGGATTCGAGACCTTCGGCCGCAATGCGCGCGGTTTCTTGACCAACGATGCCCTCCTGCTCGCTGCCGAGACGCGCACTTCGTCGCCCGTCCGCATCCCGCGCGACCGCGAACTGCTCTGCCATCCGACCATCGCCGGGCTTTATCCGTGCGGCGAGGGTGCCGGTTTCGCCGGCGGAATCGTGTCGGCCGCAATGGATGGTGAACGGTGCGCTGAGGCGCTGGCAGCAAGTGGTAGAATAAACTAATATCGTTTTTAAAAACGAGTTATTGAGATTTTTTGATGCTGTTGATTACAGCCACGGCACCCCAAAATCTATCTCACTATCATCTGCGATGAGACGAAGAGCTGATGGCATAATGATTTTGGCTTTTTCCAGACGTGCCAGATAGTCATTGCGTATGGCTTGATTCTCCAATTCTTCTCTTCGAGCCTTACTCATGGAAAGAAACTCTTCTTCCATTTCCAGACCGAGATACCGCCGACCGAGCAAATTGGCGGCAATGCCAGTAGTTGCGCTACCACTGAATGGGTCAAGAATCCAGGCATTCGGTTGCGTGCTTGCTTGAATTAATCTTGCCAATACTCCTAACGGCTTCTGGGTGGGATGCTTGCCACATGATTTTTCCCACTTGCCAATGGCTGGCAGTTGCCAAACATCGGTCATCTGCTTGTTACCATTCAACTCTTTCATCAATTCGTAGTTGAAATAGTGAGCTACTTTGGCCGACTTGCGCGCCCAGATTATAAACTCCGTGCTATATGTGAAATAACGACAAGAAATGTTCGGCGGCGGATTTGTCTTGGCCCACGTAATGACATTCAATATCTTGAAACCGAGCTTAATCAGTTGCTGTTGAACGCTGAAGATATTATGATGGGTGCCTGAAATCCAAATAGTTGCAT
The DNA here is from genome assembly GCA_002373755.1 of Bacteroidales bacterium UBA3663. Classification (GTDB taxonomy): domain Bacteria; phylum Bacteroidota; class Bacteroidia; order Bacteroidales; family UBA3663; genus Liminaster. Next base: position 4,708 of record DFJU01000072.1, on the reverse strand, counting down.
TTTCTTTCATGTGTTCGCGGCAGGCTTTAAGCCAACGCAAATTGAAAGCATCCATTTCTTCCGTAGAAGTTGGCTTGTCCCAATCACCCTTGTCCACACAAACGACTTGCCCACTCTGACAACTGATACCACCACTCGACAAGAAATAAGGAGGATCGGCAAATACCATATCGAAGCCAAACTTGAACTTCGACAAGGTATCTACACAATCTCCTTGAATCAGAGTAAAATTGTTGTTAGGGGATTTATAATAAGGCTGGCATTTGTTAGCGACTATCTCTGTAGAAACATAATCATCTCCAGATAATACAATGTCACTATTACGATACAATTGACCAACCGCCGACTCCACATCTTTCAGTGAGTCGGCCTCAACCTGCACAGTTTTTGCAAGCGTCTCTTGAATCGTTACATTGTACCTCATAACAGGCACAAAGAAACGATCAAAATTTCTTACAAAAACGATTTGATCATTTATTAACTTTTTTGATCAAAAAAGATCATTTTCAACAAGATAGCCACTTACTGAATATCAGCAAACTAAGCGTTGAATGACCGAAAAACCAATTGTTAAAAAATGATCACAAAAATCAAATAAAACCAACGGATGACCGTGCTTGACACATCAATTCATATTGTTTCAATATGGTTTCGTAACTACTAAATCTCACTCTTTCTTTTATGTCCTTGAAGGCTGTTCTACTCAAAACCTTTTCAAACTGTTCCTTTCGGTTTTGTGGTGCTACTATAAAGAACCGACTATTAAAGTCTTGTAGGTCACAGAATTTCGTTACAGAATTCTGTATATCTGTAGAGTGTTCTACCTCAAAGAAACTATTTGGCATTTTACGTTCATTGAACCAAATGACATCTACCGTCCGCGCTCGGCCAACAATCTGGTCATAAGAGAATTTGGGTATTTGAACCGTCGAACAAACTTCTATCAATGGTTTCTCAAGAAATTTTCGGTTTTGGTCTTGTGCTGGCACAAAAGTGGCAAACTTCTTCATGTTGCCAATCTCAATGATTAGACCTTGATAGTAGCCATGTGTAAAGCATTCGTCATCCTTTGCCTCTTTCGTCTTAATCTCAAACTTTTGCATGATTTCGGTTCGGAACTCCTCCAAAGCCCATAGTCCAGGTTGCACTTTGAATATTTCCTTCGACTGTTGTACTATCCTGCGGATAGACTCATTGGGTGTCTTTGTCGCCCATGAAGTTGTATCTACAAGACGATAAAGATTTCCAAGTGTTGCATAACCGCCATTGTCGCGGAGTACATCAATCACTTGTTGCATTTGAGTGTATTTCTTCTCTGCCATAACGATCATTTCAAAAGGGTTCGATTGCCGGTATCCTCCAAGATGCGCATCTGCTGAATGGCTATCTGATTGAGTTTGATAAGTCGTTCTGACTGGGGCATCCCATCGTTTATGAATACAGCATTGAGGTTTTCCATATTCGACAGACAGATGAGTTCGTTGATGCTGGCATAGTCTCGGATATTACCTTTTTTATCTGGATTCTGTTCCCGCCATTGCCTGGCAGTCATTCCAAACATGGCCATATTTAGCACATCTGCCTCGTCGGCATATTTCATGGCAGCTTGTTCTCTGGTAATCTCTGCCGGTATCAGATTTGCCTTGATGGCATCCGTATGAATATGATAGTTGATTTTAGAGAGTTCCCGCTTGGCCGACCACTCTAGTTGTTTCTGTTCTTCGGCTTTAAGGCGCTGAAATTCTCGTACAACATAAACCTTGAACTCTGGACTAATCCACATAGCAAATTCGAAAGCAATGTCTTTGTGGGCATACGTACCCCCATATCTTCCTGCTTTTGCCTGTAAAGAGATGGCATTGGTTCGAGCAACAAATTCTTTAACGCTGATTTTAAAGCTATTCAATCCTGATTGGTTTCTAATTGTGGCGAATTCGCCATAATTAAAATTTGGATTATAAACTCTTTCCCATACTCCGAGGAATTCCATTGTATTGCGGTTGCGAAGCCAATCGGTAACAAAGAAATCTCCATCCTTAGCCTTCAGCATGTCAGTTATGCAAATGTAATCTTCTCCACAAACATTCGAGATTGAAATCTCGGTTTCATTAACTATTATCTTAGCCATGTTTTTCAAGTTCAGAAAATATTAACAATATAACAACATCGCCCCACCGCCCACGAATGACTCAATATAAGTCACATCATTCCAATTATCAAAGTCAGCTGGAAGTTGGGCATCCAGTTGTTCGATGAGTTGGCCTTTACCGCCAACCCACTTGATAAAGGGTTTCGCTTTTGTCATAACTATTTTTAAGGATTGAATTTAAATTTGCAGCGAATATATTGAATAAATGTAGAATAGCAAAATATAACATCCGAAAATGTCTTTGGTAGCATTGTTTTGAAATCATTTCCATCGGCCACAACCATTCAAAGCCAGAACGGCATTAAGGCGTTGTTGGTTTATTTCTTCCTATACACCACCAGCGTGACCGCGAGGAAGATGAGCGTCATGCCGCCGATGTCGCGTAGCGAGACCGTTTCGCCCAGGATGATGACACCCAGAATGACAGCCGTGACGGGTTCGAGGGCGCCGAGCAGTGCCGTCTGCGTGCTGCCGATGTTCTGGATGGCCTTGGCGGTGCAGATGAGCGACACGACGGTGGGGAAGATGCCGAGAGCCAGCAGGTTGAGCCACGAAATGGTGTGCTCTGGCAATGTGAGCGGTGCGAAAAACATCAGTCGGGCGACGAACAGCAACGTGCCGAAAATCAGCACATAGAGCGTGACAGGCATCGACGCAATGGTGCGCAGCCGCGTCTTGTTCAGTCCAACCAGATAAATCGCGTAGCTGAGGCCGGAAAGCATCACCACGAGAAATCCGATCAGAAAATTGCTGCTCAACGAGATGGCACCGTCTTCCATCGGACACAACAGGGCAATGCCGCTACATGCGATGACAAGGCATGCGACGACGAGCCACGAGAGCCGTTCGTGGAAGCATAGCGTCATGATGAGCGCGGTGAGGATTGGATAGACGAAGAGCAGCGTCGATGCGATGCCGACGGGAATGTAGTTGTAGCTGACGAACAATGTGAGCGAACTGAAGGCCATCAGCACGCCGAGCAGGATGAGTTGTGGCAGGTTGTGGCGGCTCACGCGGAATGTTTCGGCCATGTTGCCGCGACGAAAACCGTTGTAGCACATCATCAGGGCCAGTACGGCGACGGCGAGCACGTAGCGGAACAGGAGCACCGAGTCGGGATTCATGCCGTCGTTGTAGAGTGGTTTTGCAAAAATCGGATTTGTGCCGTAGGCGGCGGCCGACAGTGCTGCGTAGATATATCCCTTTGCTTTCATTTTCTTTTTTTGGTGAACTTTGACGTCCTTTTGTTTGGCTTTGATGCCTTGCTACGCGATTTTTTTGTCCGCAGGGGATTATCCGAAAGCGGAGAATGTGTGGCGTAAAATCCGCGTAGGAGAAAGGCATCACTTCCACGTCTGCCAGTCGCCCAGCATCATGTCGGGTGCGGTGTCGTCGTCCTGTTCCGACTGCGTTTCGAGTGTGCGGAAGTCGCATTGGCCGTGACTCTCATGCCTTTCCAGCTCGTCCATCACGCGGCAGAAGGCCGGAAACGGTTTTTGGCCGATGGGAAACTTGACATCGACGCGCATCAGGCAGGCGGCGAAGAGACCGAGCGAGAAGTTCATCTGCCGGTCAAGGTATTCCTCGCCGTTCGGGATGTCGAAGCCCTCGTCGCGTAGCGGTGCGAGATGTTCGCGCAGGGTCTTGGCCGATGTCTTTCCCTCGATGCCGGGGAAGGAGAGCGTCCAGAGGTCGTCGCCGATGTTGCCGACGTGGGCCTCGCGTTCCAGATATGCGTCGTAGAGGCATCGGCCATGAACATAGCGGAAGTGCAGCGAGGCGCGATAGGGCGAAATGCTCTGTGTGACCTGCGTGGAGAAGCCCTGCCGCCTTGCCTCGTCGAAGAAGAACCAGCGGGAAGATTCCAACTGGTTCCTGATTTGCGTGAAGAGCATTGTGGCCTCAAATTTCAAGAGGTTCGAGCGTTTGGCCGATTCTTTTGCGTCCATTATTACGCGATTCCTATCAGTTCGATTTCAAAAATCAGCGTAGAGCCGCCAGGGATGCCGGGTTGCGAGAACTTGCCGTAGCCCATTTCGGCCGGGATGTAGATTTCCCATTTGTCGCCGATGTGCATCTG
>DFJU01000072.1:0-407 GCA_002373755.1 Bacteroidales bacterium UBA3663 | reverse complement strand
ATGATCCAGCCCTCGATGAGGTCGCACAGCCGGCAGGCCAACGGGACACCGCCGAGGCTGCTGTCGAACACTTTGCCGTCGATGGTGCGGCCCGTGTAGTGCGCCGTGATGATGCTGCGCACCGCTGGCGTGGCACTCTGCGGATTTCCATCGGCCAACACCTTGTAGAAGATGCCTTTCGGGAGCGGCTTCACGCCGTCTTCCTTCGATTTTGTGGCCAACCAATCCTTGTTGGCCTGTGCGTATGCTTTTTTGTCCATTGCGTTTCGTTTGTCGTTTGGGTGGAAGCTGAAAATTGTGGTTATGGCCGATGCCATTCCTCCGCCGAATTAGTCGTTGTAACAAATTACGGCATTTTTTTACGGAATGTTGGTATCGTCCTTTTCACTTTGCCCCTCGGCTAAAGC
>DFJU01000068.1 GCA_002373755.1 Bacteroidales bacterium UBA3663 | reverse complement strand
GGCGACAACGATACCTTCCCGCTCTGGTATGCCCAGGAGGTCGAGGGCTATCGCACAGACTGCCGCGTCTGCAACCTGTCGTACCTCCAGACCGACTGGTACATCGACCAGATGAAGAGCCAGGCCTACGAGAGCGAACCGTTGCCAATCGAGCTGCGCCGCGACCAGTATGCACACGACAAGCTCAACTACGCGCATCTCATCGACCGTCTGCCCGAAGCACAGCTGCATGCCGCGATGAACTTCCTCTATTCGGACGACCCGAAGTTCAAGTCGCTGCCGAACTATGGCCGTCTGGACTTCCTGCCGACCAAGAAGTTCACAATCGACGTCAATCCGGAAGAGGTGCTCGCATCGCCCTGCATCAACGTGACCGACACCAGCGAACTCATCACTCAGATGACCATCGACCTGAGCGGCAAGAACTACATAACGAAGAATGAAATCGCCGTGCTTTCGATGATCGACGGCATCAGCCGCACTGGATGGAAGCGTCCGATCTACTTCGCCACGACCGTGGGCCGCGAGATGTATATGGGCTTGAACAAGTACTTCCGCCTGTGCGGTCTGGCCTACCAGATTGTGCCATTGGCCAACGGAGGCACATCGACGCCCGACATCGACAAGAGCTACGACAACCTGATGAACAAGTTCATCTGGGGCAACATCCAGGACACGACAATCTACCTCGACGAGAACAACCGTCGTATGTGCCGCACCCAGCGAATGATGTTCTGCACCCTCATCGAACAGCTGCTCAACATCGGCGACACCGAACGCGCACTGAAGGCTACCGAATATTGCGACAAGACGATTCCAGCGGCCAACGTGCCATACGAATACAACTCGCTCACTCTGGCCCAGAGCTACATCATGTGCGGCAAGCCGGAAGAGGGTCGGCGTATCCTGAGCGCGATACTTGCCCAAAACGAGGAGTATCTGTCGTGGGCATTCTCGCAGAAGCCGTCGTACATCCGCAACCTCAACTCGCCGATCCGCGAGCAGGTGCTCACCATGCGCGATGCCGTCCAAATTGCCAAACAGTTTGAGTTGAAAGACCTCGTCGAAGGCTACGAAGGCGATTTGCAGGAGTACTTCAACAAGGCATATTCAGAATATAAAATGTTCAAATAACCTACCATCGGGTTTCGCCCTGCAACCACTGCGGCAGGGCGAAATCCGACGGTTTTTCGTATGTTCATCGAGCAGCCGCCCACTTTTTTTCGCCGACTGATGGCGCCCGACAGCCTGTGGAGGATTCCATCACGGCCGAAATGCGTGTATCTGACGTTCGACGACGGCCCGACCCCCGAGGTGACGCCCTGGGTGCTGGATCTGCTCGACCGATACGACATCAAAGCGACATTCTTCTGTGTGGGCGACAACGTGGCACGCTACCGCAGCCTATTCGAGATGGTCAAGCTACGCGGCCACCACGTGGGCAACCACACGATGAACCACATATCGGCCCTGACCTACGGCTCGAAGGCATATTTGGCCAACGTAGAGAAAGCCAACATGCTGATTCACAGTGAACTGTTCCGACCGCCGCACGGCTGGCTCCGATGGGGTCATGCCCGACTGCTACAAAAGAAATACCGTCTGATATTCTGGGACGTCGTTACGCGCGACTATTCCAACCGCATCGTGGCATCGCAAGTGGTCGAAAACGTGAAGAAATTCACTCGCAACGGCTCAATCATCACCTTCCACGACCAGCCGAAATCGTGGCACAACTTGCAGGAGGCGCTGCCCGCTGCCATCGACTGGCTCATCGCACAAGGGTATGAATTCAAGCTACTGTAAGACCCCCTCCCAGCCTCCCCGAGGGGAGGAGACTGCTCCCCCAAAACAAAACGAACGGAAAATGAAACAACAAGTATAAGATTTATTATAAAACAAACCCCGACTTCAATTCCACCATCATCACGTCCTGTGCAGGACAATCTCCTCCCCTCGGGGAGGTCGGGAGGGGGTCGGACTTAATTTTTTTTATTATGGAAACAAACAAGTATCTTGACGCTCTGAAAAAATTTCAGACCGAACTGGACGATGAGGAAGTCAAGGCCGAAACCGCAAAAATCATCGCCGACGGCTACGACCAGAACAACACGACCGACGTGCTGAAATTCAGCCTCGGCTGCATCGACCTGACAAGCCTCAACCCGACCGACAACGAGGAGCGCATCCGCGACTTCGTCGAGCGCGTCAACCTCTTCGAAGAGGCATATCCGAACTACGACAACGTAGCTTCAATTTGCGTCTATCCGAATTTTGCCGAGACGGTTTCGACCTTCCTCGACGTGAGCGAAGTTGACACGACCGTCGTCGCTGCCGGATTCCCGTCGAGCCAGACATTCGACGAAATCAAGGTGGCCGAATGCAGCCTTGCCGTGGCCTCAGGTGCAGACGAGGTTGACATCGTGATCAACGTAGGCCAAATGCTGGCCGGCGACTACGAGTCGATGTGCGACACCATCCAGGAGTGCAAGGAGGCCTGCAAGGACAAAATCTTCAAGGTCATCCTCGAGACTGGCGCATTGAAGAAGGCATCGCTCATCGCCAAGGCTTCAATCCTCGCAATGTATGCCGGCGCCGACTTCATCAAGACATCGACCGGAAAAATCGACGTAGCAGCCACTCCCGAAGCCGCCTACGTGATGTGCAAGATGATCAAGGCATACTACGACGAGACGGGCACTCGCATTGGCTTCAAGGTGGCCGGCGGCGTGCGCACTCCTGAAGATGCCGTGAAGTATTACACCATCGTCAAGACAGTGCTCGGCGAGGAATGGCTCACGAAAGACCTCTACCGCATCGGTGCAAGCTCTGCCGCCAACAACCTGCTCAGCGCCATCGAGGGCCAGACAATCAAGCACTTCCTGTAAGTCGAGGCATTGGCCGATGCCTTTGCCCAGCAACACACCAGATTGACAGGCAACTGCTGCAATCTCAAAAAATGGACTTTGATCAACTCCGTGAAGGGGAAAATCAAAGTCCATATTGTTTCGCCTAATCCATTGAACGATGTGTAGCATCAGAAATCCAACCTATAGAACAGGTTCGGGAGCGAAATGCCGACCTTTTCGGTTGAAACAGTGCGGTTCATTATATCAAACTGTTGGGCATAAGGCGTTTCGTTCATCAAAATGTTTATGCCTTCAAATGCAATGGTGTGGCTGACGTGCTTCTTGTTGATTTTGTAGCTTATTGTCAAATCGACAGTATGTTCAGGATTGTACTGCTTGCCCATTGTCTCATCGTCCTTGTAGAGTATCTGCTCGCCCAACATTCCGGCATCCAACAAGGCACACATGGCATCGACATCCATCGGCGTATAGCGCAAACCACCCTGTACGGTGTATTTTGCACTGATGTTGAACACGTTCTGCCGGCCTTTGCCAACCATCCATTCCTTTCCGCCGAGCACTTTTGCCATATATCCACGGTCATAAAGCTGACTTCGCCAAACCTTGTCCTGTCCGCGATATTCCGACTTATATACCGAGACATTGACTTGACCGTAGAACCCATGACTCATATATTGCTCCAAAGTGACATCGGCTCCATAGTTGCGCGTGTTGCCGTCGTTGGCAAGAGGCTCGTCAAAGTAATTCATGAAGCGGTTCACGGCGCAGAATTTCGAACCATCGACGCCAACCGGAGTGTCGAACCCATACTGCCAATAGGCATTCAGTCGCAAATTCAGATTTTCATTGAACATATAGCGATAGGTGGCCAAAAGATGATGCGCCTTCGAGAATCCCAAATCCTTGTTCAACAGTTTGCCATCCTCCTCATAGAAATAGGCGTCCAAACGCTCAATCATCGAATGTATGCCGTAGCCCAACGAAAGCGAGTTGCGGCTGTTCGGCTCCCACTTCATACTGACGCGCGGCTCGACACTCACGTCGTCGGAAAACGCAAAATAATTTGCCGTCACGCCAAGGTTCATGCTGAAATACGCTGACGGTTTCACCACATTCTGCCAGAAGATGCTGCCCAAGCCCGTGTCGCCCTTTGCCTTGACCAGATCGGCAAACGATGCGGCCGAATAGACATAGTCGGTAGAACTGTAACCGAGGTCGAAGAACCGATGTGAATATTCGGCGCCCAACTGCAAAAGCCATTTGGCCGTCACCTGTTTCGACAGTTCAGTGTTCACCAACAAACGGTCTTCGTTCATTTTCTGATGGCTGTAAGGCACAATGCGATGCGGCTCGGCGTAGGCTACCGGCACAGTCAGCACATTGTCGGCATCGCGCAACATGTCCCAATATCCGATGTCCGATTTGACATGCTGTGCATTGTAGGCCAATGTCGTGCGCCACGTCCACTTGTTGCCGAAATGGATTCTGTGCGATGCTCCACCCAACAATCCGGACAAGCTGCCCTTCTGCTTCGATGCATCATAGATCGTCGCTATGTCTTCAATATCCGGCATATAGTCATCGGCACTGTCAAAATATCCGAGAGCGAAGACCGAGAATGTACCGACCTTTTTCGTCGGGAAATTCAGCTTCAACGAAAAGTCCTGAAAATCGAATTCAGAGCCATAGTCTATGATTTTCATTTTGTTGGCCAACGACGTAAAACCATATCTATAGTTGAAAATGTAGCTTGAATTGTTTTTTTTCGACAATGGCCCTTCCGATGTGATTTCCTCTGACACGGTGCCGACCTGAATCAGATGTTCGTGTCGGGAATTGTTGCCTGCGCGCATCTTCATGTCAAAAACGCCACTTAGCGAATTTGAATAATTGGCATTGAAGGTCGAAACGAAAAAATCGGAATTGCCGACCACATTGGCATTCAGAGCACTCACCATACCGAAACCTGCCTCGTAGAAGTCATTGTAGTGGTTCGGAGTGAACACCTCCACGCCCTCCACGCGATACTTCATCATTTGCGGAGCATTGCCATGCACAGACACGCCATTGCCATTCGAACTGGCCGATATACCTGCAAAGGCCGACACCAATCGGGCAGGGTCGTTGCCTCCACCGGCAAATCGCGTAGCCTCCTCCATCGAGAGCATCAGTCCGCCCGCAAGCACCGTCGGATTGACCGTAGCCTCCTTGTTCACACGCGGACGAACCACGACTTCGCTCAATTCGCGGTTATTTTCACGTAGCCCGATGTTGACAACATTATCCTTGGCACCGACGACAAGCTGCTCCTTCATCACACAAGTTTCATAGCCGATGTAGCTTGCCTCGACAGTATATCGGCCCGGCTTGCTCAATTCGATACGATATTGGCCGTCGATGTCGGTCGCAGCGCCCACGCCGTCGAGTTCGAGAATTCGGACAGCAGCTCCAATAAGCGGTTCGCCGGAAATTGCATCCGTAACAGCACCGCGCAACGTCTGCGCATCAGCCGTTTCATTGAAAAAAGAGAATAGCGACATTGAGGTCAACAGAATTCCAAAATTCAGGTAATGATTAGTGTTCATTGTTTTCGATTTTCTGATTAAAAAATACATTTAGATAATTTAACAAACATCTGGCCGACAGCTTTCACTGACATGCAAAAGTACGGAATAATTGCAAACAAACATTTTTTCGCGTCATTTTTCTAATAATTGACGTGCAATAATTGGACTATATTTTTTCAGGAATCGGGATGCTGATTTCGTTTTGGCCGATGCCACTACGCGAAAAAGTTGCACAAAAAAAGCCAACGGAAATCATTCCGCTGGCTTTATATTTTCTCCTTACAAAAAGGATTATGGAAGAAATCTCATTACCACACGATGGCTTTCTTGCCGCCACCCGTCACGACGACCGTTTCCGGCGCGGTGTAACCACCTGTTGCGATGTCGGCCTTGGCGACGGTCACTGTCGCGCTGCCGGTCAGAAGCGCGTAGTTGTCGGCCGATACCTCATAATAGACCGTCAGCGTTCCCGCCGTCGTCTGTGTCGGGCTTGAGAAAGACAAGTGCTCAGATGCGTCTTCTTACCTTCGGCGATTTCGACTCGTCTCTGCGTAGAAATGCCGGAACCATACAATAGTGTGTATTGCGTGATGTTGGATTCGTAAAAAAAGAATATAGCCTGTCATTTCTGCTGAAGGAATGACAGGCTATATTCATATCAAAAACCAAGCATCTGCAAGATGTACGGAGTAAGGATTGCCGTTAGAATACCGTTTAGGATTAGTCCGAGGCTGGCATAAACGCCGTGCAGTTCGCCCTTCTGCATGGCGGCAGATGTTCCCACGGCATGGGCTGCCGTTCCTATCGAGATGCCTTGCGAGTCGGCATGTTTTATGTGCCCCACATACAGCACCTTGAATCCAACAACCGCGCCCAGAATTCCAACGCACACAACAATGGCAGCCGTAAGCGACGGTATTCCGCCAAGCGTGCGAGTAACCTCCATGGCTATCGGGGTGGTTACCGACTTGCTGGCAAGCGAGAGGATGACGTCTTTGCTCGCTCCAAGCCATTTGGCTATCAGCACAACCGATACGATGCCCACCGTGCAGCCCACAAACTGCGACACGAGTATTGGCACAATCTGCTGCCTTATCGAGCGCAACTGGCGGTAGAGCGGCACTCCCAAGGCAACTACGGCAGGCTTCAGCCAGAAGTCAATCATCGAGCCTGCGCTCTGGTAAGTCTCGTACTTTATTCCCGTAACCTTCAGAAATATAATCAGAAAGGCGATGCTCAGCAAAATGGGATTGAGCAAAGCCCAGCCAGTCAGTCTTTGCAGCCTTCGTGCCAGGAAGAACACGCCAAAGGTTAGCGTGAGCAGAAAATATTGGTTTTGTAGATATTCCATCGGTCTATTTCTTTATTTTATCCTGAAAAATGCGCGTAATGTGGTGCGACCATCCCGTAACCACAATCACGAGAATCGTGCTTGCCACAACCGACACGACAATAGGCACAAACTCAGCCTTTATAATGTCGAAATAAAGCATCAGCGCCACACCCGGTGGAACAAAGAAAAAGCCCATATTCTTGGTCAGAAAAGTGCTTAGCGTCTCGACCCACTCAAGTTTAATGGCTTTGGTCTGTAGAAGGGCGGTGAGAAGGAGCATTCCCAAGATGCTCGAAGGAATAGGAATGTTGGTGAGCCAAACGATAAGTTCGCCAACGGCAAGACATCCGATGATGATTGCAAACTGTCTGAACATATCTTGTTTTGTTTAAAAATTCTGTTTGGGCAGAAAATCCTCAAGAAAACTTTTCGGGGAGATTATACAAAAAAGAACTACTACATATTGTAGAAGTTCCTCGGAGTGGGCGTTGACGGATTCGAACCACCGACCCTATGCTTGTAAGGCAGATGCTCT
>DFJU01000141.1 GCA_002373755.1 Bacteroidales bacterium UBA3663 | reverse complement strand
TTCGGCACCTGCGTGTTGGCGTGCATGTTGTCGAGGCAGTCGATGTGCTGCGACAGCGGGTAGAGGATGCGCTTGTGCGAGAAGCGTTTGGCGCAGTCGAGGTACTTCTTGTCGTTGGTGATGGCATAGGCATCGGCCAAGACCTCGTTCATGCCGCCATGTTCGGTGTGCAGGGCCTGTTCGACCTGTGCGTCGCTCAGTTTTGCGGTCAACGTTACAGCCCAGTCGCAGAAGCCGATGAAGAGGTTTTTCGCATCCTCGTTGCCGCAGTAGAGCCACGCATCGCGCAGGCCTGCATACATCTTGTGGATGTTGTAGAACGGCACCCAGGCGCGGCGGTATGCTCCGAAGTCGCCGTTCATGAAGGTTGACCAGATTTGCGCGCTGTTGGGCACGCCGCCCACGTAGCCCGTTCCCCAGTCGGGATGGTTCCTGGCGTTGGCGTCGGCACATTCCTTCAGCTCGGCAATCATATATTCCATGCGCTTGCGGCACTCGTCGTCGCCCTGTGCGGCATTGATGGCGAGGGCAGTGAGGTAGTGGCCGCCGACGTGTCCGTCAAGACCGTCCCAGTTGGGGTAGGACTTGCCCTTCGGCTCGAGGCCGGCCTCCTTGCGGTAGGGGGCGAGCAGGCGGTCGGTGTCGTACTTGAGCAGCGTCTGGATGTTGAGGTCGCGGGCATGTTTCAGCACGCCGTCGAGCAATGTCACGTCACCCAGATTGAACTCGTCGTGATAGAGGTTTTCCTGTGCCTGCACGGTTGTGACAAGCATCAGAGGCAATAAATAATGATAGATTTTCATTTGTAGGTTTGTAAAAATGTTGACCTTGTCGGCCGGTTGGATTTAGTATGTTACAAATAGAAAAAAGGAAATGCGTGTGTTTGCGATTGGAAGGTAAGAATGTCGCGCTACGTGTCCAAAAAATCGCGTAGCGGCCGCAAAGATAGTGAATCTTTCGCGACGAGGCAACAGCGCGGCCGTGAAAATGAGCCGTTTTGAAATGCGGAAATTGCATGAAAATCTGTCGGTTATTGTATTATTAGCCTTGCGTTCGATTTTGATTTTCAGCGAGATAGTGTGCAAATGCGTGCAATTCGGGCTGCATCGGACATAAAAATATATGCAATGACCCTATCGGACTGAATTAAAAAAAGTTACAAAAACTGCCGACTGTCGGAATTATTTGACTAAATTCGCGTCTGATTTTTGAAAAACAAGTCGAAAACACGTCTTTTTTACCAACTAACAAACCTTTCACATTCTTTTACTGATGAAGAGAATCTTCCTTTTATCGATTTCATTGGCCTTTGCATGCCCGTCGCTCATGGCGCAGAGCAAATATTCGGTCAAGGGTTCAATCATTGACAAAGAGACGAGCGAGGCCCTGATGGGCGCTAACGTGCAGGTCCTGGCGTTGCCCGACAGCACGATGGTGACCGGCGCTATGGCCGACGACATGGGCGCCTTCAATCTGCGCGACATCAAACAGGCCAACTACCTGCTCAAGGTGTCGTTCATGGGCTATGTGGCCCGCTACATCCCGCTCAACCTCAAGCAGCGCAAGGGCGGCCATCAGGTCGATCTGGGCTACCTCACGCTCAGCACCGACAGCAAGATGCTGAAGGAGGCCGTCGTCACCACCACGGTGGCCAAGGTGCAGGTGTCGGGCGATTCCATCCAGTTCAATCCGCAGGCCTACCGCGTGCCGCAGGGTTCGACGCTCGAGGCATTGGTCAAGCTGCTGCCGGGCGCCGAGGTCGATGAAGAGGGCAACATCACCATCAACGGCAAGAGCGTCAACAAGATTCTGGTCGATGGCAAGGAGTTCTTCCTCAACGACAAGTCGGTGGCGATGAAGAACATCCCGGTTGACATCATCGACAAGATCAAGACCTACGAGCGCAAGAGCGACATGGCACGAATCACGGGCGTCGATGACGGCGAAGAGGAGACCGTGCTCGACCTCTCGGTCAAGAAGGGCATGAAGAACGGCTGGTTCGGCAATGCTTTGGCCGGCATCGGCAATGCACATCGCTACACGGTGCGCGGCATCGGCAACTACTTCAACGACAACACGACGGTGTCGGCCTTGGGCAACGGCTACAACGTGCCCGAAAATCCGCGATGGAACCGGGGCGGCCTCAACAGCCACAAGGAGGGCGGCATCAACTTCGCATCGAAGAACACCAACATGGAGACGGGCGGCAGTGTGTCGTATCGCTACGACGGCTCCGACCACAGCAACCGCTCCAACGTCGCATACTACACCAACAAGGAATATCAGCGTAGCTACAGCGTCAACTATGGCAGCAACCACCGCATCGAGGCGCAGTTCAAGATGGAGTGGCGGCCTGACACGATGACCACGGTGCTGTTCCGCCCGAACTTCAACTACACGCGCAACAATTCGATGGGGCAGAGCGCGAGCAATGCCTTCAACATCGACATCAGCGAGATGTCCGACGACGAAATCGAAGAAATCATCAGCGAGGCGATTTCCATCGACGACAGCCAGTCGCAGGGCCACAACACAAGCACGCGCACGTCGGGCGAACTCCAGATTACGCGACGCCTGCAGAAGAAGGGCCGCAACGTGACCCTGCGAATGTGGGGCGACTACAGCCAGAGCGAACGTCAGGACCTGTCGCACTCGTATGTGGAGCGCAAGAACGACAACACGATGCTGCACAACAACCGCTACTTCGACACTCCGGCCAGCAGCTACAGTGCCACCGCACAGCTCGTCTGGAGCGAGCCTATTGCCGACCGCCTCTACTTCAACGTGAGCTATCGCTACCGCTACGGCTACAGCAAGAACGAGCGTCAGGCTTTCGTCTATGATTCAGAGGCTTACGACATGCTGAAAGAGAGCCTCATCGCCTGCCGCTACGATGTTGACGAGGTGCTGCGCCAGATGCGCGAGGCATCGTACCTGCTGCGCGACACGCTGGAGCTGAGCCAGTTCTCCGAATACCGCAACTACGACCAGCGCATCGGTCTTCAGCTGCGTCAGGTGCGCGACAAGTACAACGTGTCGGGCGGCGTTGACCTCTTTCCGCAGCGCACCACGCTCAACTATCGCTACATGGGCAAGGAGTATCCGGAAATCGGCCGCAACGTGTTCAACATCACTCCGCGCGTCAACCTGCGCGTCAACTTCAACAAGACGACCAACATGCAGATGCGCTACAACGGCCGTGCCTCGCAGCCTTCGATGACCGACCTGCTCGACATCGTCGATGACTCCAATCCGCAGTATGTGCGCAAGGGCAATCCGAACCTCAAACCGTCGTTCAGCCACAACTGGAACGGCAACTTCAACACTTTCGACCCCGAATCGCAGCGCGGCCTCTGGTCGTGGCTCTACGGCAGCATGACGCGCAACAGCATCAGCTCCAAGACCACCTACGACACTGTCACGACCATCCGAACCACCATCCCGAAGAACATCAACGGCAACTGGAACATCGGCTGTGGCGTCGGCCTTAACACCGGCCTCGGCAAGGAGAAGCACTTTTCGGTGGGCGGCAACATCGGCGGCAACTTCACGCAGAGCGTCAGCCTCTACAACAATGTGGCGGCTGGCATGAGCGACGACGTTGACATCAAGTCCATCACGCGCACTACGCGACTCAACACCGGCGCAAATGTGGCCTACCGCAACGACTACGTCAGCATCGAACTGCGCGGCTGGCTCAGCGAGACCCACGCCGAAAACAACATCAACGCGGCATCCAACCGCAACACACAGGATTACAACTACGGATCGGACATGAAGTGGACAATGCCGTGGGGCACGGAACTCGCATCGGACATCTACATGACGAGCCGTCGCGGCTATTCGCAGAAGGATATGAACACCGACGAACTGCTCTGGAATGCCTCCGTGTCGCACTCTTTCCTGAAGGGCAACGCGCTCACAATCAAGGGCGAAGTGTACGACATCCTCGGCCAAAAGACCAACGTCAGCCGCAACATCAGCGCCGATTCGTTCCGTGATTCGCGCACCAACGGCATCTACCAGTACGGCCTCGTGAGCCTCATCTACCGCTTCAGCGTCTTTGCCGGCAAGAACACGATGGGCACCAAGGACGAACGCCGCGATGACGACCGACGCTACCGTGGCTGGTAAAAAAGTAGCGTAGCAAACGCAAAAATTTGCCCCGAATCGAGCTTCAGAGTCCGGTTCGGGGCAAATTGTATATTTTCTGAAAATCTAATTTTACAACGGGCAGCATCGGCCGATCCTTTTCATCCAATTTTCGTGTCGGCGATAGGCGTTTTCGTCCTTGCAGACCCACAGGATGGGGGCGTGGCACGGCGGAACTTGCGGGATTGGGGCGTCGCCGTCGGTCAGGATTATCAGGCCGTCGTAGCTGCGCTGTTGGCCGACGAAGAGGTCGATGACGGGCTGGAAGTCGGTGCCTCCGCGACCGCCGACGGCGATGTCGGTTTGTATTTTGTCAATCGGTGTGACCGACAGAATCGTGGCATCGAATTGGGCGACATCGATCTGCACGTCACCGTCGCGGAAAAGGCGGTTGATTGTCGAAAAAAAGTCGCGTAGCGTGTCTGAATCGATGCTTCCCGAACAATCGACGGCCAAAAGCACATGGGCCTCGATGCGGCGTCGGCTGCCCATTTGCAGGAATCCGGTGCGACGGTTCGGCCGCATTCGGGTGAGTTCGCGCGAGGCGGAAATCAGGTTGCTCTTGAAGCCTTGGAACACCATGCTGCGGTTCAGTCGGGCGCGTGTCGAGGCCTTGATCTGTTCAACGACGTCGCCGGGGAGCGAGCCCCAATCCGTTGTGCGTTCGATG
This sequence comes from Bacteroidales bacterium UBA3663, assembly GCA_002373755.1. Lineage (GTDB taxonomy): Bacteria > Bacteroidota > Bacteroidia > Bacteroidales > UBA3663 > Liminaster. The sequence continues at coordinate 6,096 of DFJU01000141.1, read as the reverse complement.
AGTTCGTTGATTTGAGTCTGGCGCAGGCTGTCGTCGTGCCAAAGCTCGCTTTGTGCCGATTTCTCGTGTCGGTTCTGGTCGTTTCGCCGATTGTCGTCCTGCTCGTCGTCGTCGCGTTGGGCAAGTTGCTTGCAATACCATTCGTAGCATTGTCCGATGGGCAGATGATACGCGCCGGGACCTTTCAGTGCGCCGGCCTCCTTGAGCAGACAATAGCCGTCGGCGATGGTGCAGTCGGAACCGCGTGCGATGACGTCGCCGTTGCAGCCTTCGGGCCGCCGTTCGTAGGGATGTTTGAGGAAAAGCCGGATCATCTCGATGCGCAAAAGCAGTTCAACCTCCTTGAAATTCTTGTGCGCCAATAGGATAGGGTTGTATTCGATGCGGCCTTCTCCAACGCGCAGCGGACATTCCATCGCCGCATTTTCGCGCAATTCCTGCAAGCAAAACAGCGAGTAGAATGCCGGTTCGGTGAGGAACCATTGCTCTGAAATTTCTTTCAAGATGTCCATCTTCGGTGCTATAGATTGGCGATGAAATTCATGAGCCGTTCGGCGAGTAGCGGGCATTTTTCGGCCACAAAGAGCACCGCTTTCGGGTAGCTGCCGCTTTCGAACAGGTTGGCCAGATGGGCGATTGCCTCGTTCGATTCCATCTCGGTCAGCAGCTCAAAATATCGTGTCAGATTTTGTGCGTATTCTGCGGGAGCAGCATCGGCCGCAACCTCCAGATGGCGGAAAATTGATTCGTTGACGATGGCCAGCTGATGCAGCAGATATTTGCGTAGTTTTGGTTCGCAGGCGTCGAAATTCTGCAAGACTTCGGCTCCGGTCAGAATCGCGTGGCCTGTCAGGCTGCCCATGAACCGCGATGCCGCCTGTGCTCCGACGATGCCGGCAATCCAGTCCAAATCATCTTCCGAGAGGTCTGCGAGCGGTTTTATGCCATCGGACAACCGCTTCCAGGCGCGGCGGTCGGGAGTCTTTTCGAGCCCGGTGTCAATGCCGGCCTTTTCGCCCTCGATGCCGTCCAGCCAATGTGCTTCGAGTGTCAGGAATCGCACTACGCGACTATCCACGCCGACCGATTCGGCCCACTGGAGCCACTCCTGCGCCGTCGGACAAAAATGATAGACGTTGAAGCGCGACACCAATGCCGGGTCGAGGTGCGTCAGCTGGTATTCGTCGCCATCGTTCACGGCGGCAATCACGCGGCTTCCGTCGGGCAGTCGCTTGCCGGCCAGCGTGCGGTTGAGCACGAGGTCCATCACCGTTTGCAGCAGTTCCGGACGGGCGCGGTTCAACTCGTCGAGGAAGAGTACGATCGGCTGTCCGTCGGTCGGCCACCAATATGGCGGAATGAACTGCGTCACAGCGTTTTGCAAGTTTTTTTCGTCCGATATTCGAGGCAGTCCGATGAGGTCGCCCGGATCGCTCATCTGACCCAGAAAAAGTGTGACGACGCGTTGTCCGCGCTGCTTATAATAATGTGTGAGGATTTCCGATTTTCCGATTCCGTGCCGCCCCACCAGCATGATGTTCTGAAGGGCAGGAGTGAGTTCCAAGATGCGCAGCAGCCGTTGCGTGTTGACGTTTATAGCCATTTGAATTGTTGTTCAAAAATTCTTTGTAAAGTCCTGTTTGTCATGCAGAAAGTGTTTGGCCATCGGTCAAAACCGGAATCTGCATTGTTGTTGAAATTCATTTATTTTGTCTTGACTCCGATGAATATCGGCGTGTCGGTCGATGTTTCGGCCAGAATGTAGATGAACGGACGGTTGACGTTCATTTCGATTGGCTTTTCGGCGTTCGGGCCGACAGACGTGAGGCGCATCGTGATGGCGGTGACGGCGGCTGCTTCGGTGCCATCTTCGTCAACCTTGATGACGCATTTTTGCAGCACGTCGTCCACGCAGAGCTTTGTCTTGCTGATCTTGTCGAATTGCGCATCGGCCGTAAACATTCGCGTAACGCCCATTTTTTGCAATGCTGGCACCAGGCTTGTGCGGAAATCGCTTTCAAACTTGGGCAGTTGCAGGTGGATGCGCTGGCTCTTGAGCGACAGGTTTTGCCAGAATTCGCTGTTCAGGTGGGGCAGGATGTCCGACAGTTTTTTGCCCTCTTCCGGCAGCAGCACGTACATTGCGAAACTTGGCGTCTCGGCATCGGTCTTGGCCTCGTAGTTCATGCGGATGATTTGGCAGTTTCCGGCCTCGCAGTAGTTCCAGTACGATGTTTTTTCCATCATTTCGACCACGTTGCTTGTGCCGGTTTCAAGGTGGAACTGCTTCTTTTTCGTGCGTTTTGCGTCGAATTTCGTCTGCCAGTCGGCCTTGAAGTGGAGCGCGTTGACCAGCACCATCTTGTCGTCTTTTTTCATCTTGTCGATGATGCTCGGAATCAGTCCGTTGGTCTTCTTGTGGCACCAGTTGTTGATTTGCGATGCGGCAGCTTCGTCGAATGGCAGACAGCGCACTTCGGCGTCAAATTTCTTGCGGTTCTGGTCGATGAATTTCGCCTTGACCGAGGCCGCGATGTCGTCGCTGATCCAGATGCTGTTGGCCGACGAAATTGAGCCCGATTGCTGAATCATGTCGCCGATTTCGGGCAACTTTTTCGGCAACAATGCGCCAATCTGTTTTTTGGTCTGTCCGGTTGCGCCTTCGTTCACCAGACCCAAAGCAAATTGCAGTGAAAGTGGCGAAACGCAGCACTCATTTTGCCCGTCGGACTGCGTGCGTAACAGGTCGAAGGCGACATCCCAATTACTTTGATTTTTTTTAGCCAAAGCGTTGTTGCTTAGTGCAATTGATACACCGATGGCTGCGATGATTGTTTTCCAGTTTCGTGTCATGATTGCGGCTGTTTTTGAATGTTTTCCGATAAGTTGCGCAAAGATAGCGATATTCCATCGAACCGACAAATTTTCAACTTTCAATTTGCCGACTTCGAGTTGCGCTTTCGATTGGCTGCTACGCGGTTTTTTGCGGTTGAATAATTGTGGATGACGAAATGATTTCGTATCTTTGCGCATTTGAAATCGCAGGACAGGCATAATCGTGTCCGATGTGAAAAAAGTTTTTCATTTAGTTGTTGAACATAAATAATTTACGATGAATTTTCAGCATGTAAAAGCCGCATTGTTCGATTTGGACGGCACGTTGATCGACACCGAGCAGCAGTATTCACTGATTTGGCAGCGCGTTGGCCAGATGTTCCGACCCGACATTCCGAATTTGCAGGACGCAATCAAGGGAAACACCCTCAAACGGATATTGGAAAGATTTTTTTCGGATGCGGCTGTGCGACAGCAAGTTGTGAAGATGCTTGACGACTACGAGGCGCAGATGAACTACGATTTCTTCCCCGGTGCGAAGGAGTTTATCATCGATATGAAACAGCATGGCGTGAAGTGCGCCGTCGTGACAAGTTCCGACCAGAAGAAGATGCAGCATGCGCGCCACAAGAACCCCGAACTGGACACCTTGTTCGACCGGATTTTCACGGCCGAGGATTTCGCCGCGTCGAAGCCGGACCCCGATTGCTATTTGCGTGCCGCAAGTGCCTACGGACTTGAAAAGTCGCAGTGCATCGTCTTCGAGGACGCATTTTCCGGTTTGCAGGCAGGCATGTCGGCCGGAATTTTCACCGTCGGATTGGCATCGTACAACCCGCGCGAAGCCATTCAGGACAAATGCAACCTTGTGCTCGATTCGTTCGACGGAATGACCTACGATCGTTTGGCCGAATTGTTGAAAAACGTCTGAAAAAACCTCTTAACCTAAACTATATGAAAAACTTACTTTATTCTTTGCTGGCCGCTGCGACGCTCTGTTCGTGCAGTCAGAATCCGAGTTCAAACGAAACGATGGTGTCCAATCCGAAAGACACGCTTCAGGTTTATCTTTGCATCGGCCAGTCGAACATGGTCGGCGCGGCACGTCCCGAATCGCAGGATTCCGTTGTGCCAGAGCGTTTTATCAATCTGAGCGCAGTGGACGACGTTGACCGTAAAAGAGGGGAGTGGCGCGTGGCCGTCCCGCCGCTTTGCCGCCACAGCACAGGCCTTTGCCCGGTCGATTATTTCGGTCGCACGATGTTGGAGCATCTGCCTGAAAATGTGAGCGTTGGCGTAATTCACGTAGCGGTCGATGGCACAGCAATCCGCATCTACGACAAGGACCAGTGCAAGGGCTATTGCGACAGCATCCAGCCCGATTGGATGGTCAACGAAATCAACTTTTACGACCGCAATCCCTACGCGCGGCTGATTGAAATGGCGAAGTTGGCGCAGCAGAAAGGCACGATTCGCGGCATTCTGTTGCATCAGGGTTGCACGGATGCCTACAGTGACGGCTGGTGCCGCACGGTCAAGAAAATCTACGGCGACATCCTGTCCGACCTCAACTTGCAGGCCGAAAATGTGCCGTTGCTCGTGGGCGAGACCGCAGGCATCGACCAACAAGGCGTTTGCCAACATGCCAATCCGACCATCGACCGCATCCACGACTTCATCCCGACCGCGTGGACAATTTCGAGCCGTGGCTGCACGGTGAGCGACGATCATGTCCATTTTGCGGCCGAAGGCTATCGTCTGTTGGGCAAGCGCTACGGCATTCGGATGCTTCAGCTGCAGGGCTACGACGTGGCCGACAGCACAGATTGCCGTCTTCAGACTGAGGTCGCAGCATCGGCCGACAGCACCCGTGCGACTGATGTTGACTTCAGCAATCCGTTGGAACGGAATTAATTCATAAACATTAACTTAACAAAAAACAATCATGCAAATCAATCCAGAGAAATTGAGTTTGGCAGGCTGCCTGTTGAGTGCCGTAGCGGCAACCACAGGATGCCAGTCGCAGCCGCAGGAGGCGTGGAAGCCCAACGTAATCTATATTATGGCCGACGACCTTGGCATCGGCGACATCGCACCCTACGGCCAGACGCGCATCCACACGCCCAATCTGACGCGGTTGCAGCAGCGCGGAATGAGGTTCACGCAGGCCTACGCGGGTACGGCGGTGTCGGCGCCCTCGCGCTGTTCGCTGATGACCGGCCTGCACACGGGTCACGCATCGGTGCGCGGCAACATCGGCGTCGATCCGGAGGGTCAGGTGGCCATGCCCGAAGGCACGTTCACGATGGCCACGATGTTCAAGCAGTCGGGCTACGCGACCGGCTGTTTCGGCAAGTGGGGCTTGGGCTATCCCGGCTCGGTGTCTGACCCGACGAAAGTGGGCTTCGACCGGTTCTTCGGCTACAACTGCCAGACATTGGCGCACGACTACTATCCCGACCACCTGTGGAATGGCACGGAGCGCGTCGAACTGCCGCAAAACTATGAGCAGCAGGAAGTTACCTATTCGGCCGATACGATTCACTCGCAGGCGTTGGACTTCATCCGCAGCCACGCCGACGGGCCGTTCTTCACCTTCCTGTCGTACACCATTCCGCACGCCGAGCTGATTCTGCCGCACGACAGCATCTACCAGCGCTATTGCGAGGAGGTGCCATTGGCCGACGAAATCCCGTTCGTGCAGAAACGACCCGAAAAGAAGGGCGCGTACGGCAGTTCCGAGCGGCCGATGGCGTCGTTCGCCTCGATGGTGACGCGCCTGGACAAGTACGTGGGCGATGTGATGGATCTGCTTGATTCATTGGGTATTGCTGATAAGACAATACTGATTTTCACGTCCGACAACGGCCCGCACAAGGAGGGCGGCGCGCGTCCCGACTACTTCCAGAGCTATGGCCCGTATCGCGGCATCAAGCGCGACCTCTACGAAGGCGGAATCCGTATGCCGATGCTGATTTCGTGTCCGGGTCACATCGCACAAGGCGTTGACAACGACCACGTTATGGCCTTCTGGGATATGCTGCCGACGTTTGCCGAGGCTGCGGGCTATCGGGGTACATTGGCCACCGACGGCATCTCGTTCCTGCCGACGCTTCTGGGCAATGGCAAGCAGGCCGAACACGACTTCCTCTACTGGGAATTCCACGAACAGCAGGGCAAGCAGGCCGTTCGCCTCGGCAACTGGAAGGGCATCCGCCTCAAGGTGGGCACCGACGAGCCTGTCTTCGAGCTCTACGACCT
>DFJU01000095.1:8851-17124 GCA_002373755.1 Bacteroidales bacterium UBA3663 | reverse complement strand
GACACATATTCGTGCTGGCCCTCGATGTAGAGCAGCTCGTCGAAATTGATCTTGTAGAGCTTGTAGTCGGCCTTGACCAGCATGTAGTCCTTCCCGACGGCTTCTGTGGCTGGAGTGTCGGCCGCTACGCGAATTTTTGTGTCGTTTTTGGCCGATGCCGCATCGTCGTTCTGCGGGTGCGTCATCTGGAGTTTCTGCTTGGCCTTGTCGATGGCTTCGATGAATCGCGGCAGGGCGATGGGCTTGAGCAGGTAGTCGATGGCCGACACCTCATAGCTTGCGAGCGCATATTCCGAATAGGCCGTGGTGAAGATGATGGCCGGAACCGACTTGCAGGTGCGCGCGAAGTCGATGCCGTTCAGGTCGGGCATGTGGATGTCGAGCAGCATGATGTCAATCGGGTGCTCCTTGATGGCCTTGAATGCTTCGGCGGCATTGGCCGCAGTGCCGACAACCTCGAGGTCGGGAATTTGCGATACGTAGCCTTGCAGCAGTTTGCGGGCCAGAAATTCATCGTCAACAATCAGTACTTTATACATAGTTCAATGCGGTATTTCGTTTCGGTTTCGGTCACTTCGAGCGTCGCTTTGCCACGGAAGAGCAGTTCCAGCCTTTGGCGCACGTTGTTGAGGCCGATGCCGGTGCGTTCGTGGTCGTTGGCGGTGTGAGCCTGTTCGGGCAGCGAATTTTCGGCCGTGAAGAGCATCTGCTTGTCGTCTTGCACCAGATTCAGGTGGATGAAGCCGTCGGGATGGTCGGCTACGCGACTGTGCTTGAAGCAGTTTTCGACGAGGGGCTGGAACAGCATCGGCGGAATTGACATTGACGGGTTGGTCATGCTGCACTCGAACGTGATGTCGGGCTGCTGCTCCATGCGTATGCGTTGGAAGTCGATGTAGTTGCGGATGTAGGCAATCTCTTTTTGCAGCGGGGCTTTGTCTGACCGGCAGTCGTCGGTCACGTAGCGGAGCATCTCGCTCAGTTTCATCACCGAGTCGGGAGCCTTTTCGTCGCGTAGCAGCGTGAGCGAGTAGATGCAGTTGAGCGCGTTGAACAGGAAATGCGGGTTGATTTGTGCGCGAAGGTACTTCAGCTCCATCTGTGCGCGCAGTTCGCGCTGCTTGAGGTTGAGCCGCTTGCGTTCGTTGAGCTGCCACGAAATGGTGGTGATGGTCATTGTGGTGAGCAGCAGGAAGACATATTTGGTGTGGAGCAGGCTGCGTTGGCTTTCGCCGCGTGCGATGGCGGCTTCATGTTGCGGCGGGTATTGCAGCAGGTGTTTTTCGTGCAGCATCCGGCTCAGGCTCAGGTCCGATTCGGTTGCGGCCACCGAGACGACTCCAAGCAGGCAGAAGAAGAGCAGGAAGAAGAGTGCCGGATGCTTGTGCAGCATCTTCGGAGCCAGCACGTAGTAGATTATCGCCCACACGATAATCATCGGGATTATTGTGTTGTTGCACAGAACCATCGAAACCCAGGCGGTCTGATGTGCCGATGTGGCGAGAAAGAAGATGACGTAGATGCCCAGCCAGATGAAGATGGCTGAGTAGCGTTGAATGAGCGAAAGCAGTGCTGACGGTTTCTTCAAGACTTGTCGTGTTTTTGTGTGAAAATCGCACAAAGGTAGGCAGTTTCGACAAAAGGATGGGCAAATGCGTGCTAAAAATATTTAAATTTGTGGTGATGCCGCGTTTTTGGTTGAAAAACTAAAGAACTTGATTGAAACGTGTTTTTCCTCATTATTATATTGGTCTATATTTGCGGCTGTTTTTGACAACGTAAATCAATTTTGACGCATTTTAAGGATGTCATTTCCTCAGAATGGCTGTTGATGGGAAAGAAACAATTTATTTATCATAAAACAATGAAAAGAAGTTTGAAGACAATGTCCATCGGAACGGTCCTGTCGGCCTTCGGTCTGTTCTGCCCGCTTGTGGCACAGACGTCCGACAGCATCAGCATGAATTTGGACAAGGTGCTCGAAGTGGCTTTGAGCGACAACCCCGACATTCAGGTGGCCAACCGCACCATCGAGATCAAGAAGTATGCCAAGAAGGAGACGATCGCGGGTCTGTTCCCGACGGTCGATTTCACGCTGGCCGGAATCAAGGGTGTGATTATTCCAGAGGCCAACCTTGGCGGCATGAAAATCAAGATGGGCAGCGAGAAGTCGTTCACGTGGACCGGCACCGCTACGCTGCCTTTGGTGGTCCCACAGCTTTGGGAATCGTTGAAAATCAGCCAGTCGAGCGTCGAACTCGCACTTGAAGAGGCACGCAGCAGCAAAATCTCGACATTGGCCACTGTGAAAAAGGCCTTCTACCAGCTGCTTTATGCCCGCGACAGTTACGATGTGCTGCGCCAGTCGTACGCATTGGCCGATGAAAACCTGACGCAGGCGCGTAACAAGTTCGGATACGACATCGTCCCCGAATATGACACGCTCACGGCATACGTGCAGAAGGTGTCGCTTGAACCGAAAATGCTTTCGATGAAGAACACGCTGGCATTGGCCGAGATGCAGCTCAAGGTGCTGATGGGCGTCGATGTGAATGAGCCTATCCGATTTGAGGGACATTTGAGCGACTACGAAGAGAAACTGTTCAACGACCTGCTGATTCTGAAGGAGGACAACGGAATTGACAACAACTCGTCGTTGATTCAGATTGACATACAGAAGCGCCAGCTCATACTTTCCGAAAGGTTGAACAAGCTGGGCTACATCCCGACCGTTGCGTTGCAGTTCAGCATCAATCGCGCGTATTCCGGCTTCTTGGGCTATGCAAATACAGCCAACCTGACGTTGGCCCTGAACTGGACCATCTTCGACGGCGGCAGCAAATACATGAAGACCAGACAGAACAAGCTGAGCATCGAGAATCTGGAGCAGAAGCAGGAGTACATCAAGCAGCAGCTTGAAATGTCTGTAAGCGCATCGCTCAACAGCATCGAGACTGCGGCCGAGCAGGTTGTGTCGAACAAGTCGTCGGTCTATGCCAGCGAGCGCACCTACGAAATCAGTTCAAAGCGCTACGAGGTCGGCATGGGCACCCAGCTGGAACTGAACAGCAGTGCCACATCGTTGCAGCAGACCCGCTTGCAGTACGTGCAGTCCATCTTCGATTTCGTCACTGCCCAGGCCGCACTTGAAGAGACATTGGGCAAAGTCATCACCGACAAATAATAAACAATACAAGATATGAAAAAGTCAATCATTTTCTTTTCCGCTACCGCTGCCATCCTGTTGAGCAGCTGCTACAGCAACAAAGAGACCCCTGTCACCTTCAAGACCGACGAGGTGCAGGACGCAGTCAACGTCAAGACCAAGCAAGTCGGCGCCCGCGACGTGGAGCAGCTGGTCGAGTTTACGGCCAATGTGCAGGCCGACGTGACCAACAACATCGCCCCGCAGAGTCCGGCGCGTATCCGCAAGATCTACACCGAGGTGGGCCGCTACGTGAGCAAGGGTGACCTGCTGGTCGAGGTGGACGACAATTCCCTGGCCCAGCTTGAAACCAAGATTGCCCAGGAGCGCATCGACTGCAACCGACTGGAGGAACTCTACAAGGTGGGCGGCGTGTCCAAATATGATTACGACCAGAAAAAGATGCTGCTTGACATCGACGAACGCCAATACCAGAATCTTGTCGAGAACACCAAGCTGCTCGCTCCGAGCGACGGCATCGTCACGGCGCGCAACTACGATGCGGGCGACCTCTACAACGGTGCAAATCCAGTGCTCGTCGTCGAGAAGATTACGCCTGTCAAGATTCTGCTTGACGTGAACGAGCAGTACTACAAGTCGGTCAAGGTTGGAATGACAATCAGCAACATCGCCATCGATGCCTATCCCGGCGAGAACTTCGAGGGCCGCGTGAGCATCATCTATCCGACCATCAACAACGCTACGCGAACTTTCCAGATTGAGGTGCAGATTGCCAACCTGAAGCAGCGTGTCCGTCCGGGCATGTTCGCCCGCGTAACGTTGGACTTCGGCTCGCAGAACCGCGTGCTTGTGCCAGATCAGGCTGTAGTGAAGCAGACCGGCAGCGGCGAGCGTTTCGTCTATGTGGTCAAGAACGGCGTCGCAATGCACAAGACCATCGAGATGGGTCGTCGTGTCGGTGCCGAATATGAGGTCATCAGCGGCATCGAGGCTGGCGACGAGGTTGTCGTCTTCGGCCAGACGTTGTTGAGCGACGGACGCAATGTCAATATTCTGCAATAAACGGTGTTTGATAACGCCATTGGCCAAAAAGTCGCGTAGTTAACAGGAAAAAATCGGCGGGATTTCTGCAAATGTCCCTTTAACTCCCTTTTTACTACCCTTAAAAGCCTTTTCATCGGCCAAAAACTCTTATTTCTTATTTATTAATTCATAACTCAGGAATATGACACTATACGAAGGTTCGGTCAAACGACCGATTATGACCTCGCTGGTTTTCATTGCCATTGCGATTTTCGGTCTCTTCAGCCTGTCGAAGTTGCCTATCGACCTCTTCCCGGACATCGATACCAACATGATCATGGTGATGGAGACCTACGCTGGCGCATCGGCCGAGGATATTGAGAACAACGTGACCCGACCGCTTGAGAATACGCTCAACTCGGTCAACTACTTGAAGCACATCACTTCGCAGTCGAAGGAGAACTATGCCATCATCACGCTCGAATTTGAGTATGGCCACGACATCGACGCCCTGACCAACGACGTGCGCGACAAACTCGACATGGTTTCGTCGGCATTGCCTGACGAGGCCGGCACGCCGATCATCTTCAAGTTCTCGAGCGACATGATTCCCATCGTGCTCCTGTCGGCTCAAGCCAAGGAGAGCGTTCCCGGCCTTTACAAGATTCTTGACGAGAACGTCGCCAACCCTCTGGCACGCGTCGACGGTGTGGGCTCGGTGTCGATTGGTGGTGCTCCCAAGCGCGAGGTACACGTCTATGTCGACCCCCTCAAGCTTGAGGCCTATCACCTGAGCGTTGAGACCATCGCCTCGCTCGTTGGTGCCGAGAACCGCAACATTCCCGGTGGTACATTTGATATTGGCAACGAGACCTACGCCTTGCGCGTTGAGGGCGAGTTTACCGACCCTGCCGAGATGGCCAACATTGTTGTGGGTGTGTCGAATGGCGCTGCAGTTCACTTGAGCGACGTAGCCCGCATCGACGACTCGCTCGAGGAGCGCGCCCAAGAAACCTATACCAACGGTGTGCGTGGCGCCATGATTATCGTTCAAAAGCAAAGTGGTGCCAACTCGGTTCAAATTTCTAACCGAATCGAGCAGCAGTTGCCTCAAATTCAAAAGAACCTTCCGGCCGATATTCACCTTGACTACATTGTAGATACCAGCGAGAACATTCGCAACACCATTTCATCGCTCGTTGAAACTGTGCTCTATGCGCTGCTCTTCGTTGTGATTGTTGTGTTCTTCTTCCTGGGTCGCTGGCGTGCCACCGTGATTATTGTGCTCACCATCCCAATCTCACTGATTGCCTCGTTCATCTACCTCTATGCCACCGGCAACACACTGAACATTGTGTCGCTCTCGGCATTGTCAATCTCGATTGGTATGGTGGTCGACGATGCGATTGTGGTACTTGAGAATATCACCACTCACATTGAACGCGGTGCCGACCCCAAGCAGGCAGCTGTGCATGGCACCAATGAGGTTGCCATCTCGGTAATTGCGTCGACATTGACACTGATTGCCGTGTTCTTCCCGTTGACACTGGTAACCGGCATGACCGGTGTGCTCTTCCGCCAGTTGGGATNNTCAAGTTCTCGAGCGACATGATTCCAATCCTCGTGCTCAGCGCACAGGCTCGCGAGAGCAAGGACGCGCTCTACAAGATTCTGGACGATCAGGTGTCCAACCCGATTGCACGTGTGCCGGGCGTCGGTTCCGTGTCGGTGTCGGGTGCTCCGGAGCGAACCATCTACGTCTATTGCGACCCGGACAAGCTGGAGGCATACAACGTGACAATCGAGACCATCAGCAGCGTCATCGGCATGGAGAACAGAAACGTGCCGGGCGGTTCGTTCGACACGGGCAACAACACCTTCACGCTGCGTGTGGAGGGCGAGTTCGACGACCCGAAGGAGATGGAGAACCTCGTCGTTTCGACAGCCGGCAACAAGATTGTCTATCTGAAGGACGTGGCCCGCGTGGTCGATACGGTGCAGGAGCGTGCTCAGAAGGTTACGACCTTCTTCTTGAACGAGAATGACCCGAAGGGCTACAGCGGCGAGCAGGGCGCGATGATTATCGTCCAGAAGCAGTCGGGAGCCAATTCGGTGGCAATTGCCGAAAAGGTGCTGGCCATGCTTCCGCGCATCCAGCAGACATTGCCGAGCGATGTCACATTGGGCGTCATTGTCAACACGTCCGAGAACATCTACGCGACTATCGGTTCGCTGGAGGAGACCATCGCCTATGCCATGCTCTTCGTAGCCATCGTCTGCTTCCTCTTCCTTGGCCGCTGGCGTGCAGTTGTGGTCATCATCGTTACCATCCCGTTGTCGCTCATTGCGTCGTTCATCTATCTGAATGCGACAGGCTCGTCGTTGAACATGATTTCGCTCTCGTGCCTCAGCATCGCCATCGGCAATGTGGTCGATGATGCAATCGTCGTGCTCGAAAACGTCACCAACCACATCGAACGCGGTTCCGACCCGAAGCAGGCCGCCATCCACGGCACCAACGAGGTCGCTATCTCGGTTGTCGCATCGACGCTGACCATGATCGGCGTGTTCTTCCCGCTCACCCTCGTGTCGGGCATGTCGGGCGTGCTGTTCCGCGAGCTTGGTTGGATGATGTGCATCATCATGACCGTATCGACCACATCGGCCCTGACTTTCACCCCGATGCTATGTTCGTTGATGCTGCGCCTCAAGAAGCGCGAGACTTGGTTCAGCCGCTGGTACAACCATTTCGTTGTGCGTGGCATGTTGGACAAACTCGACGTCTGGTATTCGAAGCGAATCGACTGGGCGGTGCGTCACCGTGCAACGATGATGGTCGGCATTGTCCTCTTCTTCTTCGTGTCGCTCATGCCGGCCTTCCTGGGCTGGATCGGCACCGGCTTCTTCCCGCAGCAGGACTCTGCGCGTATCTCCGTCAGCCTTGAGTTGCCAATCGGCACACGTCAGGACCGCGCCGAAGAGATTGCCGCCGAACTTGCCAACAAGTGGATGAGCCGTTGGGGTACGCCCGACAAGAAGGTGCTGAAGGCCTGCAACTTCACCACCGGTCAAGCCGACACCGACAACACCTTTGCCTCAATGCGCAGCAATGGCGCGAACATCATTTCGTTCAACATTGCGATGTATAAGGTGAAAGACCGTCTGATGAACCTTTCGATGTACGATGTGGGCAACCAGATGCGCGAAGACCTGAAGCTCTATCCGGAGCTGTCGAAGATTGTCGTCACCGAAGGCGGACAGTCGGGCATGGGCGGCCAGACAACGGCCGATTTCGAGATTTATGGCTACGATCTTGTGCAGACAGACTCGCTGACGCGCATTCTGCGCGACTACATGATGACTGTGCCTGGTGTGACCCAGACCACTATTTCGCGTCCGGACTACCAGCCGGAAGTGCAGGTCGATTTCGACCGCGAGAAATTGGCTAAGTACGGACTCAATCTGACCACCGCAGGCACATATCTGCGCAACCGCTTCAACGGCTCGACGGCATCCTACTTCCGCGAGGACGGTGAGGAATACGACATCGTGGTGCGCTACACCCCGGAGGTGCGTGAGAGCGTCGAGACCATCGAGAACATCATGCTCTATGGCTCAAACGGCTCGAAGGTGCGCATCAAGGATGTCGGCGAAGTTGTCGAGCGATTCACATTGCCGACCATCGAGCGCAAGGACCGCCAGCGCGTCAACACGTTGTCGTGCGTCATCAATGCCGATGAGTCCAACCTTGGCAAGGTCGTCACTACGGGCGAGGAATTCATCGCACAGATGCGTGCTGAGGGCCTCTTGTCGGGCGATACGGACATCATCGTCGCCGGTTCGTACGAAGACCAGCAGGATTCGTTCAAGGATTTGGGCACGCTCGGCCTGCTCATCATGATTATCGTCTTCATCGTCATGGCAGCACAGTTCGAGTCGTGGAGCGATCCGTTCATCATCATGCTGATTTCCATTCCGTTCACGTTCACCGGCATCGTCCTGGCCTTGTGGCTCACGGGTGTTGACCTCAACATCATGTCAATGCTGGGTGCAATCATGCTGATCGGTATCGTGGTGAAGAACG
>DFJU01000095.1:2210-8799 GCA_002373755.1 Bacteroidales bacterium UBA3663 | reverse complement strand
TGAAGAACGGTATCGTGCTCATCGATTACATTCACCTGTTGCGCGAGCGTGGCTATTCGGTCATCCATGCCGTCGTCACTGCCGGCCGCAGCCGTCTGCGTCCAGTGCTCATGACCACGCTGACCACCATCCTCGGTATGTTGCCAATGGCCATCGGCACCGGTCAGGGTTCAGAGATGTGGCAGCCGATGGGTATCGCCATCATCGGCGGTCTGTTGGTATCGACAGTGATGACATTGGTCGTCGTTCCTTCGGTCTATTGCATCTTCCAGGGCTTCAAGATCAAGTCGGCGCGCCGCGCCTGGGCCGAACAGCTCGGTGTTGAACGTGAGTGGAACCAGAAACGTCATATCTTTAAACATAAGAAGTAATGAAAGCAGTCTTTATTTCATTCGATCAGGCTCATCGTGACAACGTGATTGCCGCTCTGAATAGTTGCATGATGCGAGGTTTCACATGTTGGGAAGACACTCAGGGCCGTGGCTCGGTCAACGGCGAGCCGCACTATGGCAGCCACGCATGGCCGGGCATGAACAGTTCGATTCTATCGGTGTGCGATGACGACCGTGTGCCGCTTATCATGGCACGTCTGCGCGACATTGACAAGGCCAACCCGCTGTTGGGCCTGCGCGCATACGTCCTGCCTGTTGAGGATATGCTGTAAACTTTTTATCACTGAACATTATTTTCCCGTTGTCATTCGTGACAGCGGGATTTTTTTATGTAGGCGGAGTTTCCGACTTCGCATTCCGATTATTTGGAGACACGCGATTTTTATAGAGACGTGCCGTGGCGCATCTCTACTTCAATTGGACTAAACTCGTTTTTCGTCATTTTTTGAGAGATAAAAGTAGTTTTTTGGAGAATCGTCGAAAATGACTATCTTTGCACACAAATTTTTTGAACAATCCGCACCATGATAAAGTTTACTGCCGACGCATCGTTGCGTCCCTTCAATACCTTCGGCCTCGACGCAAAGGCCGATTTGCTTGTTGAATATACTTCCGAAGACGATTTGTCGCAGATTTTCCACGATGCTCGCGTAGCAGGGAAACCCTTCCTGCACGTCGGCCAGGGCAGCAACCTGCTCTTCACGGGCGACTATCACGGCGTAGTGCTGCACAGCGGCATCCGTGGCATCCGGCCGACATCGCAGGGCGAAGATGTCGTCCTGCTGGAGTGCGGAGCCGGCGAGTCGTGGGACGGCATCTGCGCGTGGTGCGTCGATCATGGATTCTACGGCGTGGAGAATCTGTCGGGCATACCAGGCGAGGTCGGTGCCGCCGCCGTGCAGAATATCGGCGCATACGGCGTTGAGTTCAAGGACGTTGCGGTGGCCATTTCGGTCTATGACGTCAAGGCGGACAAACATGTCATCGTCAGCGTCGAGGAGTGCCAGTACGGCTACCGCACCAGCCTGTTCAAGCAGCCCGACTACAAGCAACGCTTCATCGTGACGGGTGCGCTGCTCGGCATGGCGCGCAAGGCTCCGTTCATGCTCGACTACGGCAACATCAAGGCGGCACTGCTCGAACGCGGATTCACCCTTCTGCAAGGTGCCGACCGCAAGCGGGGCGACCGTTCGATGCGCGGCAAGCCGATCACGCTTCATGCCATGCGCGATGCCATCCTTTCGTTGCGCGATTCGAAGTTGCCCGATCCGAAAGTGTTGGGCAATGCCGGCAGCTTCTTCAAGAATCCCGTTATCGAACGCAGCCGCTACGAAGAATTGTTGGCAGCACATCCAGACATGCCGAAATACGACGTCGATGAAACTCACGTCAAAGTGCCTGCCGGCTGGCTCATCGAACACGCCGGATGCCGCAACCGCAGTGTGGGCGATGCCTGCGTCTATCCGCAGCAGTGTCTGGTCATCGTCAACAGAGGCCATGCGTCGGCCGACGAGATTGTGCAGCTCTCGCGCCTCATTGTCGAGACCGTGAACGAGCGCTACGCGATCCGACTCGAACCAGAAGTGAATTTCATCTAAAGGAAGACCCCCTCCCGACTGGCCCCTCGCTAAAGCTCGTCTTCTCGCTGAACGATTATCAATCGTTCTCTTCGCTGCGAGGACCCCGGGGGGAGGAGAAGGTTTTTGCTCCGTAGGATAAGATTTATTATTTAATATTTAACATAAGTTTTGCATTTGCCAATGCAAGTCACATTTCTTGGCACAGGAACATCGTGCGGAGTTCCGCTGCCGACATGCCGATGCAAGGTGTGCACTTCGAGCGACCCGCGCGACAACAGATTGCGTTGCTCGTGTTTGGTTACGACCGACGACGGCCTCAACATCCTCGTCGATTGCGGTCCAGACTTCCGCCAACAGGCACTACGCGAAAAAATCCAGTGGCTTGACGCGTTGCTCGTCACCCACAACCATTACGACCACGTGAGCGGCATCGACGACCTGCGCGCCTTCTGCTATGAGCGTCCGTTGCCGACCTATGCCGACCCGATCGTGTCGCACACATTCATCGAGAAGTACGACTACATCTTCGTGCACCGCTATCCGGGCACGCCCAGCATGGAACTGCACGAATTGAAGGGCGGCGAGACGGTTTACATCGGCCAGACAGAAATCCGTCCCATCAGGCTGAAACACGGCAAACTGCCCATCTTCGGCTGGCGCATCGGACGGCTGGCTTACTTGACCGACTGCACCGAAATCGTCGATGGCGAATGGGAGAAGTTGGCCGATGTCGATACGCTTGTCATCGATGCACTTCGTTGGCAGCCGCATCCCACGCACTACAGCGTCGAGCAGGCACTCGAAATCGTCGGCCGCATCCGTCCGCGTCAGACCTACTTCACGCACATGAGCCACGACATTGGTCTTCATGTTGTGACCGACGCGCAACTGCCCGACAGCGTGCGGCTGGCCTACGACGGCCTGCGTATCGAAATCTGACGCGCGAAAATCCGCGTAGTGAGGGCAAATCTCATTCTCAACAAATTAGAAAATCGCACATTCCCTAATTCTTGAATTTCGGACTGCCCTTTTTGGAAATTGACATTTCTTAATTCTTATTTTACAATTCAACTATGATTCTTACTGACAACTGGTTCACCGCCCTGAGCGACAACGAGGACGGCACCTATACATTCATTTCCGGTCGTTCGAACATCGACGAATTCATCAAATCGGGCAAGCTGCGCGAGCGGCTCGAAATTGTCTGGACATTCAAGGCCGACGACAAGGGTCTGCCTGCCGACGATGCCGAAGCCAGCCTCATGGAGGAGGTGGGCGACAAGCTCCGCGCCGTGATGGAGAAGGACAAACTGGCCATCGTGACTGGCATCTACACGGGGCAGGGCAAGCGCGAAATCAATTTCATCTGCCGCAACATCAATGCCTTCGGTGAGCGTCTGAACCAGACTTTGGCCGACTATCCGCAACTGCCCATCGTGGTCAACGCCTACGACGATCCCGACAACGAGGAATATAAGGAACTGCTTGATTTGAAGGGGGAAGAGGATTAAGACGGAAAGTCATTGGCCAATGCTTTTCCGTAAGTTATTAGTTATCAGTTATTAGTTATTGGGGCCGATGCGCCGCTGTACGTTCATCATCATTCTGCTCGCTGCGTTGTTCACGAGTTGCAGCGTGACCCGCCACATCCCGCAGGATGAGGAGGTGCTGAGCCGCGTCCACATCGAGGTGAACGGCCAACGGACCGGCAACAACGGCACGTTGCGCATGGCCGTCGCACAGAGCGCCTATCACCGCACATTCGGTTTCCTGCCCATGTCTGCATGGATCTGGCACAACGACAGCGTGAGCGCGTGGCATCGTTTCCGCGCCAAGTTAGGCACCAAGCCGCCGGTCTATGACGAGGCATTGTCCATACGGACCGACAACGCGATGCGCCGCGCCTTGATGAACCAGGGCTATCTCGACGCCGAGGTGTCGCACACAACCACAAGCCGCAAGCGCAAGGTCGAAGTGACCTACCACGTCACTACGGGTCGTCCGCACCGCGTCCACAAAATCTCCTACATGGTTGAAGACCCGTTGCTCGAGCCTATCATCAAGGCCGATGCTGCCGTCAACGGTCAGGTGCATTTGAAGGAGCGGCTTGACCGCAGCCAACTTGAGGCCGAGCGCACCCGTCTGACGTCGCTGATGCGCAATCAGGGTTTCTACGACTTCAACAAGGAGGACATCTCGTTCGTGGCCGACACCATGGCGCGCGACAAACGCGTCGATCTGACTATGCTCGTGAGCGGCATCCACAACCGGTACACCGTGCGCAACGTCAGTTTCGTGCCCGACTTCGACCTCGCCACCGGCCAACGTAGCGGCAATCCGAACTACTTGCGTGTCAGCGTGTTGGCCGAGAATTGCTACATCCGTCCGGGCGACCTCTACAGCGAAGAAGCCGTCCGCAAGACCTACAGTTCGTTTTCGCGCCTGCACATCCTGAAGTACGTCAACATCCGCCTCGAACCTACCGACCAGCCCAACGAGCTTGACTGCACCATCTATCTGAGCCCGCAGAATCCACATTCGTTGCAGTTCGAGCTTGACGGCACCAACACGTCGGGCGACCTCGGCTTTGCGGCATTGCTCACCTACCAGCACCGCAATCTCTTCCGCGGTTCGGAGGCCTACAGCGCGACGTTGAAGGGCGGCTACGAATCGCTGTCGGGCAACGTGTCGGGCCTGGTGAACGACAACTACACCGAATATTCGTTTGAAAATCAGATAGATTTCCCGCGGTTTCTGTTCCCGTTCATGAGTGCCGAGCGCCGTCGCATGTTCACGGCCAATACCGCAGTCAAGGCAGGCTACAGCTATCAGAGCCGACCCGAATACACGCGCATCATCACCAACGTGGGCTTCAGCTACAAGTGGAGCAACACGCTGCGCACGCTCTACCACACGCTCGATGTCGTCGATTTGAGCTACGTCTATCTGCCCGAACGGAGCGAAGCCTTCCTGCAGATTATCCAGAAGGCAGGCCCGATCAGCTACAGCAGCTACACGTCGCACCTCATCCTTGCATCAGCCTACAACCTCTACGCGGGCAACAGCGGCCGCAGCCTGATGAACGCCACGCAGAATGTCAGCCGTGACCTTTGGTCGTTGCGTTTCAGTCCGGAAATCGCGGGCAACATGCTCTACGGGATTTCTAAAATGGCCGATTTTGAGCAGTCGAACGACCAATACCAAATCTTTAACCTGCCATTCGAACAGTATGCGCGTTTCGATGTCGATTGGTCGTACAGCAAATATCTGACCGACCGTTCGCGCCTTGCTTTCCACCTCGCCGGCGGCGTAGCGGTTCCCTACGGCAACAGCCAGGTCATGCCGTTCGAGAAGCGCTACTATTCCGGCGGTGCCAACTCGGTGCGCGGGTGGAGCGTGCGAACCCTCGGCCCGGGTCACTACAAGAGCGAAAATTCGTCGATCGACTATTTCAACCAGTGCGGCGATGTGCGATTGGATGCCTCGATTGAACTCCGCAGCCGCCTGTTCTGGAAGTTCGAGTTCGCCGCCTTTGTCGATGCCGGCAACGTCTGGACGCTCGACGACTACGAAGCGCAGTCTGGCGGAGCCATCGGCCCCGATT
This sequence comes from Bacteroidales bacterium UBA3663, assembly GCA_002373755.1. GTDB lineage: Bacteria > Bacteroidota > Bacteroidia > Bacteroidales > UBA3663 > Liminaster. The sequence goes on along the minus strand of DFJU01000095.1, from coordinate 3,223 downwards.
TCTATCGCGAGATTGCCGCATCGTGGGGCTTGGGCTTGCGACTGGTGACCGACCTCGTGGTGCTCCGATTCGACCTCGGCATCAAGGCGCACGATCCGTCGAAGGGCACAGGCTCCGACTCGTGGGTGTTGACCGATCCGTTGTCCAGCCACAACCGGACCTTCCACTTTGCCGTCGGCTATCCGTTCTGAACCGTTTCACTCGCGTAGCGAGGGGACAAAACGCAGCAAATATTTGGCGATTTGCGAATTAAGTGCTAATTTTGCGTCTGATTTTCGCGTAGTGAAAATTTGAATAGTTGCAATTAGTTAATAATCAATAGAATATGTATCGTAAACAAACTTGTGGCGAGTTGCGTCTCGCCAATGTAGGGCAGGAGGTCACTTTGGCCGGCTGGGTGCAGCGCGTGCGTAAGATGGGTGGCCTCACGTTTGTCGATCTGCGCGACCGCTACGGCATCACGCAGCTTGTGTTCGACGAGAGCGACGGCAACACCGAAATGTGCGAAAAGGCCAATCACCTCGGCCGCGAATATGTCATTCAGGCCATCGGCAAGGTGCGCGAGCGTGAGTCGAAGAATGCCAAGAATCCGACTGGCGACATCGAAATCGTCGTCAGCCAGCTGAACGTGATTTCTTCATCCGAGGTGCCTCCGTTCACCATCGAGGACAATACCGACGGCGGCGACGACCTCCGTATGCAGTATCGATATCTGGATTTGCGTCGTCCATGCGTGCGCAAGAATCTCGAACTGCGCCACAAGCTGGCCTTCGAGGTGCGTCGCTACTTGGACAGCCAGAATTTCCTCGAAATCGAGACGCCGATGCTCATCAAATCGACGCCAGAAGGTGCCCGCGACTTCGTCGTGCCATCGCGCATGAATCCGGGCCAGTTCTACGCCCTGCCACAGTCACCACAGCAGTTCAAGCAACTGTTGATGGTCGCCGGTATGGACCGTTACTTCCAGATTGTCAAGTGTTTCCGCGACGAGGACCTGCGTGCCGACCGTCAGC
>DFJU01000095.1:0-2143 GCA_002373755.1 Bacteroidales bacterium UBA3663 | reverse complement strand
TTGACTGCGAGATGTCGTTCGTCGATCAGGAGGACGTCATCCAGATGTTCGAGGGCATGATGAAGCACCTCTTCAAGGAGCTGAAGGGCATCGAGTTCGATACCTTCCCGCGCATGACTTGGGAGGACGCGATGAAATATTATGGCTCGGACAAGCCAGACCTCCGTTTCGGCATGAAGTTCGTCGAGCTGAAGGTCGATCCCGACAAGGAGTCGAAGTTTGCTGAGGGTGCACGCCCGGAGGCTGTGATGGACGTGTTGCCCGCAGGCCAGTTCTCGGTGTTCGACGATGCAGCCTATGTTGCAGGTATCTGTGCCCCAGGTTGTGCCGCCTACACCCGCAAGCAGATTGACCAGCTCACCGAGTTTGTCAAGCGTTCGCAGATTGGTGCCAAGGGCTTGGTTTGGATCAAGAAGAACGAGGACGGCACCATTAAGTCGTCGATCGACAAGTTCTATTCGTCCGACGTGATTGCCGCCCTGAGCGACCGCTTCGAGGCCAACAACGGCGACTTGATGCTCATCATGTGCGGCGAACGTCGCAAGACGCAGAAGCAGCTCTGCGCCCTCCGTCTGGAGATGGGACAGCAGCTTGGATTCCGCGATCCGTCGAAGTTCGTGCCGCTTTGGGTCATCGACTTCCCGCTGTTCGAGTGGGACGACGAGACGCAGCGCTACTACGCGACTCACCATCCATTCACCATGCCGAATCCCGACGACATCCCGTTGCTCGACACCGATCAGGGCAAGGTCCGTTCGTGGGCATACGACTGCGTGATGAATGGCGTCGAATTGGGCGGCGGTTCTGTCCGTATCCACGACTCGGCACTTCAGGCCAAGATGTTCAAACTGCTCGGATTCACGCCCGAGAAGGCCATGGAGCAGTTCGGTTGCCTCATCAACGCCTTCAAGTACGGCGCACCTCCTCACGCAGGTCTGGCCTTCGGTCTGGATCGCGTAGTGAGCATGTTCGCCGAGATTGACAGCATCCGCGACACCATCGCCTTCCCGAAGAACAATTCCGGCCGCGATGTCATGGTCGATGCACCTTGCGCCATCGATCAGGCCCAGTTGGACGAACTCCAGCTGGCGCTCAACCTGAAGCAGGAATAACCCCCAATCGGCCACGGAACCTGTCGCAGCTTCAAAACGGTTGCGAGGCGGTCTCCGTGGCGGTTTTGTTTTTTGTCCGATGGCCATCGTGCGCCATCATTTTTCACTCTCAAATCTCATTTTCTTATGAAACAACTATCCTTACTTCTTGTGCTTGCCCTGTCGGCCACAGTCGGCTGTATGGCAAAACCGAAAAAGGCTGCACAGCCGCAGAACATCATCGACGATCCGCGCGAGATGGCCATCGCCTTTGCTGAAGACGAAATGGCACGTTTCCCCGAACTCTGGCAATATGACTATGGCCGACGTCCCTTCTTCGGCTACACGCAGGGCGTGGGCGGAACGTCGTTCCTCTACCTCTACCGCGAGACGGGCGACCGCCGCTACTTCGACTATGCCGAACATTGGTGCGACACCCTCATCAACGACGACGGCACCATCCAGCTGCGCGCCATGGAGAGCTACAACCTTGACCTTATCCGTGGCGGCTGGGTTGTGAGCGAGGTCTATTGCGAACTGTGCGAGCATCCCGAGCTTGTGCCCGACGACGAGGAGCGTATGTCGCGCCGCTACAAGTACCGACGCGCAATGGAGTCGCAGCTCATCCGTCAGCTCCGCAACCAGCCGCGCACGTGCGACGGCGGTTTCTGGCACAAGCTCGTCTATCCGCATCAGATGTGGCTCGACGGCATCTATATGGCATCGCCCTTCATGGCATCCTATGGCGACGTGTTCGGTCTCGACGCATGGAAGGCCGAGGCTCTGCAACAGGTCATCACCTGCTGGCGCCACACCTACGACCCCAAGACCGGCCTGCTGCACCACGCTTGGGACGAATCGGCCTCGCAGCGCTGGAGCGACAAGGATGGCCACAGCCCGAACTTCTGGGGCCGCTCGGTCGGTTGGTATCTGATGGCGATGGTCGATATCCTCGACTACATTCCCGAGGGCTTCAAGTCGCCGCTCAACCTCGGCCACAAGGACACCGTCATGATTTCAGGCCGCGACACTTTGATCCGCTACATCAACAC
>DFJU01000114.1 GCA_002373755.1 Bacteroidales bacterium UBA3663 | reverse complement strand
CAACTTCCCCGGCGTGACGGTCGACAGGAAGAGCGGCGCAATCAAGGGGCATCCCGAAAGCGATGTGGTCGATTTGCCGGGCATCTACAGCCTGTCGCCCTATACGAGCGAGGAAATCGTGTCGCGCAACTTCATCTTGAACGAACGTCCGCAGGGCATCATCAACATCGTCGATAGCACCAACATAGAACGCAACCTTTACCTCACGATGCAGTTGATGGAATTGGGAATCCCGATGGTGCTTGCGCTCAACATGATGGACGAGTTGAAGGGCAATGGCGGCGCAGTGAGAATCAACGAGATGGAGGAGGCTCTCGGCATTCCTGTGGTGCCGATTTCAGCCGCCAAGAATGAAGGCATTGAGGAACTCGTGAGCCACGCAATCCACGTAGCGCACTTTCAGGAGGGTCCGCGTCGACAGGATTTTTGCAGTCCGCAGGAGCATGGCGGTGCCGTGCATCGTTGCCTCCATGCCGTGATGCACCTCATCGAAGACCATGCCGAGGCTGCCCACATCCCGCTCCGTTTTGCCGCGAGCAAGGTGGTCGAGGGCGACAAGCTGGTGATCGATGCATTGCAGCTCAGCCAGAACGAGCTGGAAACCATCGGCCACATCGTGCAGCAGCTGGAGCAGGAGCGAGGTCTCGATGCCGCAGCAGCAATGGCCGACATGCGTTTCAGCTTCATCCGGCGACTGTGCCATCAGACCGTCATCAAGCCACGACGCAGCCGCGAACACGTGCGCAGTTTGGCCATCGACCGCGTGCTGACTGGCCGCTGGACTGCGTTGCCATCGTTCCTGCTCATCATCAGCGCAGTGTTTTACCTGACGTTCGAGAGCGTCGGCGCGTGGTTGCAGGAGCTGCTTGAAGGCGGCATCGAACAACTGACCGCGGCAACCGACAGCCTGCTGACAAGCTGGAACATTAACGACGCGGTTCACAGCCTCATCATCGACGGCGCATTTGCAGGATGCGGTTCGGTGCTCAGTTTCGTGCCGCTCATCGTGCTGCTCTTCTTCTTCCTGAGCATGTTGGAAGATAGCGGCTACATGGCGCGCATTGCCTTCGTGACCGACCGTCTGTTGCGACGCATCGGTCTGTCAGGCCGCAGCATCGTGCCGATGCTCATCGGATTCGGCTGTTCGGTGCCGTCGGTCATGGCATCGCGCACATTGCCGTCCGAGCGTGACCGCCGCCTCACCATCATGCTCACGCCGTTCATGAGCTGTACGGCCAAGGTCGCCATCTACGCCTTCATTGCCGAGCCGTTCTTCGGCGATGCGGCTTGGCTGGCGATGGTCGGTCTTTATGTGCTGGGCATTGCTGTCGGTGTCGTCGTGGCTGTTGTGGCCAAATTGACCGTGCTGAAGGGCGAGGCCGTGCCGTTTGTGATGGAATTGCCGAACTACCGTATGCCGGGCGCGAAAAACGTCGGCCACCTGCTTTGGGACAAGACCCGCGACTTCGTGCAGCGTGCCTTCACCGTGATTTTTGCCGCTTCGATTGTCATCTGGTTTCTGCAGAACTTCGATTTCCGCTTGCAGATGGTCGATCCGTCGGGCAACCAGTCGATATTGGCCATTGTTGCCGGATGGGTTTCGCCGATTTTCGCTCCGTTGGGCTTCGGCGACTGGCGCATCACGACGGCTTTGGTGAGCGGATTCATGGCCAAGGAGAGCGTTGTGAGCACCATCGAGACATTGTCGGCCGGCGTTCCTATCAACGAGATGCTTACGACTTCGGCTGCGGTCGCCCTGATGGTTTTCTGCCTGCTCTACACGCCATGTGTGGCCGCCGTAGCTGCCATCCGTCGCGAATTGGGCAACCGCTACGCGATTTTCATTGTCTGTCTGCAATGTCTTGTGGCCTGGTTGGTCGCTTGGCTCGCTTCACTCTTTTTCTGACGTTATGAATTGGCAAAGTGTACTCCTCTTGATTCTGGTGTTGGCAGCCTTCGTGTGGACGGTGGCCTACATCGTGCGCAAGAACCGCCGGAACCCCGGTTGCGGCTCGTGCAACTGCTGCGGCGAGTCGAAGTGCGGTTTGCGGAAAAGTGGAGCTTCGCGGTAGGCCTCAGAACCGATTTCGTATTCACATAAAAAAGCGATGCACGTTGTTCGACTTGGCAACGTGCATCGTTTTTCGTTTTTTTTGTGTGTCCGATGAATCTTATTTACTTCTCCTTCACCAGATATATCACTGTCGGCAAGTGATCGGAGAAGCCGTTCAGCCAAGAGCCGCCGGCGGTGGTGCGCAGAGGAGAACCCTTGTATTTGCCATCCTGCTGAATCAGATAGTCGCGCAGGAAGACCTCGTTCGAGCGGAAAGTGAGGGTCGAATAGTCGCTGCCGTTGATGAGGTTGCCCGAGATGATGATCTGGTCGAACAAGTTCCATTTGCCCTGATACATCAGCGTGCCCTGGCCAGTCTTGTAGAGCATGTTGTACCACGGATTGTAGAGCGAATGTTCGTCGCGCACGTCGCTCGTCTCAGATACGGCCTTCAGCCCTTCGGTCACCGATTTGTTGTTCGGATCGTCGTTCAAGTCGCCTTCAATCACGATTTTGATGCCCGGATATTGACGTAGCAGAGCCTCTTTCAGCGCATAGACCTGTCGGCCGGCCTCCTCGCGCGTCTCGCTCGGAGAGAAGCGGCTTGGCCAGTGGTTGACGATGATTGCCATGCGCTCACCGGCCAGACGTCCGATGCCGACAAGGAATCCGCGCGTGATGCGTGTCGTGTCGCCATAGAGTGGGGTCGGTTTGATGACGTTGTCGTCGCCTTGCGTGAAGCCGACTGGCTGCTGTGATGTCGAGTCGTTGGGGAAGATGCAATAGACGTAGAGCGAATCTTCGAGGGTGAAGAAACGCGGGTTGTAGAACAGGCCGCAGCCGACACCACGACGGTCGGGGCTTGGAAAGTGCATCACACGCCACTTGCGGTCGCGTAGCGATTCCTGTTGCAGCAGGTCATCGAGCACCTTGCGGTTCTCCACCTCGCTCACGCCGCACACGGCGAGTCCGGCCTTGATCTTGTTCGTGCCCATTTCCGACAGCACCATCGACATGTTCTTCAGCTTCGATTCATACTTCAGGGTGTTCCACTTGTACGAACCGTCGGGCAGGAAGTCGAAGTCCTTTTTGCCCTCGGCGTGTACGGTGTCGAACAGGTTTTCGAGGTTGTAGAATCCGACTGCATAGGCTGCAATCTGTTTCTCTGTCGTAGTTGTGATTGTCTTTTTGCTGGCGCATGAAGATATGAGAAAAATCATTGCCGCAGCCAGTAACCATTTCATTTTTTTCATGTTCGATGTCATTTTTGAGGTTAAGAAAAGACAGCCGTCGAGGCCGTCTGCAAATGTGCGCGCAAAGGTACGGGAAAAGTGTTAAATCAGCAAATCGGCTGCGATAAAAAACACTGATTTTCTTGGGCTATACATTAAAAATGTTTACTTTTGCGCCCCTATATTCACAACACTACACCCATCGATGAAAAGAGGAAATATTTTTACATCAGTTTTTCTGGTGTCGTCCGATGCGCCGCAACCGGCAATTCATGTTCGATGTTTCAATCCTGCAATCGTATAAATCTCACAATCTAAAGATATGAATATTAATGGAATAAAAGTCTGGCTTCTGTCGGCTGGCATCTGTTGCGGCCTTGCCTCGTGCAGCACAACCGAAGATGCTCCGTCCGACAGCCAAATTCAATCGGCCGACGATGCGGAAGACCAGTCGTATGTCGTGGTTGACGACAGGGACAGCGTAGTCTTTGTCTCGACGGCCAATGCAACTCCATCGGCCACAACCGAAAGCAAGGCCCCGGCCACGTCGGCTTCGGCACGGACATCAAGTGCGTCGCCGTCGTCGGCATCGGCATCTGCCGGTATAGGCTCGTCGGCAGATCGCCCGGCATCGGCCACAAGAGCAACGTCAGCACCATCGCGCACGTCGGCAACCGGCACATCGGCCAACGAGACAGTCGTCGGTGGCGGTCAAGTGAGCCGTCCGGTGCATGTGGCCGATAGCCGCAATGAGGAACTGGAAGTGCAGGAAAGTGCCACTTTGACCGATGGACCGAAGCAGCAGGCCGCCGTCGAACAGCGTCCGGCTATGGCATCGCAGGGTGAAAGCAAGGTCGAAGCCGAGGCCGAAAGTGCGCCACGGAGCGAGGCCGTGCAGCAAGATGTCGCAAAGCCGGAGGCCGTCGGCCAAGAGGCTGCGTGGAAGGAGGCTGACGACGACATGGACGACGCGAGCGACTTCACGTTCACCGAATCGCAGCTCGACGAAGACATGGATGCCGCACAGACCATATCGAACGTGACGGCATCGGGCACCGATCCCTATCTGTCGAGCGTCGGATTCACTTGGAGTGCGGTGCGTTTCCGCGTGCGCGCGTTGGATAATATGTATTCCACAAGCTACCTGAACGGCTTGTTGTTCAACGACCTGGAGATGGGCCGTTTCAACTACAGCCTGTTGGGCGGCATGAACGACGCTACGCGAAATAAGGAAGGTGCATCGGCATCGGACTACAACAATTTCGGCATTGTAGGCATCGGTGGCGGCGACAACACAAACTTGCGTGCCAGCCGTTTCCAGCAGGGCCAGAAGGTGACCGTGTCGCTCTGCAACCGCAACTACAAATATCGCGCAATCTACACGTTCGGCACCGGACTCTTGTCCAACGGATGGGCATTCGGCGGCACCATCGGCTATCGCGGTGCGAAGGAGGGCGTCATCGAAGGTACATTCTACAATTCGCTGAGCTACCTTCTGTCGGCCGAAAAACGCATCGGCGACCATGCCATCAGCTTTGTCACATTCGGCGCACCGACGGAACGTGCCCAGCAGGGAGCATCGACCGAAGAGGCATATTGGCTGGCCAACTCGCACTACTACAACCCAAACTGGGGCTACCAGAACGGCAAGAAGCGTAATGCCCGCGTAGTGAACGACTTTGAGCCAACAGCCATCCTGACGTGGGACTGGAGCATCGACGCCAACACATCGCTGGTCACAAACCTCGGCTTCAAATATGCCAAATACAGCAGCACGGCGCTCGGTTTTACGGGCGAGGCCTACGACCCGCGTCCCGACTACTACAAGAACCTGCCGTCGAGCGTCTTCAACGTCTATGACGCAAGCATCAACAACCAGGACTACTTGACAACCAATCCGTTCCTCGTCGAGCAGTACCAGTTGCTTTACGACCAATGGACATCGTCGAAGGCCGCCCGTCAGATTGATTGGGACAGGCTCTACTACGTGAACCGCCAGAGCGATGCCGCAGGTGGCGAGGCCCTCTACTATCAGGAACGCCGCCACAACGACCAGCGCGTCTGGACAATGTCGAGCACCTACACGCACTCGTTCAACCAGAACCATCGTATGGTGGGCGGCATCCTGCTCAACGACACGAAGGGAATGCACTACAAGACGATGGCCGACCTGCTCGGAGCAACGCGCTACACCGACATCGACAAGTTTGCGGCCGGCGACTACGGCCTTAACTCCATCCAGGCACAGAACGACTTGCGCCATCCGAACCGACAGATCGGCGTGGGCGACCGTTTCGGCTACGACTACGAGACGCAGGTCGAACTTGCACAGCTTTGGGCTCAATACGAGTTCAAGCAGGGCGCACTCAGCGCCAACGGCCAGGCCTTCATCAACGGGACTCAGATGCAGCGTAACGGCCTGATGCAGAACGGTAATGCCCAAGTGCAGAACGAAGACGGGACATACTACGACAACTCATACGGCAAGTCCGGCTGGGCGCGTTTCCTGGGTGGCGGCATCAAGGCACAGGCAGCTTGGCGGCCGATGGCACAGAGCAGTTTCGTCCTGTCGGGTGCGTGGGAGAAAAAGGCTCCGCTGGTGCGCAATGCCTTCGTTGCTCCACGTGTGCAGAACAACTACGTGGACAATCTGTCGCTCGAAGACATCTTTTCGGCCGATGCCGCATGGCAGTTCCGTGTGGGCGATCTGAGCGGCAAACTCTCGGCCTACTACGCGGAAATGCACAATCAGGTTGAACAATCGGCCTTCTTCAACGACACCTATTCCTGCTTCACCTACATCACGATGAGCAAGGTCAACAAGCGGCACTACGGTTTCGAGGCTGCCGTCGAATATCAGCTTCTGTCCAACCTCTCGATCCACGCCCTCGGCACGTGGGGTCAGGCTCTCTATACCAACAATCCGTACGCTCAGCTCAACACCGAAGGCATGACGGCTGCGGACAATGCCACGGTCAACGCATGGCTCAACCCTGTGACCGGCGAAAGCATGGACCTGCGCGTTGCGGCCAAGGGAATGCACGTCAGCAGCACGCCGCTCACCGCGCTCAACATCGGCGCAAAATACAACGTGAACAGCTATTTCTTCGAGGCCAACCTCAACTGGTACGACCGCGTTTTCTGCGGATTCTCGCCCTATCGCCGTCTGACGAACATCATGGACAACTACACAAACAACTCCATCAACGAGGCCGGCGAGCCATGCTACAGCGTCACTGAAGCCGAAATCCGCGAGAACGGAGCCGTGCTTTTCGACCAATCGACCGGACAGCTCAAGCGTATGTATGGCGCACAGCAGGAAAAGTTCCATCCGGGCTTCATGCTCGATGCCTCGTTCGGCCGCTACATCCGTCTGCGCAATGGACGTTCGATGAGCATCAACCTCTCGGTGCAGAATTTGACCAACAACACCAACCTGCGCACGGGCGGCTACGAGCAGAACCGCGACGACAACTACTACAGCAACTACGGAACCCACGTAGCGGAGAAGGGCTTGGCCAAGGCTTACAAGTTCTCGCGCAACTCGAAGTACTACTACGCGAATTCTGTGAACGGTTTCCTCAATGTTAACTATAAATGGTAATCACGATGAATAAGTACAAAATTCTTGGGGCAACTGCCATCCTTTCGCTGATTGCCTTTTCCGCCTGCTACGACGACATCGACGAGCCCGATACGTCGGACTATGCCGAGCAACTGCAATCCGCTGTCGAACTGCCCGAGGCCAACATCACCCTCCGCCAGCTCAAGTTGACCTATTGCAGCAACAACGGCAAGGTCGAACGTCCGGCATCGTACACCTACAGCCGCAACACTTCCAACTGGGAGACGCTCATTGAAGACGACCTCGTGATCGAGGGTGTCATCTGTGCCAACGACGGCCGGTTCGGCTGCCTCTATCAGATGCTTCTTGTGCGCTGCATTGACCCCGAAACGGGCGACGACCAGGCTATCGACGTCGAGGTGAAGCACACGTGCCTCTATCCGCTCTATCCTGTCGGCCAGCGCATCCGCCTCAGCCTTAAGGGGCTCTACGTCGGTGCCTACAGCCGCGTGCCACGCATCGGCTATCCGTATTTCACGTCGTCGGGCAACCACAATCTCGGTCCGATTCCGTTGCAGATGTTCCAGGAGCATGTGCAGCTCATCGGCACACCCGACACGACCGTGGCCGAATGTAAGTGTAAGGATCTGACCACCAGCGAAGGCGAGGCCTGGCTGCGCGCAACGGCAAATCGCGTAGCGACCAACTATCCGACCATTGCCACCGTACACGGCACCTTCACCGAGGCCGACGGTACCGCCACGCTCGCCCCGACAGGCAGCGAACTGGAGGATGCCGGCTATGGCGTGAACCGCACCCTGAAGCTCGTCAGCAACACCACGACGATCATTGTGCGTACGAACACCGGCAACGAGGTGTCGCACATCGTAATGCCGAAAGACAAGACGGTCGAATTGTCGGGCGTGCTTTCGTACGACAGCTACGACGACAAGTGGCAGCTCAACCTGCGCGACACGACCGACTTCGTGATCAAAGACTAAGCAATTCCTTGTAAAAATAAAATTACACGATATGAAAAAGCTATTTTCTCTGTTTGCGGCCGCAATGACGTTGGCCTCAATGACGATAACGAGCTGCGAGGATGTGCCTGCACCCTACGAAGTCAATTTGAGCGGCTCAGGCAGCAGTTCTTCGTCGGACGATGCCACAGCTACGGGCAGCGGCACGTTGGCCGACCCATATAGCGTGACAAAAGTCTGCGCCTTGGTTTCAGCTGGTACGCTCAGCTCCACCACCTATGCCTATGTGAGCGGCCGCGTCAGCCAGTTCGATTCAATCAGCCTGCAATACGGCAATGCCTACTACTACATCTCGATCGACGGAAGCCTCACGGGCAAGCAGCTGCAGGTCTATCGCGGCTACTACACCAGCGGCAACAAGTTCACCAGCAACGATCAGGCATTGCAGGTGGGCGACAGCGTCGTGATCTACGGCACATATCAGCTCTACAGCAGCAAATACGAAATCAATTCGGGCAGCAAGATCGCCTATCTGAACGGCACAAGCTACGATGTGGCCGAGGTCACCACCGATGTGACAGGCACACCGTCGGGCAACGGCACCCTCGAATCGCCCTACAACACCGCAGCTGCGCTCAAGTTGATCTACGCGGGCAATGCACCGAGCGACAAGGTCTATGTGCAGGGTCGTGTGTGTGCAAGCGATTTGTCGGTCGATACGGGCAGCTATGGCAATGCAACATACTACATCTCGGCCGATGGCTCATCGACCGACCGTCTTGAGGTCTATCGCGGCTACGGATTGGGCGGCAACAAGTTCACATCGGCCGACGAACTTCAGGCTGGCGACTCCGTAATCGTCTATGGCACATTGGTTTACTATAACAACAAGACGCCAGAGTTCACCTCGGGTTCAAGCATCGTCTATCGCAACGGCGAGACGGCTTCGACGGGTGGCGGCAGCACTGGCGGCGGCGAGAGCAGCGACGGCACGATTACGTTCGACTTCTCGGCCAACTGCTTCAATGTCACGACCGAAAAGACCACGGCAGAGACAACTTACACGTACAACGGATATTCTTGCACGCTCACGGCCGCAACGGCATTCTACTTCCAGTCGAGTGGAGGATATCTGATGCTCGGCAAGTCGGGATCTACGCTCACCCTTTCCGGATTCACATCGACCGTAGCAAAGATTGAGGTGGTCGGCACAAGCGGCGCATCGGCATCGGTAAAGCAGAATATCTACGTGGGCGACGTGGCCGTCAGCACCGAAACCGTGGGCGCGCAGAATGTGACAAACAGCTACATCATTGCCGATGCCTATCGCAACCAGTCGAGCTACACTTTGAAGGTGACATCGTCACACAACACGCAGATTTCCAAGATTATAATCTATTCCGAGGCAGAATCGAGCGATGTTGAGCCGACAGTCGATGAGACTCCGACCTACAGCTTCACATCGGCTATGCCCGACGGTTGGACGGTCAACGACGACGTGCTTCCGAGCGGCATCGAGAGCATCTGGAACATCGACACGAAATACGGTTGCGTCAAGGCTACGGGCTACGCGAACAGCACAAAGAATGTGGCTACAAGCTGGCTCATCTCGCCCGCCGTCACCATTGGCGAGGGCGTCTTCAAGGTGTCGGAGTGCGGCAACTACTTCAATTCGGCCGAAAACATGCTGAATTATACCACGATCAAGATTTCGACCGACGGCGACACGTGGACCGACCTCGCTTGCACCCGCGAAGTGACCGGCAAGGCATTCACTTTCGTCACATCGACGGCCGACCTCAGCTCCTACGTGGGCAAGTCGGTGCAGGTTGCGTTCGTCTATACGTCCGATGCCGATTTGGCCGGAACGTGGGAGATTGAAAGCGTCACGCTGAAGTAAATCTGAAAATACTATCTGCAATGAAACTACGTTATTTTGCTACGCGATTCGCATCGGTCATGGCGGCTGCAACATTGACCATGACTGCCTGCGACGACGATATCCTGTACGATTTCGACGGCATCCGTCTCGGCACGGAGAGCCAGGGCGCGGTCGTGTCGGGCAACTCCAGCCTGGTCGAGATTCCGGAACTGCAAAAGGGTGACCTCTTCATCACGCACAACCTGATTGGCAGCACCGACACGGTGATGAACTACAGTTTGGCCTACGACACCGTCAAGATGCATTCGCGTTGGGTCGCCTTCCGTTTCGATGGCAGCAACCGCAAGAAGAACACCGGCCGCAGCGACAGCGATGCCTTTCAGGACGATCCGGACCTGCCGTCGCGCTTCTACGTGGGCAGCTACGGTTTCGGCTCGGGCTACGATCGCGGCCACCTCTGCGCCTCGAACGACCGCCTCATCTCCGAGGAGGCCAACCGCCAGACGTTCTACATGACCAACATGTCGCCTCAGATGTCGGCCTTCAACCAGCTCTATTGGGTCGGCTTCGAGCTGTACGTGCAGGATTTGGGACGCAGCGAGTCGTTCTCCGACACGCTCTACGTCGTGAAGGGCGGCACGATTAAAGACAGCCAGATTGAGGGCTACATCACCCGCCCGAACGGAAAGACGGTGCCCGTGCCGAAGTACTACTACATGGCATTGCTCAGCTGCAAGTCGGGCAGCTACAGTGCCATCGGTTTCTGGATGGAACATCGCAGCTACGACGAGGTCAGCGACGTTGACAAGACCGAAATCGCAAAGCGCGCGGTCTGTATCGACGAGCTTGAGGAACTGACCGGCATCAACTTCTTCCACAATTTGCCAGATGCGGTTGAAGCCAAGGTCGAAGCCGAATATCAGCTTTCAAGCTGGAACCTTCAATAAGCACGAAAAAAGGCGGGAAATCTCAGTTGATTCCCCGCCTTTATTGTCTCTTTTCCGCTACGCGGATTTTCACCCTTGCCGAGCCTCTTTCGGCGTGATTCCGTACTCCTCCTTGAAGCATTTCGCCAAGTATTGCGGCGACGTGAATCCGACCTCGTAGGCTATTTCGGCCACAGTTTTCGACGTCGTGCGCAGCAGTTCCGATGCCCTTCGCAGCCGGTATAGGCGGATGTACTCCGATGGTGTCACGTCGGCCGACGACTGAAACTTGCGGTACATGTTCATGCGGCTCATCGACAGTTCGCGGCACAGGGCCTCGACGCCGAAATCGACATTGCCCATGTTGCTCCGCACAACGGCTTCGACTTGCGTCATGAACGGGTCGATTCTTGTATCGGATAGCGCTTTCCTTCGCCTTGCCGCCTCTTTTTTACGATGCCGAATGACGATGATTGTCAATGCGATGCCGATTGCGGCCAACGTCGCCCACAAGTGCCACGGCCACGGATTTGAGATGGTGCAGACGGCCTGTTCGTCGTGCCAAAG
>DFJU01000155.1 GCA_002373755.1 Bacteroidales bacterium UBA3663 | reverse complement strand
CCTCACGGCAACGTGCAGGTTTCCCTTATCGAGACCGAAAAACTGCTCTCGTCGATGGTTGCTGCCAAGCTCGCAGAGTGGAAGGCAGTCGGCAAATTTAATGGCAAGTTCTCCGCACTCCATCACTTCTTCGGCTACGAGGGCCGTTGCGCAGCCCCATCAAACTGGGATGCCGACTACTGCTACTCGCTCGGCTTCAACGCTTCGATGCTGATTGCCTCGGGCAAGACCGGCTACATGTCATCGGTCAAGAACACCTTCAAGCCTGTTGACGAATGGGTTGCCGGTGGTATTCCGATCACCATGATGATGAACATGGAGAAGCGTGCAGGCGAGATGAAGCCTGTCATCAAGAAGGCTCTCGTCGAGTTGGACGGCGCTCCATACAAGTTCTTCGTCAGCAAGCGCGACGAGTGGGCAAGCAAGACCAGCTTCGTCTATCCTGGCCCAATCCAGTACTTCGGTCCAAGCGAGGTCTGCGACCGTCCTACCATCACGCTGTCGCTTGAGCACCAGAAGTAATCCACTTCTGAGATTACGACATAAAATATCCCGAAAGTCAGCAACGGCTTTCGGGATTTTCTATTTTGTGGTTATGGCCAATGAAACTCACACCGCGAAGCAATCCACTACGCGAGTTCCGACGATGCCAGCTTGGCCGGATTCGACCATCGAGATGGCGGTCATCTCGGCCTCCTGTGCATCATTGGCCGAGATCTGCAAGACGACGGTTTCGCCTAAATCGGTAGTTATCTGGACATCAAATAGTTGCATCGACAATTCTCAAATTCTTGATTTAATCCATACGATTTTTATAGTCCTCGTAGCCAAATTCGCGTAGCACCTCAATCGAGCCGTCCAGATGGCGCAGCGCGATGGCCGGATGCGAAATGCCGTTGAAGGTGTGCGTCTTGACCGTGGTGTAGTGCAGCATATCTTCAAGCACGACATAATCGCCGATGTGCAACGGTTGCGCAAAACGCCACGAACTCAAATAGTCGCCGCTCAGACAGCTGTTTCCGCCCAAACGATAGACATTCGGCTCGGTCGAAGTCTCACCTTCCAGCGTCTCGGCACCGCGCACCGTCGGCCAATAGGGCATTTCAAGGCAGTCGGGCATGTGGCAGGCGAACGATACGTTCAAGATGGCCGTCTTGATGCCGTGATTTTCGACAATATCGACCACTCGCGAGATCAGCGGTCCCGTCTGCCAACCGAAAGCCGAACCCGGTTCGAGGATGATTTTGAGCCACGGATAGCGCGCGTGCAGCCCTTTCAAGATGGCAATCAGCCGCTCGACATCGTAATCTCGGCGCGTCATCAGATGGCCACCGCCCAAGTTGAGCCATTTCAGCTGCGGGAACCATCGGCCGAATTTAGCCTCCAGATGCTGCAACGAATGTTCCAGCGCCTCGGCCGACGATTCGCAATGGTTGTGGCAATGGAAGCCCTCGATGCCGGCCGGAAGTTGCGTGGGAAGGGCATCGGCCAAGACCCCGAAACGGCTGCCCGGAGCGCACGGATTGTAGAGTTCGGTCTCGATTTCGCTGTATTCGGGATTGACGCGCAACCCGAGGGAAACGCCCTTGGCCAATGGCGCAAAATGCTCGAACTGCGTGAGCGAATTGAACGTGATGTGGCTCGAACAGCGCACGATGGTCGGAAAATCGGCATCGGTGTAGGCCGGGCTGTAGGTGTGCGCCGGAGAGCCGAACTGCTCGAACGCCAGACGCGCCTCGCTCACGGAACTGGCTGTTGTGTGGCCAATGTATTCGCGGAAAATCGGGAACGTCTTCCACAGCGCGTATGCCTTGAATGCGAGGATAATTTCAACGTCAGCGGTATCGGCCACACGCTTGATTAACTGCAAGTTACGGCGCAGAAGCCGCTCTTCAAGCACGTAGCACGGCGACGGATATTTGGCGTATTCTTCGGGACGGATGTCGGACTCAATCATATTTGTCATTCGATTAAATTTCTGTCAATCAACGATTTCGTCGATGGATTTACGTTTCTTCTCTTTCACCTCATCGGCCGCGTAGCCAATCGGAATCAGGACAGCAGGCTCCTCATCGGCCGACATTCCGAACATTTTCTTGCACAACTCAGCATCGAAGTTGCACACCCAGCACGTCGCCAGACCCTGTTCGGTGGCGGCCAGGCAGAGATGTTCCACGGCGATGGCGATGTCGATGTTGCCGTGCGGTTTGCCGTCGCCCCTCACCCATTCCTCGTCGTGCCGGATCGAGGCCACAATCACCGTCGGCGCGGTGGAGAACCAGTCGCGGTTGTAGCATTGGCCGAGAGCCTTCAGCCCGCTTTCGTCGCTCACGATACGGAAGTGCCACGGCTGCTTGTTTACGGCCGATGGAGCCATGCGGACACACTCCATGATGTAGTCAAGTTTTTCGGGTTCGATGCTTGTCAGCCGATAGCTGCGGCAGCTGTACCGGTTGCGGACTAATTCCAAGAAATTCATATCGTTATCCATTATTTGTTCAACCTTTCCAAAAACTTTTCACGCTCGACGATAAAGCGCAGATGCATGCCTTCGCCCAACAGCGTTTCGCCGGAAAAAGCCGCCACCTTGAACTCTATTTTCTTGCCGTCAACCTTCGTGACCTCGGCCGTAGCGAAGACCTTATCGCCGATTTTCGACGGCTTCAGATGCGACGATTCGATATGTCCGCCCACCGTGGTGCATCCGTCGAGCAACGCATCGGCCACAGCCAGCATCGCAGCATTTTCCATCAGCGCCAACATCGACGGAGTGGCCAGCACTGGCATATCGCCCGAGCCGACACTAATCGCCGTAACAGCATCGTTCACAACGAGTTCGCTTGTATGTTTCAATCCAATTTCGATCATTTTTCAACGTAGTTAAGTTTGTCAGATAATTGTGGCCGTCGGTGCGGATTTCGGTGCGACGACGACCTTCAGATCGGGATATTTTCGGCCGATGAGGTCGCGTAGCAGGTCGGCCGTGAACTGTTCGGTCTCGTAGTGGCCGCCGCACATGATGAAGATTTCGGGATGACCGAAGTAGAAATGGTAGCCGACTTCGCCCGTGAGGAAAGCATCGGCACCGCAGCGCACGGCATCGGCAATGAAATCGTCTCCTGCCCCGCCGCAAAGTGCCACTACGCGGATTTCGCGCTGGATATCGACATCGGCCGCATTGGTCACAAGCGCATCAATGTGGAACAATTGTTTCACGACCTGCGCAAAATCGTAGGCTGACATCGGTGCAGGCAACTTTCCGACGATTCCGCTGCCGCATTGTTTCACGAAATCGGCCGGCAATCCGGCGGTCTGGGTTGTGGCCAATGGCGCAAGCGGACGCACATCGGTCAAGCCCAAAACCTCGCCGATGCGACGGTTCACGCCCTGCGGAGCGTTGTCGAGATTGGTGTGCGCGCTGTAGATGGCGATGTCGTGGCGGATGGCCTCAATGATTGTGCGGCTCACATAGTCGCGACGCGGGTTAATCTGTTTCACGCCGTGGAACAGCAGCGGATGATGGCTCACAATCAGGTTCGCGCCCTGATCTGCGGCCAATTGAATGGTCTCTTCGGTCACATCGAGCGTGGTGACGATGGCCGATGTCTCTTGTTCGGGGTCGCCCAGCTGCCATCCGGCGTTGTCGTAGTGCTCCTGCAACTGCAAGGGAGCAACCTGCTCGATGAGCGATGCAATGTCGTTATGTGTCATAGGTGAGTATATTATTCAGGATGCAAAGGTACGCAAAAAAATGAAAAAAGCATCATTGGCCATAAACTTGTTTCGAGACGACATTTCGGCCAATTAGTAGTTGTTCAAAATTGATTATGTGTACCCTTTATAAATCTATTTTACCATTTTTTCAGCCCAGATTAAAACGCAATTCAAAACTATCATCCGTTTCATTTATTACGGCCAATGCGCAATATGCAACTAGCAAATCAACAAAAATGCAATCAACGTACAATAAAACAGCAGACAGCATAACTCGTTTACGTTCAATCATTTATATCGAAAGTCAAGTGACTTCTGCCGAGGAATCATAAAAAGAGCCATCGTCCTATTTTGGGCGGTGGCTTTTTCTGTGTTACTTTACCTGCGCAACTTGAGTTTATAACGTTTTCTTCAAACTCCAACTACCTACTTTCCTACCATCGTGCTCAATTTCGCACGCATGAAACACTTCGTAGCCTCGCCGGGTATAGAAGCGAAGATTCTCTGCCGAGTTCGTAAAGAGAACCATCTCGCTGCCACCCCGTTGACGGACATAGTCCTCCTGATAAGTCAGAAACTGGGTGCCGATGCCTTGTCCCTGGAAGAGAGGATCGACCTCGAACATACTGAGATACCACACTCCGGGATTCGTTTTCTGGTAATCGTGACATGGTTTACTGGCCTCTTCGTCCATGGCAAGATAGCCGTTCACATTCTTCCAGTTGGCGGCGAAATAGACCTTCCAGCCATCATTGACGATGCTCTGCCAAAACGTAGGCGGTTGATAACCGGGAGATTCCAGGGTAGCACGGCCGACAAGTTGTCCATCTATCCGTGCCCCTAGAATATCCGCTCTGCCGAAGTTGCTCTTCATCACGCAGTTCATGAAAGCGTGCAGACCTCGGCAGCGCTCAGCATCGTCCGGAAAATAGAGAGCAACGTAGGCATAGTCCTGATAGGCGCGGGCAGCGAGTGTCACAGCAGCCTTCAGTTCTTCGCGTTTCAGTTTTCCAAATTCGATATTCATATTATTCTTTACCTGTCACAGGAACGCCACCGAAGAGGCGGGCATGCCGATGCTCCGGACGGAAACCTGTTTCCTCTTTTACCGGCATTCCCGAAGGAGCCGCCAGACGTGTTTCTCCGTTCCCATTTGCATATTCGTAAGAAAACTCGAAACCTGCCATTGTGGCCATAGAACCATCCTCATTGAAAGTGAAACGGAAATTCCACTTGTGATCAGGGTCTTCCTGATTATCGTTTCCGATGTAGGTCATCCTTGAAGGCAACCTATCAGGCCCGATACCCATCAGCCCGATAAATGGAAGGAAAAAGTAAGTGTCGCCTACCGTCGGGAAACCTTGGTATATGCCCCACTGCTTATATTTATTTGGGTAATCGGCATCATAGTAATACTTATATTTATAGGAACCTGATGACTTCGTTTCATTTTCAGTTTCCTCACCATCGAAAGCCAAATACAGCAACAGGCCATCTTTCCAGTCAAAGGTAACCTTATAGTTCCATTCCAAATAGAGCCGTTCCCCATCTTTAATTCTGTCTATTACGCCATATAATGAGCAAGACGACATATGGCCTTCGCTATCATAATTGAACGAGTTTTTTTCGGACGAAGCATAACCCTCTTCTTCATAATCGGTATCAAAAACAGTGATATAGCCTCGATCATTATATTTGACCGAATAGATTTGGGTGCCCGTCTCACCTTCGGAGTACTTCCAGGTTTCTATTATTTTGTTTGCAGGATAGTCGAAAGTGTACTGATCCTCCATATTGTCATACGTGGCAGTGACAGATTCAAGCACACCATCGTCCGAATAATGCAACACTTGTTTGCTGAATGACTTCAGTCGCAGACCGCTCTCGGGGTCGATAATACCCGTCAGGGCAGAACCATTGTCAACGCCACGGCTGGCGTTGTCATCATCATCGTCACAAGACACGAAACTCACACTCATTGCCGTGGCCAACAGGATGGTCACCAAACTCAACCGCAAAATTCTTTTCTTCATAGTTTTGTTATTTAAAGTAGGTGTTCAGAATGTATTATCTACAGACGACCTGCCAACGATGTCCTGTGGTTACTGACGTTCTTCTACCTTTTAAAGGAGCAAAAAGGCAGAAGAACGTTAACAAGGAGCTAGCGGACGATACAACCGACATTTAAAACAGGTTTGGTTATATGGGGATGGTGCGGAAAAGGTTTCTCACAAAAACGCCCTGCCGCCATTCCTTCAAATTTTACTAGAAATTGAAACCTAACTCGGAAATCTGGAAGCAGTCGCCACCCCAGTTCTCGTACATTTCCAGGCGGAAGATCTGATACTCACCCTTGTTTTCGGTGATGGACCAGTTGCCCGTCCATTTGTCGGCATTAGTCATTTGCAGGACATCGGTGTTGGTGTTATCGACGGTGGCTAATCGAACCCACCAGCCGTCCTTCAAACCGAAGAGGCTCCATTTGCGCGGGGCGCGGTCGGGGAACAAGGTTTGATCGTTGGCCGTCACCATATGGTAACCTGCGGGAGTGATGGGTTTCGATGCCTTGAACTCCACAAACCAACATTTGTCGTCGGCGAGCGGGATGCCGCTCTTGTTGTCCTCATCGACGCACCACTTGGTGTCGAAGTTGTTGTCGAAAAGGTTGCCAGCCAGATTTTGCGGCTCTCCGTCGGAGGCATCGATCAGGGAGTAGCTAAGTTCGTCGCCGTTCACATCGGGCGCATTCTCGTCGTAAACGAATTTGAACTCTGAAATCTGGAAACAGTCGTCGCCCCAGTTCTCATACATTTCCACACGGAAATACTGATACTTTTGAGTAATGCCTGTCAGACTCCAACTGCCAGTCCAGCAGTCAGCGTCCGTCATACGTTCGGGATAACTGTTAGTGTTATCGCGGCGGTCGATAAGCGTCCACACATCAGTAGGATTATTCTTGGCGTAGATGCGCCAGATTCTGGGGCTTCGGCCAGGGAACACCGATTGGTCGTTGCCTGTCACCATATTGTAGGCAGTGGGTTTGATGGGTTTCTCGGCCATAAACTCCACCATCCAGCAATCCTCGCCGCTGATTTCGCTTTCTATCTTGTTGTCCTCATCGCTACACCATTTGGTTTGAGGGTTGTTGTCGAAAAGGTTGGCGGCAGATCCGCCCGATTCGCTTGGAACTGCTCCGAGCAAGTTGTAGAAGCCTGGGGTGTAGTCGTCGAGCCAGTCGATTACAAGAAGGGTAGGTTTAGCAACATTATGCCACATACTCCAACATTCGTCATCATCTTTTCCATAGCAAATCAAACGATAAAGATATCCCAAACACCAACTAATTGCATTGCAAAAATATAATCCGTCTCTATCCAACTTTCCACAACTTGCCTCATTGAATTTTCCGACATAGAAATCCCAATCCGCACGAAGTATTGCGCTTATGTCGAATGCTGTAGATTTGGAGGGACAATAAATTGATTGTCTGACAGACTGAAATGCATTGTTATCCACCCATGAACCATACGAATTGTGCGTGATTGTTGCCCACAGAGGTTTCACGCCGTTGCCAGCCTCGCGCACAAGCACCCATTTGAGGTTCTTGTCGTCAGGTTGCAATCCATTGTAGATATTACCCATAAAGGAGAATGTGCGGATGTCGCCCTTGTGCCATATCTTTTCACCCGAATTATGCGGCCACGCGCTGTTTTGCAGGAATGTTACCTTGTTGAAATACTTCAAATCAACCAAATCGGTTGTAATTTCCGCCACTGTTGTGCCGCTGCCAGGGACAAACGACACTGTTCCCTGACTGTTGCCTAAGGTGTCGGTAAGGGTGTAGGTGTAGGTGTTGGAAACTGAAACTTGCCGCTCGATGTCGTCGGCGAGGGTGTAGTTGAAATAGCGCAAAGCCTCGTCCAAGTTGTCAACGCCTATGTAGAGGTGGGCGGTGTCGCTCTCGTACAATGGAACACCCATACGGCGGTAGTGGAAATTACCCGTCTCGTCGGTTGCGACAAAGAAGTTTTGGAACACCTCCAGATCGTCTTCAACGACTTTCAAGGTGTCAATCTGCCCCGTAGGATTGTCGGGGGTATCAACTCCGTTTTCGTCATCCTTGCATGAGGAGAAGTTCATGGTTGCCGCCGCCATCAGCGCGATGCCGAGCAGCCAGAAGTTTGATTTTAAAGCTTTCATAATTTTGTGCATTTAGAAATTGTTTATCGTTAATTGCCGACGTTGAGCAGTTTTACTGGAAATTGAAACCCAACTCGGAAATCTGGAAGCAGTCGCCACCCCAGTTCTCGTACATCTCCAGGCGGAAGATCTGATACTCGCCCTTGTTTTCGGTGATGGACCAGTTGCCCGTCCATTTGTCGGCGTTGGTCATTTGCAGAGCGGGGGTGTTGGTGTTGTCAACTGAGGCTATCCGCACCCACCAGCCGTCTTTCAGGCCGTAGAGGCTCCACTTTTTCGGAGCGCGGTCAGGGAATGTGGTATGGTCGCTGGCCGTCACCATATGGTAGCCTGTGGGGGTGATTGTTTTTGACGCCTTGAACTCCACAAACCAGCACTTGTCGTCGGCGAGCGGGGTGCCGCTCTTGTTGTCCTCATCAACGCACCACTTGGTGTCGAAGTTGTTGTCGAAGAGATTGCCAGCCAGATTCTGCGGTTCTCCGTCGGAGGCATCGATTAAGGAGTAATAAAGTTCGTCACCATTGTCGATGGTTTCGTTGTATTTGAAGCCGAGTTCCGAAATCTGGAAGCAAGTGCCGCTTTGCACCTCGTACATTTCGAGGCGGAAATACTGATACATTGCATTGACTGCGCTTACCCCCCACCAACCTGTCCAGCAGTTGGCATTGGTCATCTGTTCCACCATACTATTGGTGTTGTCGCGTCTGTCGATAAGAACCCAGACATCGTTGGGGCTTTCCTTGGCATAGAGGTTCCATATCCTCGGGGCACGTTCGGGGAACACAGTGTGGTCGTTTGTCGTGGTCATATAATATGCTGTAGGGTTGATGGGGTTCTCGGTCATAAACTCCACAATCCAAGCGTCCACGCCGCTTATTTCGCTTTCAATCTTGTTACTTTTATAACTGCACCATTTGGTGTTGGCGTTGTTGTCAAAAAGGTTGGCAGCGGATTCGCCCGATTCGCCGTTGGATGCGGCAAGCACGGTGAAAGAATTTATCGGGATGCCGTACTCAAGTCCGTCTTCAAGCCAGTCATTTTTTAACAAAAAGGGGTAATCGTAGTTATTGTGTCCTTCACGAGCCCAATGAATACCGACGAAAGAAAATTCTTTGGTCCAGTAGAAACTCCTGACTTCATAAACCCATTGAACTACTTTTGCCTTGTAATAGTCGTTGTCGTACCAATAATATCCTCTATGAAGTTCACCGCAACCAGCCTCGCTGAATTTGTTTACAAACAAACTCCATCGGTTTCCTTTATCAGTAAAAATATCATGACACATTATTTCCGACTCGCCTCTGTCAGGACAATAGTCTGAATCGTAAGTATCTTCAAAATTGTTTTGGGCTGGAGAGTATTTATTTCTTGGAATTGCGCACCACATTGCAGGCACTCCGTTGCCCGCCTCACGGACAAGCACCCAATTGAGTATCCTGTCCTCGTTTTTTAATCCATTGGCGGCTTTACCTACAACGGACATTGTTCGGATGTCGCCCAACTTCCAATGGCTCTCGCCCGAGTTGTGAGGCCACGCGCTGCTTTGCAGGAAGGTTACGTTATTGAAGTACTTCAAATCGGGCAGATCAGTGATAATCTCTGCCACTGTTGCACCGCTGCCAGGAACGAACGAGACTGACCCTTGGCTATTTCCCAAGGTGTCGGTAAGGGTGTAGGTGTAGTTGTTCGTGACGGAAACCTTCTGCTCAATGTCGGGGGCAATGGCAAAGTGGAAATACAGCACCGCCTCATCCAGGTTGTCAACGCCGATGTAGAGGTGGGCGGTGTCACTCTCGTAGAGGGGAACGCCCATACGGCGGTAACGAAAATTGCCGTCGTTGTCGGTTGCCACAAAGAAGTTTTGAAAATACTCGAGGTCGTTGTAAACACTCACAAGGCTGTCAATCTGCCCCGTAGGATTGTCGGGCGTATCGACACCCATTTCGTCATCCTTGCATGAGGAGAAGTTCTCTGTTGCCACCGCCATCAGCGCGATGCCGAGCAGCCAGAAGTTTGATTTTAATGCATTCATAATTATGTTTTTTTAGAAATTAGTTATTATAATTACTCGTAAATGATAAATTCCCGAGGTCCTTCCAGATACAGGTTGCCGAATCTGGCCGCATTGACAATCTTGGCGTGGGAACCGAGAGTGTGCTGGGCACAGTAGAGGAAGAGGTCGCGGAAACTGGTCGCAGGGTTGTCGGTCAGGCAGGTGACAAGGCTCTGCGAGAAACGGTCGCACATCCACACGTTGGCCTCATTGCTCCAATGGTCGGCCCACGACTGCTCCGAGGCACTCGCTCCCGACATGGCCAACACGCCGTCAATGCCATCGACGGCACGGATGACCGCCTCGCCATAGCATGGTTCGGCGCACACCAGCAGTTTGCGGAAGGTCATCTGCTCGGCTGCGGCCTTGAGCCGTGCAGCGGTGAACCCTTGACCACTGCACGAGTCGCGCCAAACGAACTCGTCGGCTCCACCGTGAGCCGTATTGCGCCCGTGTCCGCTCCAATAGAAAAGGATGTTGTTGCCTGCGTCTTGCGGCAGCACGGTGTGCAGACGTTCCGACTGTCGGCCAGTGAGGATGTCGGCGATGTCGGCGGCGGAGAGATTGGCGCTGTTGTAATCCACTATGGCAGCAGGCAAACCATCCGTGCCTCCCAAAAGGTCGTAGCCGTCGGTGTTGGAACGGATGACTCCCTGCTCAGGGTTCTTGGGATCGGTGGCTATCGCCTTGTCGATGATGAGGATGATGTGGTCGTCGGGGAAGCCGTTACGCCGCAACATCTGATAGACACTCAGCACGTCGGCCTGATGCCGGTAGTTCATAAACTCATTGCTGCCTTGAACCAACACGGCATATTTGGCTGTGAGCGTGGGGTAAGAAATGGCATTGCCGCTTCCAGCCGCCTGGCTATCAAAATCGGCACTGGCCAGCTGCTCGTCATAGAGGTATTTCCAGGCAGCCTTGGCATCGGCTGTGTGCGTGCCCGTGGAACCAAAATAGTTGCGGTGCAGTATCTGTCCGTCCATCAGTTGCCAATGCACGTAGGTGGTGGCGGTGGCGGCTGTAAAGGTCTCGTCATCGAAACTTATCTCGCCCGATGCTCCCACGAAGCGCAGACGCTCGCCTTGCTCCAATGCCGTGAGATAAAGCGACATGGATGTAGCATTCCACGCAGCGCCACTCACAGATGCGCCTTTGGCATCAATGGTGATGGCTCGGATGGCATCATTGAGACTGATGAGTTCAGATTGGTGCTCGGCATAGCAACAGGAAAAAGCGGCAAGCATCAACGCGTCGTAAAATTTACATTCGGCAAACGTCGGCAGAGCACCGAAACGTTGTTTGTAAGAAATTTCAAAACCAGTGGCAGGATCGGCGTATGGAGAGAAACCCTCGTAGCCCTGCAACATCGCACTCCAACGTGGGCCGAGGGCGGCAAGCGCTTCCTCGCTCAGTCCCGCAAAGGCAAAATAGGTCATGAACGTTGTGCGGAACATCTGCCACTCGCTGTCGAGGGCGGGGTCGTCGGGATCGGTACTGCCATAAATCAGGCTGAAGATGGGGTCGTCGAGCAAATACTTGCGGTTGGCGCGAGCCACCTCGTAGAGTTGTTGCGCAGTCTCCGCCACGCAGAAGGTGGCCGACGACAGACCTGCTTCCATTTCTCCGACATCGGCACGGTGTGCGCGGAGGCGGGCAAGAAGGTCGGCAGTCGATGTGTATTGCTCGTTGCAGAGCAAGTCGATGTTGTCCTCCAGGGCGTAGAACGGCGCCCAATAGTTGAAAGTGGTTCCGTAGGCATCGGATGGAGCAAAAACGGCAGCGCGGGGCTTCATTACCTTGTTGTAATGCTGACCCATAGTGGCATAACTGCTCATCAGCATACTGGTGAACGTCACGTCCGACTCGGTGAGCGACCAGAGAAACGGCTGTTCGTTGGCGCCAATGCCGCTGGTGCCGATGGCGTAGCGGCGAATGATTTCCTCGCTGGTGGCCGTAGGGGCGATGAGCGGTTTCAGCGTCTTGAGGCAGGCGGGGGCGAAGGTGGCTACGTTCTCGTTGCTGAATGGCCCGATGATGGCTACAATGTCATCTCGGTGAGCCAGTTCAGTGGCGAGGGTTTTGCCATCTTCCGACAATTCGTCGTACCACTCAATCTGCCAATCGATAGCCAAAGTGTCATGCATCTGCGCCTCACGGAAATTCTCACAGAACCACGCAGCCGTGCGTTCCAAGCGCATTTGGGTGGAAGCATCGCCCAGAGGAGCGACTACGGCCACGGTGCGAGTCAGCCAGTGACGCTGCGGCACGATTTCAACCGTGTCGTCCTCCTCATGGCAAGCCGTTAACATAGTCAGCAGAGCAAGTGCTGCCAATGTCAACAATCTGTGGAACAATATTTCAGTTTTCATATTCTGACTCCTTTCTGATGGCCTCTTCATGGATATTCCGGAGCATCTCGGCAGTGAGTGTCTCGGCAAAACACATCCGGCTATAGTCATCGTACGGATGCAGGATAACTTCGGTGTAGCCGTCAGCCTGTCCAAGACGCTGATGCTTGGGCATTCCGTCGGCCGAGAGCCATTGGCCAATGCAACGAGCTACGGCGCGGTCAATGTGCTTGACCACCGAAAAATGGCATTGCGTTGAAATAACTGTGGTATCGATACCAACGTAGTAGTAGCCTCCTGTCGATTCGCACAACCTTCGGAAGGTGTTGCCTGCACCTCCGCAAATGGGCATGATAGCCTGTTCAAAACCTTCCCACTCTTGATGTAGCATCAGCCTCATTGCTGTGGTATCGGGGACTGAGAACCCGCCACCCACATCGTCGGAGAGCCACACCGTGACAAGTTTCTTTGGCCTATACTTATCTTCGGGTACAGGACTGTTGTCAAATCCTTCGGAGAACCCTTGCATGGCATCGACCACGGACTTCACTTTCGGGTTTGCTCCCACAAGCAGCACCTCAGGCGTCACAACTGGGGCGATGGCTCCAGCCTCGTACATGGCACCGTAGTAGGGCAGATAGAGTGTCGATCCTTTGCCTTCGAGAGGCGTATCGGTTTCCAGGTAGAGCAGGTCGATATAAGGATTAGCTTCGAAGCGGGAGTTGTTTTGACGAAGATAGTCGTCATAACTTGCCGCTGCCACAATAAACAGGCGGCGCACGGTGTCGTTCAAGGCATCCGAATGTTGAAACATTGTCTGCAAATAGATCAATCCCTCCTCCCTCGATGAGGGCGAGAGCTGCATCGTGCGTAGTCCGTATTGCTGGGCGGCCTCCTCCACACCTTTGTAAATCAGGTCGTTGTAGCCGCAATCGCCAAGCGCATTGGGGTCGTAGAAAACTGTAACAAGAGGAGCTGTACTTGGGGCATCGTTTGGGTCAGGAAATTGTATAACATCGCCATCTTGATTACAGGCGGCAAAGAGTATCAGAGAGGCTATCAAAAGATATATCAGCATTGGCAAAGTATATTTTTGTGGTTATTGCATTAAGTAAAAATAGAATGCAAAACGATGTGCAATCCGTGAGTATTTTGCGCAACAAATATATGTATTATATTAAAAAATCGTCTATTTGTTGCACATAAATTATAGTAAAAAAAGAATTCACTCTTGTGTTTTGAAATCCACACATTGCAAAATACGATAAAAGTAGGTGTTCAAAATTTTTTGACTATGTTTTTCCGAGGTAACAATTTTAAGACTGAATTTGTGCTAAAATATGATTTATTTCGGGCGGAAACGATAATTTTTGGCGTATAGCTCATTTTGCAGG
>DFJU01000011.1 GCA_002373755.1 Bacteroidales bacterium UBA3663 | reverse complement strand
ACATAGACACCAGCCAGATGGCCGATGTGGACCGGTCCGTTGGCATAGGGGAGGGCCGATGTGACAATCGTGCGTTTGAATTGATTTTCTGCCATAGATATTTTTTTATGGAAGTTAATAAAAATGAACGGGATGACTGGAAATTTCTTGTCTGATAGAAATGACTAACGACCTATCATTTCCGTCAACTCTTCGATGTATTTTCTTGAATTTGACAGGCGCGGAATCTTGATTTGTCCGCCCAGTTTGCCTTTCGTCTTCTGCAGCCAGGCGTTGAATGTGCCTGCTGGTGCGACGATGAGTTCGAGCCGGTCGAGGAAGATGCCCTTGTAGCGTTTCGCCTCGTAGTCCGAATTGACCTGTTGCAGATTCTTGTCCAACAGCTCGGCGAAGGCTTCGATGTCCGATGGCGCCTTGGCAAACTCCACAATCCACGTGTGGCGGCCCTTCGATGCCGTTGTGCCATTGGCCGATGAACCTAACGTAGCGAACGTCGGCCCTGCGGTGTAGTCGGCAATCTCGCAGTCCATAGCGCGGCAGGTCTTGGCCAATGCCTCGTCGGCATTGCTCACCATCAGCTCCTCACCGAATGCGTTGATGAACGCCTTTGTGCGCCCTGTGATGACGAACTTGTACGGGTCGCGCTGCGTGAAGCGCACTGTGTCGCCGATGATGTAGCGCCACAGTCCCGGCGTCGTGATGACCATCGCGTAGTTGCGTCCGATTTCGACTTCGGTCAACGGGACAGCCTCCATGTGCGGGTCATTCTCGTCGAACTTTTCCATCGGGATGAACTCGTAGTAGATGCGGTTGTCGATGACGAGCTGCATGGCATGGTCGTCCCACGAAGACTGTATTCCGAAGAAACCCTCCGATGCGTTGTAGGTCTCCAGATAGTGCATCTTCTTGCTCGGGATGAGCTGCTCGTACTGCTGGCGGTAGGGCGTGAAGGCGATGCCGCCGTGGAAGAAGACCTCCAGATTCGGCCAGACCTCGGTGATGTCTTTCGCGCCCTTGGCCTTCAACACCTCTTTCAAGACGCCCATCATCCACGACGGCACGCCCGAAATTGAGGTGACGTTGACATCCTTTGTGGCCTCGGTGAGAGCCTTCAGTTTGGCCTCCCACTCGTTCATCAGCGCGATTTCCTTCTTCGGCGTGCGGATGGCGTTGACCAGCGGAGCGACATTCTGGATCAGTGTGGCCGACAGGTCGCCTGCCTTGATGCCCTTGGGCAGCTTCTCGTCGGCGAACGAACCTCCCAGAATCAGGCCTTTGCCGTTCATCACCTTCGACTCCGGGTTGAGTGCCAAGTAGATGACCATCGCGTCCGTTCCGCCACGCATGTGCGTCTTGTGCAGGGCATCGTTCGTCACGGGGATGTATTTCGACTTGTCCGATGTTGTGCCCGACGACTTGGCGAACCACTTGCACAGACCTGGCCAAAGCACGTTTTCTTTGCCCGTGAGCATCTGCTCGATCCACGGCTTGATGGCGTCATACGTGCGCAACGGGACAGTCTCGGCATAGGCGCGTTGTAGAGCCTTTTCGGGTGCGATGCCCTGTTCTGCCATGAGCGATTTTTGTCGCGTAGCGATGTCGGCAAAGTGATTGTCGGCCGCAAAGATAGTGCATTTTGCTCGATTCAGCAAAAAATCAAGTTGTTGCGCCTGCAGTTGCTCGGCTTTGGTCGCGTAGCGCAAAATCTGCTTGTAACGTCGTTCAAACGCAATTTTGTAGGCCAGTTTGGTGATATTCATTTAGCACTTATGTTTTGACTCGGTTTGCTCCATCAACACAATTTGTTCCCACCACGCAAAGCTTCTCTGCTTCGGTTGTGATGGGAACTTTTGCTGATTTGTGTCTTGGTTGAACATCGTGGTTGTGTGCGATGGGCCAAGTTTCACTTACTTCTTTTTCTTCTCGGCAGCCTTTTCGGAAGCCTCGATGATGGCGATGCAGTCGGCATAGGTGAGCGACTCGAGGTCGCGGTTGCGTGGCAGCCTGTAGTTCTTGCCGTTGCGAGCCAGATATGGGCCGAATCGTCCGTTGAGCATTTGCAGTTCAGGCTCTTCGTCGAACGTCTTGATGAGCTTCTTGCTGTCTTCTGCTCGCTTCGATTCGATGAGTTTGACGGCGTCGGCCAACTCCATGTCGAGCGGATTCGTGCCTTTGGGAATTGAGACGTATTTGCCCTGTGTCTGCACATACGGGCCATATCGGCCAACACCGACAACCACGGGGAAGCCCTCGAACTCGCCCAGCGTCTTTGGCAACTGGAAGAGTTTCAACGCCTCGTCGAGCGTTATTGTGTTGATGCTCTGGCCCTTTTGCAGCGATGCGAATTGTGGATGGTCGGTCTCGCTTTGTGCGCCAATCTGCACCACAGGACCGAATCGGCTGATTTTCACCGAAATGGTGTAGCCCGTCTTCGGGTCGGTGCCCAACACGCGTTCGCCGGCCTTGTGATCCATGCGTTCGGCAATGGATTCGACCACAAGCGGGTGGAACATTTCGTAGAATTCGCCCAGACAGGTGGTCCAGTCCATTTTTCCGTCGGCAATCTTGTCAAAGTCGCCCTCGACGGTGGCCGTGAAGTCGTAACTCATGATTTGCGGGAAGTGCTCCGACAGGTAGTCGTTGACGACAAGTCCGATGTCGGTCGGCACGAGTTTGCCGCGATCGTTGTTGACGGTTTCTTCCACCTCGTTGCTCTTGATTTTGCCGTCGTTGCCCAGGTGGATTCGCGTAATCTTGCACTTTTCGGCCGGGCGGTCGTACTTCTCGACGTATTCGCGTTGCTGGATGGTGCTGATGGTCGGCGCATAGGTTGATGGACGGCCGATGCCCAGTTCTTCCATCTTCTTCACCAGACTTGCCTCGGTGTAGCGTGGCGGATGCTGGCTGAAACGCTGGATGGCTTCGGCTGCGTCGAGCTTGACGGCGGTGCCTATCTGTACGTTGGGCAGACGTGTGCCGCCAAAGTCTGTGCGGTCGGCCTCCAAGGTTTCGTCGTCGTTCGATTCCATATATACCTTCAGGAAGCCGTCGAACTTGATTACCTCGCCCGTTGCGACAAAGTGCAGGTCTTCTTTGGCCAACTTCACGCCGTTGATGGCAATCTCCATCGTGGTTTTTTCGATTTGTGCATCGGACATCTGGCTGGCAATTGTGCGTTTCCAGATGAGTTCGTAGAGGCGTCGCTCGACGGGTGTGCCCTCAATCGAAGTCTGGTTCATGTAGGTCGGACGGATGGCTTCGTGTGCCTCCTGTGCGCCCTTCGAGTGGGTGATGTAGTTGCGCGTCTTGAGGTATTTTTCGCCCATCGTCGCCAAAATCTGCTCCTTGCTTGCACCCAGGCAGAGTGTCGAGAGGTTGACGCTGTCGGTTCGCATGTAGGTGATTTTACCGGCTTCGTAGAGGCGTTGGGCGATGCTCATCGTCTGCGATACGCTGAAACGCAGTTTGCGCGATGCCTCCTGCTGCAGGGTCGATGTCGTGAATGGTGCTGCAGGTTGGCGCAAAAGTGGCTTTTGGCTGATTTCCTTGACCTCGAATGTCGCATTGCGGATTTGGTTGAGGAATTCCTCAGCCTCTGCCTTCGTCTTAAATCGCTGGTTCAGCTCGGTGTTGAACAGGATGTCCTGGCCGTTGGCGTCCTTTGCGGCGAATGTGCCGGTCACGCGATAGCTTTCTTCCGACTTGAAGTTCTGGATTTCGCGTTCGCGTTCCACGATGAGGCGCACGGCAACGCTCTGTACGCGTCCGGCCGAGAGCTGCGGCTTCACTTTGCGCCAAAGCACAGGCGACAGCTCGAAACCGACAATGCGGTCGAGCACGCGGCGCGCTGTCTGCGCATTGACGAGGTTCTGGTCGATTTCGCGCGGCGTCTTGATGGCGTTCAGAATCGCGTTTTTTGTGATTTCATGGAAGACGATTCGGCGCGTCTTTTCCGGTTTCAGTTCTAGCACTTCCGACAGATGCCAGCTGATGGCCTCTCCCTCGCGATCTTCATCGGATGCAAGCCAGACCATTTCGGCTTTCTTTGCGGCTTTCTTCAGTTCGGACACCAGCTGCTGCTTGTCCGATGGAATTTCGTAGATTGGCTGGAATTTATTTTCGATGTCGATGCTGAAATCGTGTTTTTTAAGGTCTCGTATATGACCGTAGCTTGATGTCACTTTATAGTCTGCGCCCAAGAACTTTTCGATGGTTTTTGCCTTGGCTGGAGACTCGACAATCACTAAGTTGTTTGCCATAGATAATGGATGGTAGTTTGTACGTTGCAATGAGGTTTAGTTGGCCACTTCGCTCAGGAATTTGATGCGCACCAGACGGATTTCTTCCTCCGAGAAGTCCTTGCCAAACTCCTTGTAGGCCGATTCGATGGTGTTTTCTTGTTCCTGCTTGAAGAAGTCGAAAATCTCCTGGATCGAGTCCGGGTCGAGCACATCTTCAAGGAAGTAGTTGATGTCGAGTCTGGTGCCCGATGCGATGATGGTTTCCAGTTCGTCGAGGAACTCCGAGAAGTCCATGTTGTAGCTCTGGGCAAGGTCGTCGAGAGCGATTTTGCGGTCGATTGCCTGGATGATCGACACCTTGATTTTCGACTTGTTGGCAATGGTACGTACGCGGAGGTCTTCCGGCCGTTCAATCTCGTTTTCATCGACGTATTGTTTGATGCTTGCGATGAATTCATCACCGAACTTCTTTGCCTTGCCGATGCCTACGCCCGGAATGTTCTGCAATTCTTCGATTGAGATGGGGTAGGTGGTGGCCATTGCCTCGAGCGACGGGTCTTGGAAGATGGTGTACGGTGGGATGTCCAGTCGCTTTGCCATCTTCT
>DFJU01000123.1:1036-7485 GCA_002373755.1 Bacteroidales bacterium UBA3663 | reverse complement strand
TTGTCAGTTAATAGTTATCAGTTAGGAAATTCGCCGCTTCAACGTTGCTCAGACGATGGGCGGCCACCTTACGGGAGATTAAAATCTTTGGATTTTGATTAAACATTAGCGTGAATGTTGGATTTGGGATGATAATCATCGCAAGATCGTGATTTTGACAGATAAAAAGTTCCAGAGTTTTTGTCAGTAGGTGGAAAACGATTATATTCGCGGCGCAGTATCAACTAACAAAAATCAAAACATTATGAAGTCAATCAAGGGAACAAAAACGGAGAAAAACCTCATGGAGGCTTTCGCCGGTGAAAGTCAGGCGCGTAACAAATACACGTATTACGCTTCCAAGGCAAAGAAAGATGGATTTGTCCAAATAGGAAACCTTTTTGAGGAGACCGCTAATCAGGAGAAGGAACATGCCAAGATCTGGTTCAAGCTGCTTTGCGGTGGCAAGGTGCAGGATACTATCAACAATCTGATTGATGCGGCCGATGGAGAGAATTCGGAGTGGACGGACATGTATCCGCGAATGGCAAAGGAGGCCCGAGAGGAAGGATTCAATGAGATAGCGGATCTTTTTGAGGGTGTTGCAGCCATAGAAAAGGAGCATGAGGAACGATACCGCAAATTGTTGAAGAATATTCAGGATAGGGTAGTATTCTCGCGCGATGGCGAATGCATCTGGCAGTGCTCAAATTGCGGCCACATCGTTGTTGGAAAATCGGCACCAGAAGTTTGTCCTGTCTGCGAACATCCGCAGGCATATTTCCAGCTAAAGGCGGAGAACTATTGAACACCCACTTGAAAAAAACAGCATATAGCCATACTGGTTATGTGCTGTTTCCGTTTTTTTGCCTGTTTTGTCGTTCGTTGTCGGATAAGTCGAAAAAAATCAGTATCTTTGTGACCGATATTGCTCCATCGGATACCTAACCCATAGCCCCAGGGGCTGGCTCAACCTCCGCGACGGTGGGCATTGGCCGGAAACCCCACGGGCAGAAAATAGGCTGGTGGGCAAAGACTAATAACAAATCATAAATAATAGAAAATGGGAAATTTAGTAGCTATTGTGGGGCGTCCCAATGTGGGCAAATCGACCCTTTTCAACCGCCTTACGGAGAGCCGAACTGCCATTGTCAGCGAAGTGGCAGGCACGACGCGCGACCGTCAGTATGGCCACGTCATCTGGGGCGGACGTGAGTTTTCGCTGGTCGATACCGGCGGCTGGGTCGTCAATTCGGAGGACATCTTCGAGGACGAAATCAACAAGCAGGTTGAAATCGCCATCGAGGAGGCCGACGTCATCCTCTTCCTGGTCGATATCATGAACGGCGTGACCGACCTCGACGATCAGGTGGCCCGCATCCTGCGCAAGAGCCGGAAGGAGGTCATCATTGTGGCCAATAAGGCTGACAACTACGACCAGCACGCCTATGCCGCCGAGTTCTACAGCCTCGGTCTGGGCGATCCGTTCATCATTTCGTCGGCCAACGGTTCGGGCACGGGCGACCTCTTGGACGAAATCTGCTCGCGCTTCAAGAACGACAAGAACGACGACCTTGAGGAGCTGCCCAAGTTCGCCATCGTTGGCCGTCCAAATGCCGGAAAATCGTCGTTGCTCAATGCCTTTATCGGCGAAGAACGTCACATCGTGACCGACATTGCAGGTACGACGCGCGACAGCATCTACACCAAGTACGACAAGTTCGGCTTTGCCTTCTATCTAGTCGATACGGCCGGCATCCGCAAGAAGAACAAGGTGAACGAGGACATCGAATATTATTCCGTGCTCCGTTCCATCCGCAGCATCGAGAACTCCGACGTCTGCATCCTCATGATCGATGCGACACGCGGCATCGAGGCGCAGGACATGAACATCTTCCAGCTCATCGAGAAGAACCGCAAGGGTCTCGTCGTCTGCGTCAACAAGTGGGACATCATGGCCGACAAGAGCAAGGAGTCGGTCAAGTGCATGGAGGACGCCATCCGCGAGCGTTTTGCACCGTTCCGCGACTTCCCGATCATCTTTGCATCGGCCGTAACCAAACAGCGCATCTACCGCGTCATCGAGACGGCCTGCCAGGTCTATGAGAACCGCAAGCGCGTAGTGAAGACCAGCGAGCTGAACGAGTACATGCTCGACTGCATCTCGGCCTATCCGCCGCCGAACAACAAGGGCAAGTTCGTCAAGATCAAGTACGTCACCCAGCTCAAGGCCACCACGACCACGTCCGACGACAAGAGCCACGAAGAGATCATCAACGCGCCGCAAGTGCCGTCGTTCGCCTTCTTCTGCAACCTGCCGCAGTGGGTCAAGGAGCCGTACCGCCGCTACTTGGAGAACAAGATCCGCGAGAAGTGGGACTTCAGCGGCACGCCAATCAACATCTTCATGCGCGAGAAGTAAAAAACATCAAAAAAGCCCACTTTTTCATAAGGTGGGCTTTTTTTTGTGTCCGATGTTACATTTTCAAACCAATTTGAATCAAATGCGAACGGGCAACTGAACAAACGGCATTACCTTTGCGCCGCAATCAAACACACACATTAGACTATGACGAAACACGTTTTTTTGAGTGCTCTTTGTGGCTTCGTATGTGCAATTCCGCTTGGAGCACAGAATCCAATCGCTCAGACAATTTTTTCTACCGATCCTGCTCCGATGGTGAGCGGCGACAGGCTCTATGTCTTTACAGGTCACGACGAGGAGAAGGCCGACTTCTTCTGGATGAATGAGTGGCGACTGTTCTCGACCGACGATATGGTAAACTGGCAGGATCACGGTTGCCCGTTGGCGCAGTGCGACTTCAAGTGGGCCGACGACCGCGCTTGGGCGCCGCAGTGCATCGAACGTAATGGCAAATTCTATCTCTACGTGCCGGTACATTCCAGCATCTCGCGCGGCATGGCAATCGGCGTGGCTGTGGCCGACAGGATTGAAGGTCCCTACCGCGATGCCCTCGGAAAGCCGCTCTACGAAGATGGCAAGTGGGATCACATCGACCCGACCGTCATGATTGACGACGATGGCCAGGCCTACCTCTATTGGGGCAATCCGAAGCTCTACAGCGTCAAGTTGAAGGAGAATATGATTGAACTGGACGGCGAAGTGAAGTGCGACAGCACCGTGAAGCGCTACACCGAAGGTCCGTGGATCATGAAACGCAAAAAAAGCGTCTTGAAACGCAAGCAGTGGGTCGAGACGAAACAGAACCAATACTACATGATGTATGCCGCAGGAGGCATTCCGGAGAGCATCGCCTACAGTGTGAGCGACAATCCGCAAGGGCCTTGGACATACGTCGGCGAAGTGATGCCGCAGACCAACGAGACCAAGTCGTTCACCAACCATAGTGGCATCGTCGATTACAAAGGCCACAGCTATTTCTTCTACCACACAGGCTGGCTTCCAGGTGGCGGCGGCTTCGGTCGTAGCGCTTGCGTCGAGGAGTTTGAATGGCAGCCCGATGGCACATTGCCTACCATCAAACCCACGCGCGAGGGTGTCAATCCCATCGGAAAACTCAATCCGTGCAGTCGCGTAGAGGCCGAAACGATGGCCTTCAGCCAAGGCATCCATTCCGACTGGAACTACAACCAGCAGCGCGTCTATGTGAGCGACATCCACAATGGCGACTGGATAAAGTTACGCGAGGTCGATCTCTCGGCCGACATCCGACGGATTCAGGTGCTTGCGGCGAGTGCCATGCAAGGCGGCAACATCGAGGTGCGACTCGACTCGGTGCGGGGTGCGCAGCTGGCAAAAATCCGCGTAGCACGCACTGGTGGCTGGGAGGATTGGCGGGTCTTTACGGCCGATGTCAATCGCGAAGTGTTGGCCAATGGCGAACGTACGCGCGACGTCTATTTCGTGTTCCGTGGCTTGAAGGGCTGCAAGCTCTTCAACTTCGACTGGTGGCAGATGTTTACCGACGATGCAGCATCGGCCAAGAATTTCCCAGAAGGAACCAAGCCGGCCGAAACCAACATCGACGGTGCCGACTATCCTCGCGTTGATGCCGACGGCCGCGTATATTTCCGATTCCGTTCGCCGGCATCGAGCCATCTGATGGTCGATATTTGCGGCAAGAAATATCCGATGCAGCAGGAGGCCGACGGCTTCTGGAGCTGCGTGACCGACCCGCTGGTCGTCGGCTTCCACTACTATTTCCTCGTGGCCGACGGACTGAACGTCATTGACCCAGCCACCACCGCCTACTTCGGCTGCAACCGCGTAGCGGGCGGCATCGAGATTCCAGAGGGCGCGGATGGCGACTACTACCGGCTTCAGAAGGATGTGCCGCATGGTCAGGTGCGCAGCGTCGATTACTACGCGACTTCGCAAGGCAAGTTTCGTCACGCAATGGTCTATACTCCAGCTGATTATGATACAAACACCGCCAAGCGTTACCCCGTGCTCTACCTGCAGCACGGCATGGGCGAGGATGAGACCGGTTGGAGCAGTCTGCAAGGCCGCGCTGGAGTGATTCTCGACAATATGATTGCCAGTGGCCAATGTGAGCCGATGATTGTCGTCATGGAAAGCGGCGACACGCAGGCTCCGTTCGGTTACGGAGGCACGACCCATGCCAACTACGGCAAGACGTTCGTCGATGCGCTTAATGCCGACCTCATTCCGATGGTTGACAAGACCTTCCGCACCCTTTCCGACCGCGAACATCGTGCCATGGCCGGACTTTCGTGGGGTGGTCGTCAGACGTGGGAGGCTGCCTTGCCGCACTTGGAAAAGTTCTCGTACATCGGCACATTCTCCGGCGCCCTGTTCGGTATGGACGTTCATACGTTGGCCAACGGCGTGTTCAACGATGCCGAGCGGTTCAACTCGCAGGTGCACTACTTCTTCATGGGTTGCGGCACCGAGGAGAACTTCGGCACCCAGGCCATGGTCAAGGAGCTTCAGAACATGGGCATCAAGGCCAACCTTTACGAAAGCCAGGGCACAGCCCACGAATGGCTCACCTGGCGACGCTGCCTGAAGGAATTCCTGCCGCATCTGTTCAAGGCATCTGATGCAAAATAAAACCTTAAAACATTGTTCAAACCTTATTTAATCATCGTTCAAATACCAAAAATCGAAAATGAAAACAAGAGGCAAATTTGGCGTAATAGCATTGTTGGCAGCTTGTCTGTTGCCAGCCTGCGTCGGGTCGAATCAAACGTCGGAGAACGCAAATAACACTTTCGTTTTCAATGGCAATCCATTGATTAAGAATAAGTTTACGGCCGATCCTGCGCCAATGGTCAGCAATGGCAGACTGTATCTCTATGTCGGTCACGACGAATACTACGAAGGTCAGGACAGCGCCAACGGCGGCAAGGAGTTCAACATCACCGAATGGCTCTGCTACTCAACGTCGGACATGAAAACATGGACCGACCATGGCTCGGTGCTTCGTCCAAGTCATTTCGCATGGGCTGATACCATAACGGCTGGCGTTGGCACGGCGTGGGCAGCGCAAGTTGTTGAGCGTGGGGGCAAATTCTACTACTATACCACCGTACAAGGTCAAGCTCCATATTCGGGCTATGCCGTGGCTGTTGCCGTGAGCGACTCGCCTACTGGTCCGTTTGTCGATGCCATAGGCAAACCGCTCGTTTGCGACACTATGACAAGCAACGGCACACGTGGCTGGTGGAACGACATCGACCCAACCGTCTTTATCGACAATGGTCAGGCTTGGCTATGCTGGGGCAACGGCACCTGCTTCATGGCAAAACTCAAGGATAATATGACCGAAATCGACGGCGAAATCCGTGTCATCAACGTGCCTCGCTACATCGAAGGTCCGTGGCTCACAAAGCGCGATACCACCTGCTACCTCATCTATGCTTCGATGGGCAACCGTCAGGAGGCTATCGACTATGCCACAGCTTCGTCGTTCGATGGAGAATGGACACCTCAGGGACAAGTGACGGGCGAGGCTGAAAACAGCTTCACCATTCATCCGGGCGTGATTGAGTTCAACGGTCAGTGGTATCTCTTCTATCACAACGCCACACTCACAATCGACGGTCACAAAGGTGCTATCGGTCGTCGTTCGGTTTGTGTCGATAAGTTGGAGTTCAATGCCGATGGTACAATTAAGTTTGTTGAGCAGTCAAAATGAATATAATAATGGAGGAATCCAATAATGTCATGTTGAGCGGAGCAAAACATCTCATTATAAATGCCTTTGAGATTCTTCACTTCGCTCAGAATGACAATTTTTAGAAGTAACATTTAGATTCTTCGCAATGCTCAGAATGACAATGAATATAAAATCTATAGTAATGATTCTGAGCATCGCGGCGGTAGGTCTTCTTACTGCCCGATGCTCTTCTGATATTCCTGCCGTTGTCTCACCCAATGGCATCGTCGGTTTTGTTGCCACCGATAGCAGCGACTATTTTGTTACCTACAAAGGACAAAATGTGTTGGAAATAACCAACTTGGG
>DFJU01000123.1:0-852 GCA_002373755.1 Bacteroidales bacterium UBA3663 | reverse complement strand
CGAGTTCACTGCCAATCTGGACGAAAACGTACAGCTCATCCTGCGCGTCTATAACAACGGCGTTGCCTTCCGTTACCGCTTGCACGGAATGGACGGCGCGGAAATTCCAGCCGAACAGACCGCCTACCGCATCCCCGAAGGCGTCAACCGCTGGATGCAGCAATGGTGTGAGTCTTACGAGGGATTTTTCCCGTTGTCAACTACCGCCAAGCAACAGCCTGTGCCGAGTTTTTCGGGCATCAACAAGTCTGCCGACGGTTACAATTGCCGTTGGGGCTACCCGGCGTTGATAGAACCGGTGAAGGATGTTTTTGTATTGTTGAGCGAGGCTGATGTCGCCGCAAATAACAGTGCGTCAAGTCTTTGGAACGACCAAAATATAGAGACCTACGAGGTGCGTCCCGACAAAAACGAACTGAAAATTTCAGGCGACTACTTCACGCCGTGGCGCGTTGCAATTATTGGTCAACTCGCTGACATTGTGGAGAGTACGTTGATAACAGACCTCGCCGCTCCCTCCAAATTAACCGATGTATCGTGGATACAGCCGGGCGTGGTTTCGTGGATTTATTGGGCTTACAATCACGGCTCCAACGATTACGAAATAATAAAGAAATATGTGGATTTGGCTGTTGCTCTGAAACTTCCATACGTACTCATCGATGCCGAATGGGACACGATGAAAGACGGCAAGACCATCGAAGACGCTGTTAAATATGCAGTTGACAACAAAATCAAACCTCTGATTTGGTACAATTCGTCTGTTGGTTGGGTGGACGGTGCGCCCACGCCAAAATTCCGCCTCAACAAGCCCGAAGACCGCGAAAAAGAGTTTGCCTGGTGCGAGAAGAT
>DFJU01000055.1:53213-53378 GCA_002373755.1 Bacteroidales bacterium UBA3663 | reverse complement strand
AGAACCTGCAGATCCAGCAGAACGTCATTGGCGAGAGCTGGAAGCATGGCGTGAAGAAACTGCTTTTCCTTGGCAGCACCTGCATCTATCCCGGCGAGGCTCCACAGCCGATGCCCGAAGATTGCCTGCTCACGTCGAGCCTCGAATACACCAACGAGCCGTATG
>DFJU01000055.1:30450-53095 GCA_002373755.1 Bacteroidales bacterium UBA3663 | reverse complement strand
TACGGCACCAACTACATCGCCGTGATGCCGACCAACCTGTACGGCCCGAACGACAATTTCCACCTCGAGAACAGCCATGTGCTGCCCGCCATGATCCGCAAGATCTATCTCGCCAAGTGCCTGAACGAGGGCGACTGGGAGGCCGTCCGCAAGGACATCGACCTGCGTCCGGTGTCGATGAAGGGCATAGATTTGCGCGTCGATGGTTCATCGGCCGAAAGCGACATCCTCAAGGTGTTGGCCAGCTATGGCATTACGGCCGATGCAGTCACCTTGTGGGGCACGGGCGCGCCGATGCGCGAGTTCCTTTGGAGCGAGGAGATGGCCGATGCCTCAGTCCACTGCCTGCTGAACGTCGATTTCAAGGACGTGGTCGAGAAGAGCCAGTTCGTCACCAACCACGACGGTATTCGCGAGGTGCGCAACTGCCACATCAACGTCGGCACCGGCAAGCAGCTCAGCATCAAGGAGTGCGCCGAGAAGATTGTCCGC
This sequence comes from Bacteroidales bacterium UBA3663, assembly GCA_002373755.1. Classification (GTDB taxonomy): domain Bacteria; phylum Bacteroidota; class Bacteroidia; order Bacteroidales; family UBA3663; genus Liminaster. The sequence continues at coordinate 52,603 of DFJU01000055.1, read as the reverse complement.
GAAATCGGCTTCAAGGGAGATTTGCGTTGGGACAGCACCAAGCCCGACGGCACAATGCTCAAACTGACCGACGTCTCGAAACTGCACGCCCTCGGCTGGCACCACACCATCGAGATTGACGAAGGCATCCACCGCCTTTTCGAGTGGTACAAACTGGGCATCTGCATCAATCACAAGGGTTGATTTTCATCGGCCAACGAAATGAATGAAAGCGACATCCGAGTGACGGGTGCCGCTTCTTTTTTTCGTCCAAAATCCGCGTAGGATATAGTGTTGAACGCGTAGCATACAATGTTAAAATGTAATATATATTGCACAAATCCGCTTAGCCCCATTTGTTTTATGGCCGATGCAAATTAAATTTCGACCCATTTTATCTGTTTATTTTTTTTTCTATAATTTCGCGCGTTTTTAGTTTGAACCTTATTTGACAAAAATCCGACCCGTAGTGGTTGTCACTTGCTACGCGAATTTATTGGCTTTGGAAAAATCAAAGGCCATCGAAGTTGAGTGTTATATGAGTTTTTTTGTCAAAGTTGTCTTTCATTTTAGCTTAAATTGCTCCAATCCGAATTGAGACATGGATTACATTACTATTATTCTGGTCAGCATCTGCATGACGGTGTGTCTTGTAGGCGGCAGCCTGCTGTGGGCTAAGCGCAAGGACGTGCCCGACCGCTCACGGGCCTATCTGGCAGTTTTCTGTCTGTGGGTCGGCGTCGGTTGCTCGCTGTTCCTGTCATACAGCTACGTGTGGCCGCAGCCCAATTTTTCACGGATTCTGCTTGCGCCGGAACTGGTCTTCGGAGGCCTGTTTGCCACCATCATGTACCTCTGCTACCCGATTGAGGTGATGCGTCCGCGCCAGTTGTGTGGCGTCTGGCTTCTGCTGCTCTTCCTGCCGTTGTTGCTTGTCACATTGCCGATGCTGTTCGGGATGCAATGCCGAGTGCTGCATTCGTGGGACGATCTGGTGGCACACATCGGCGATTTTGATGTCTGGTTGCGCATCGTGTGCCTTGTGCTGCTCGCCGCCATTTCGTTGATATTGTTCTTCATTCCCTACAACTGGCGCAAGTCGAGTGCCGACTTCGGCTGGATTTGCCGCACGACGTTGATGGGAGTGGTGATGACGTTGCTTTTCTATTGCGAGGCCTTCACCAACATGTCAATATTCTTTTGCCTGCACATGTCGTGGTGCATCTTTGTGGTGGGTTACCTGACCTACCACGAATTCAGCGACCGTCTTCTGCCGCCGGCCGACAAGGAGGATGACTTGGCCGATGTGGAGTCTGCCCCGGCATTGGCCGACAATGGGAAAGGCGTGGACACGGTGCCCGACACGAGAGACTATTGGCCGCGCATCTGCCAGCTGATGGACGACCGCGAGGAATGGCGCAACCCCGACGCGACGGTCGAAACCGTGAGCCGCAGTGTTGGCACCAACCGCCATTACTTGTCGCTGAGCATCCGCGAGCACACTGGCATGACGTTCAACGATTTCTTGAACCACAAGCGCATCGAGTTTATGGCCGATGAGTTGCGCCGCGACCCTCGGCAAGACCACAAGAGGCTTTATTTCGAGGCCGGATTCCGTAGCCGCACTGCAGCCTACCGCAACTTCGTGAAATTCATCGGCATCTCTCCAACCGACTTCGTGGCCGCACTTTAACCACTTCTTCAATCATCTCATTTTCAATTATTTGCATATTTGCAACATCGTTTCCCGATATTGCAACATGGCTTTGCGCCCTTCTGTGAACCGATTTCCCTACCTTTGTGGAGCAAAAACAAAGTTTTTCGACTTTCGACGAAACAATTGCATTAGGTTTTGCAAGTGCGATAAAGGAGTTGATTTCATGGAGTTAACAGAAGATAACGGGAGTTAACAGACGAATGTTATGGTTGTTGGGAGTGCTTTAGACACTCAGTAGAAACGTCCGTTAACTCCCAGAGCGAAGTGATAACTCCTAATAACTTCCGCTAACTTCTTTCCAAAACTTCCACTTATGGGGCGCATTTGGACAGGAGAATGTCATCGTTGGAAGATTTTCTACATTAACCGTCAGGTGGAAAATCTTCCCGACTGAACTTTTTCCCGATTTGGGACAGCCTTTTCTCGCAATGGCACACGTGTCACGCGCGATTATCGCACCTTTGCGGCGACAAACGAAAAAGACAAACATTCTTGATTTGAATTTCATCACTTTTATTATCCAATTTTATGAACTTTAAAAAGAATCCAAACATTTGGGCGCGGGCAGTATTTGTGCTGCTCGCCATGTTGTGTTTCAGTACGGCGTGGGCACAGGTGTCCTATCGCAAGTACAACACGGAGACCGGAGAGTTTGAGACGAAAACGTCTCCATCAACCATTACAACAGTAACATCATCGACCACTGCGATGAGTTCTGGATGGTATGTGGTAACGGAAAATGTTTCCGTAGGTAGCCGTATTGAATGTGCTGGTACCGTCAATCTGATTTTGTGCGACGGCGCGACCTTTAAGGCCAATGCTGGTATGCATGTGAAAAGCGGTACAAACTTGAATGTCTATGCACAAAGTGGTGGCACAGGAAGCCTCATAGCCACACAAGGTACTGTCGATATATCTTGTGTAGGTGGAAACAGTGCCGAAACAAGTGGGGAAATCACAATTCACGGAGGTATAATTTCCATCACATGCGCTGGACGAGCAGCGGCCATAGGTGGTGGCTGGTATGGAAATGCAAGCAAGACAGTCATACATGGTGGCAAAGTTACAGCCCGTTGTCAAGGCGAATACGGATGTGCTATCGGTGGCGGCCTAAATGGCGGTGGCGGAACAGTGATCATAACAGGCGGTGAAGTCCTTGCTGAAGGTCTTGGCAGAGCCTCATCTGGCATTGGTGCCGGAAGCTTGTGGGCTATTGGCGGAAATGTAACCATCACTGGTGGTACGGTAGTGGCCAAAAGTGGAAAAGACGCAAAAGCAATCGGCGGTGGCATTTGGGTCGAACAGGACGGAACTGTGAACTTGGTTGACATGATAGTCTATGCCTCAGAGGACAGCAACGAGCTTGTCGCCAATGAGGAACGTATCAATACATGCAGATCCGCATACGTGAAATTGGTACACTGCGACAACCATAGTTTCAACGACAACGGAGATTGTATCTATTGTGCAGCACGTGCATGGTACACCGTTGCCTACGACGGCAACGGCAACACAGAAGGTGACGCACCCGTAGATGAGACCAGATATTATCCTGGCCAAAACACTACAGTTACGGTCTTGGGCATCCCAGACAATTTCAAACGAACAGGCTACATGTTTGTCGGTTGGAACACGATGGCCGACGGCAATGGAACTCACTATGCTGCCAATGCGACTTTCACCATCAGTCAAGTAATCACGCTTTATGCCCAGTGGGAAAAGGTTTACACCATCGCATTTGATGCCAACGGCGGCACGGGTGCCCCCGAAGCACAGACGAAAACCGAAGGCGAGGACTTGACATTGGCCACCACCGTGCCGACCCGCACAGGTTTCAACTTCTTGGGTTGGAACACGATGGCCGATGGCAAGGGTACGAGCTACGCGGCTGGTGACGTCTACACGGCCGATGCCGCAGCGACACTCTACGCACAATGGGAGGATATCCGCGAGCACTACACCCTCACCTTCGATGCCAACGGCGGCACGGGCGCACCCGAAACACAGACGAAAATCAAGGGCGAGGACTTGACATTGGCCACAACCGTACCGACCCGCGAGGGCTACAAGTTTGTGGGATGGAAAGCACTTAACACCCACGACTACGTGGATTTGGGCTTGTCCGTGCTGTGGGCAACATGCAACCTCGGTGCCGAGAAGTCTGAAGACTACGGCAACTATTACGTTTGGGGCGAGACCGAGGACAAGAACAGTTACGGCTGGGAAACCTACAAGTATTGCCAAGGCACGGAAAACTCCATAACCAAATACAATGACACAGATGGTTTGACAGAACTGGAACTGGCAGATGATGCTGCCTACGTCAATTGGGGCAGCGCATGGAGGATCCCGTCCGAAAAAGAATGGCAGGAACTGGTGAACAATACCGAGTCTGCATGGACAACTGAGAATGGCGTAAATGGCTACAAGTTCACGGCATCGAACGGCAACTATATTTTCCTGCCCGCTGCGGGCGCTCATTCCGAAAATAGGCTCTTCGACGATGGCGGGCAAGGCCACTACGCGTCGCGTACACTCAAATACCCGATAAGTATGTGGGAACTCAATTTTGTCCCAACCTATGTGGTCGTGAACTACTATGCCCGCGAGTATGGCTATACCGTCCGCCCTGTGACCGATGGCCGCGGTGGCACCATCTACGCCGCTGGCGACACCTACACGACCAATAGCAATGTGACGCTCTGCGCGCAGTGGGAGGGTGCCCTTAGCCAAGATGCCAACGGCAACTACGTGATTGCCAACACCGATGCATGGAACGCTTTTGCACAAATGGTGGCTGGCGGCGAGATTTTCAGCGGCAAGACCGTGAAACTCGTCAACAACGACGTTGTGGCATCCACAATGGTAGGCACAAGCAGCAACAAGTTCTCTGGTACATTCGACGGCGGCGGTCACACGCTGACGGTCAATTACAACACTACCACGGAAGAATACACCGCTCCGTTCCGTTTCACCAATGGCGCGACTATTGAAAACCTCCACATCACTGGTTCGATACAAAGCAGCAAGAAATTTGCGGCAAGCATCATTGCTTCTGCATCTGGCACGACTCGCATTACAGGCTGCACAAGCACCGCCAGCATTACAGGTACAATCAGTGGCGACGGTACACATGGCGGCTTCATTGGCATTGCAGAAAACAACTCTACGACCAACTTCACCGACTGCGTGTTCCGTGGCAAGTTGCTCGGTGCATCGACGACATACAATGGCGGTTTCCTGGGCTATGTCCGTTCGGGCAGTTCCAGCTACACGAATTGCCTGTTCGACCCAGCCGAGCTCACGATGAGCACGTCGGGTTCCTGCACCTTCAACCGCAACACCACGCCGACCATGAGTGGCGCATATTACACGCAAACGTTTGGTCAGGCTCAGGGCATACAGGTCTTCTCGGAAGTCCCGAGCAAGAGTCTTTATAAGAGTCTGTCCATTATGGGCTACAACGTCTTCCGCACTTGCGACATCAGCGGCGTGAACGACTTCTATGAATGCACAGGTTCTGCCATCACGCCGGCATTGTCCGTCAAGTACGCAGGAACGGTGCTTTCGGCCGATGATTATTCCGTCGCGATTACCCACAACGGGGCATTGGCCAATGAAGTCAAGGACGAAGGCGAATACACGATGACCGTAACGGGCAATGAGGCCAATGGCTATTGCGGCACATGGAGCAAGACGTTCAAGGTCTGCTTCGGTCGCGATGCCGAGGGCAACTACATCATTGCCAACAACGATGACTGGAGTCTCTTTGCTTCAAAGATTACCAACGGCGAGACCTTCAGCGGCAAGACCGTGAAACTGGCCAGCGATGACGTTACCGTCACGGAACGTGTTCCAAGCACATTTGCCGGCACATTCGATGGTTGCGGAAAGACATTGACCGTCAACCTGTCGGGCGGCAATGAGGAATTGGCCATCTTCACTACCATCTCCAATGCTACCATCCAGAACCTGCACATCACGGGTACCATCAATTTCGCGCGTCACCGTCCTGCCTCCATCGCATCATACGTTGCAGGCACAAGTACCGTCAAGAACTGCTGGAGCGATGTGAACATCATCTCGAACTACACCCCATCCTCACTCGACTGGGTGGACGGCGGTGCGTTGATTGCACGTGTCAACAATGGCTGCACGCTCAACATGTCCGACTGCCGCTTCACCGGCACCTTCGTCTATCTTACCAACAACCATGAGGGCGGCGGCATGGTCGGCTGGACACAGGATGCCAATGCGACAGCCAACCTCACGAACTGTCTGTTTGCACCGTCTTCACTCACGATGACCAAAGAGAATACGAAACAACTTACCTACATCTTCGTGAGCGGCAACAAGCGCGGCATTCTTACCAACTGTTTCTACAATGGTGTCGCAGCCAATACGACAGTGTTGAAGAAGGAAGGCACACGCGTATTCGACGAGCCGCAGACGACTCTCTGCAAGAAGGTGACGCTGTTCGGTACGGATTACTACGCACAGTGTGATGTCCTCGGCGTGGAAGATTACTATTGCTACAACGAAGGCCAGACCATCGAACTTGACCCTAAGGTCTTTGCGGGCAGCGATGTAATGACATCGGAAGACTACACCCTGACGATGACCTACAATGGGGCATCGGCCACCGAGGTGAAGGAACGTGGCGAATATGTCATCACCATCACGGGCAATAACGGGAACGAGGTCTTCGGTACTTGGAGCAAGACGTTCCATGTGATTGGAGTCGATTGCGATACCGATGGCAACTACGTCATTGCCAATGCCGATGACTGGAACACATTCGCCACGATGGTGGCCAATGTCGAATCCTTCAGCGGCAAGACGGTGAAGTTGGCCAACAGTGACATCACGGTCACGACGATGGTCGGTACGGAAGCCAATCCGTTCTGTGGCACGTTCGACGGCGGTGGCAATACGCTGACCTTCAACTACAGCACCGATGCGGACAATGCCGCACCGTTCCAATGGATCAAGAACGCTGTCATCAAGAACATGACCGTCACGGGCGAAATTACGACAAGCAAGATGTTCGCCGCAGGTTTCGTGGCTCGCGCCCATGGAGACAACGCCATCGAGAACTGTGTGAGCAGCGTGACCATCCATGCCGGCAAGACCGGCGACGGTACGCATGGCGGTTTTGTGGGTCGCATCGAAAGCGACTGCAAGACGTTCACCTTCACCGACTGTCTGTTCAACGGCACGTTCGACGGCATCAATACTGACAACTGGTGTCCGTTTGCCGCATGGTCGATGGGCGGAACCAACACCAATTTCGTGTTCAACGACTGTCTGTATGCACCTACAAGCGTCAATGTGAGAAACGGCAATGCCACCTTCTACCGCAATGGTACACCGACGCTCAACGGTGCATACTACACGCAGGCTCTCGGCACAGTGCAGGGTACGCAGGTCTTCACCGAAGTCCAGACCACTCTTTACAAGAAAGTGACCCTGTTCGGTACGGAATATTATGCGGTGTGCGCCATCAGCGGCGTACAGACTGAGTATTTCTGTAGTGAAGGGAAGCCTGTCAATGTCGGTCTCGTCGTGGACTGTGGCGGAAAGGCATTGGCCGAAACCGACTACACGATTGCCTATACCTGCAACGGCGAGGCTGTGGATGCGGTGAAGAAAGGAGGCGAATATGTCATGACCATCGCAGGCAATGAAGAGGCTGGATGCTTCGGAACAGCCACGGCCAGTTTCACTGTCCTTACGGATGAAGACGTGTTTGTTGTCAACTACGACTTGGCCGATTCCTGGGGTGATGGTTGGAACGGTTGCGCCATCAATGTGATTGAAAAGACATCGGCCACAACGGTCAATACCTTGACAATTAACAGTGGCAAATCTGCGTCTGGAGAACTGATGCTTGATGCGGGCAAGGTTTACACCTTTGCATGGAAAGCCGGGTCTTGGGCAAGTGAAACATCGTGGACGTTCAATGACGGCGATGGAGACCTGCTTTTCAGCGGATCTGGAGGCTCGCTTTCTGGGGGATACACCATTTACCAACTCTTGACCAGTGCCCGTCCGTACGACCTCAGTGTGACGGAACCGGAAATAGGTGACTTCGAACTGGGCTGGCAGTCATACGAGGGACATCATGATTCGTGGGATGTGGCCTACAAGTCCAATACGGCGACCGACTTCACCATCGTGGAGGGTGTCACGAGCAATCCTTACACGCTGGGGAATTTGCCTGTCGCCACTGAATATACGTTCAAGGTGCGCGGCCGCAAGGAGGGTCTTACTACCAAGTGGAGCGACGAGGTGACGTACACGCTGCCTGTGCTGGAAATCACATTGGCCAACAACGCCACGAACAACGGCATCATCGTCGCCAAGACAGACGGCAGGCTGTGCAACGTGACATTGGCCAACCGCACCATCTACCGCGACGGCGACTGGAACACGCTTGTCCTGCCATTCGAGGTCGATCTGACCGACGAGGACAGCCCGCTCTTCGGTGCGACGGCCCGCACGCTCGCATCGGCCAGCCTGACCAACAACGGCCAGACGCTCACGCTCAACTTCGACGAGCCTGTCACCCGACTGGAGGCCGGCGTGCCCTACATCATCAAGTGGACGGAGAAATGCGAGACGGATATCGTCAACCCCGTGTTCCCATACGTCCCGATCGATGCAACGGACAACATGTTCTGTAGCGACGACCGTCTGGTGCGCTTCGTTGGCACTTACGACCTTGTGACCTTCGACGACGAGAACAAGGACGTGCTCTTCCTGGGCGGCGGCAACAACCTCTACTATCCCGACGGTAAGGCCACGACGACCATCGGTGCCTGCCGGGCCTACTTCAAGATCGGCAATGACGATTTTGTGGCCGATGCAGCGCAGCTCCGCTCCATCGTGATGGACTTCGGTGAAGAGTCGGAGACTGTCACCATCGAGAACGTGCGCGTGACAACGAAAGAGGAAATCTGGTTCACGCTGGATGGCCGCCGTTTGAAGGGCAAACCTAACGAGAATGGATTGTTTATCCACAATGGTAAAACGGTCGTTGAATAAATACGCGGGAATGTAGGGCTGGCACATTGTGGCAGCCGCCCAAAACAAATGCGGGAATGTAGAGACGTTTCATGAAACGTCTCTACGGAATCCCCAAATAAACATAAATGTCAAAAATTAAATCAAAATGTCAGACAACAATAATAAATTCATGCCCTCCAAAGCAAACCAATGCAACCTCCCCTCGGGGAGGCTGGGAGGGGGTCGGGTCTATGTCCGCCCCACCTTTGAGATAATCGACATCGACACATCGCAGGTCATCTGCCAGAGCATACAAAACAATGCAGGCCTCGGCAACGGTGGCGGCAGCGGCGAAAGTGGCCAGGTGCAAGGCCGCGCGGCCCGTATGCGCGACTGGCAAGAGTGGGAGGGGACGTACTGACAGACCCACTCCCAACCTCCTCGAGGGGAGGAAGCCATTTTTTAGCCCATTTTTTCACGTAGTAGGAGAAAATGGGCTATCTTTGTGCCTTTGAAAACATCCCGAAAAATGACGACAAAAAGACTTTCCCGAACCATCGGATTATTGTTTGGCGTATGCCTTTCGGCCAACATCCTTTCCGCTTGCCACTTCGGCGACAAACCAGACGGATTGGCGGCATTGGCCAATAAAAAACGGCAGCTCACCTACAGCATGTCGGTGGCCTTGCCGTCGATTGCAGTGAGCGACAGCGCAATTGTCGATTATGGTCCGGACGGCCTGAACGTCAATTGGGACGAGCACGAAAAACTGGCCGTGATGGGCAGTGAATTTCTTGTCGAAAAAGACACTATCGGCGATGCCCTCTGGCCCTATCCCGAGGCGTTGGACTACAACCGCTACCGCAACACCGATACGTCGGTTGTCGATAACGTGACGCGGATTCCGTTTGAATTTTCGGCCTATGCCAAACACGGCATCGGCGAGGATTATGCCACGTTGATCAATGTGGTCTATCCATACAGTAAGGTGATTGACCGCAACGGCAATCCGCTTAAGGCGCGCGTCGATTCCATCCCGTTCACATTCACTGGGCAGGACGGCACGTTGACGACCTTGCGCGACAGTTACTACGTGGCTTTGGGACGTGGCCGAGGGCTCTGCACGAAGACATCGGTGGCACTACGCGATTCGGCCGAATGTCTGGCGGGGCACGACCATGTTGCATCGGCCGACGACGTGCTGCTGCTCGACCCCAAGATGGCCGTCGTCCGCCTGTCGCTCATAGTGCCTGCGCAAGACGACTTCACGCTGCTCGACTATCTGACCGGCCTCAACATGAGCGGGACGACCTACTACGTTGACAAGATAATGATAGGCAACCAGTTGAGCGACGCGAAGTGCATCGGCCGCACCCTGCTCAACCTGACCACCGGCTGGATGGAGCCGCAAGGCACATCGGCCACCTACCTGATGGTGCAGGACGATGCCCGATTCTGGAACCACACGCAGATTGCGCGGAGCGAGGCGCAGCCCCTGGCCGATGTGGGCGGCACGGGAGCGTCGTGGGGCACGTCGGTCTATGTGGCATTCCCGTGCGTCGATGAGGGGCGTCTGGAGATCGACCCGCTCGTCACCGTCTATGTGAACAAGGTCGGCACGTCGCGCACCGAGACCATCCGCTACTACGGCCGCATTGAGGCCACCACATTGTGCGACGGCTGCTACTACGTGACTTCGCCAATCGCGCTCTACACATCGGCCGAAATGGCCACCGAACCGGCCGAAATCTGCAAGGCAAAAACGCGCTGAACGGGCGTGAAAATCCGCGTAGCGGCGGGCATCGGGATGGGAGAAACCGATTGCATTGACGATTTGGGAAACTGTTGACAACTGACCGTTTTGGGTTGCTGAAAAGCCAAACTAATGTTACAAAATGGGTTGATATAGCGCAAAATAGGCGTCAAAATTTATGTTTCAGCCCTTTGCGCGTATGTACGTGCGCGAAAAACGCGTACCTTTGCGGTCGAATTTCAAACCAACGAACGATTTATAACCCTAATGACGATTATGGTATCAATGCGTAAGAATGGATTACTGTTTTCTGGTCTTGTTTTATTGTCGCTGACATCTTGCCGTTTGGGACGTACTGCCGAAGAGATTCGCACTCAATACAACGACGTCGAACGCAACCTCACTTTCACTTTCGGAGCCCAGCAACCCGGCACAACTGGCGGGTCGGACACTCGTGTCACATTGGTTGACAACGAGCTTGAGGGCGTTGAGAGCCGTTGGGAATCGTCCGACGCCATTGCGCTGTTCGACTTCGGTTCGGTGTTTGTCGATGCGCCGAACGCCATTGCACTCAACTATGTCGAAGATGCGGCCGATGAATACGGCATCGACTACGCGGTCTTCATGGGCACGGCAAGGTCGAAGATGGGCGAGGATGCCCCGAACGAGATGCCTTTCGCACTCGTCTATCCGTGCAGCCGCTTCGAGAGTATGCCGAGTTCGTCAACCAGCGTCACCCTGACGTTCGATGAGCAGTACGGCTCGCTCGAATGGCTCCGTCAGCTGCATCTCTACGCCTGGGGCTCAGCCATCGGCCGATGCGAGGACGGACTCGTCACCCTGCGCGAAGCTCAGTCGTCGTGCAGCAGCAACCTGACGTGGCACTCGCACAAGACCGGCAGCGAAGACATCATCCTCGACAACAAGATGTCCATCATCCGCTTCTCGATGGTTGTGGCCGACATCACGACCGACGGCAACGGCAACCCCGACACCATCCTGACGAGCCTGAACGACTACCTCGGCAACGACGTTGACATTGACTACATCGAGGTGCAGAACATCTCGGCAACGGCTCCCGGCATCAGCAATGCAAGTCTGGCTCTGGCAAGCGGCCTCGTGTCGCCGAGTGAGGATGCTAGCAGCATGGTGACTGTCACCCATCTGGCCGACACGACAGGCGTCGATTTGCGCGAAATCGAGGAGCAGGATGCCACACCCGTCAACCACAGCGTCGATGCCGATTCGGTGGCCTGGGGAACGACGTTCTACCTTTCGGTGCCGTGTCCGGTGAACACGACGCTCAATATCCATCCGATGCTCATCGTGCACACACGCAACACCACGACGGGCCTGCCGGGTGCGACCTACTACGGCGCAGTGTCGGAAAAGACCATCAAGGAGGGCAACTACTACATGACGGCGCCCATCTGGATGTTCGACAACAAGGCCAAGCTCGACGTCGAGGCCAAAATCTACCTGTACTACCATTCGTCGTACGTCTGGAGCGGCGACGATGCAATTGACGTATATTGAGTTTTAGGGTCACACCATTTGCAAGGTTACTGCGCTTTCAGGTTTTAAGGCAGATTGACCCAGTGACCGAAACAAACCTCACAACCTCATAACTTCACAACCTCAGATAACCTCAGAAGATGAAAAGTTCAAAATACATAATCCTTGCCGCCACAGCATTGATGGGCTTGACGGCCTGCAACAACGACGATGCCGCCAATTCGGCACAGGTCACGTTGCGCTATGAGCTTGCATTGCCGGTCGAGAGCAGCCAGCTGGCCACCGCTACGCGAGCAGGCGACCCCGGCATTGCCGAGTTTTTCGAGCGTCCGCAGCTCCTCTACCTCTTCCTGGCAGAGGGCGACCCGACTACACCGTCGGCCAACAACGTCTATTTCTACAACATTCCGTGCAGCCAGAGCGACTGGACACGCAGCAGCGACAGCCTCGTCTTCCGCGGCAAGTTCTCGCAGCTGGTCGATTGGGATCCCGAAGTCGGCATCTCGTCCAACCTGAAGCTGCGCGCCTACCTCGTCGCATCGTACGACCTCATAACCACCGTCGATGCCATCGGCGTGAACGAATACAACAAAGTGACCAAGCCGGCCGGATTCACCGAGAGCGACCTGCTCGACCTGCAGTTCTTCGCATCGTTGGCCGACGGCAGCTACAGCCTCAGTCTGCGCGACGTCTATTCAACGCCCTACAACCTGACCTACGACGGCGGACTTGCCAAGTTGGCCAACGCCGATACCGACCGCACGGGCTACTACGGCACTGTGACCGACATCGCAGGTTCGGGTTCGACGGGCGTCATCAGCATCAAGGACACGCTCTACCACACCGCTGCCAAGGTCGATTTCCAGTGGCACGCAGCCAGCATCGGCCAAAGCAACGTGATGCAGAGCGCAATCATCGACAATGCACCGAAGCGCGGCTATCTGTTCCGTCAGGCAGCCACCGTGAGCGGCGTGCCGACCTACACCAAGGTGCTTCTGGGCAACAGCTCATTGGCCGACGGTGCAGCCGACGACATGAACGACACCCACTCGGCACGCTACGCGGATGCGACCCTGGCCGATGCCACCAACCAGTGGAGCGGCCGCGCCTACACCTACGTGCTGCAGCCCGGCGACCTCGACTTCACGCTCACCACGAGCGAGGGCGGCACAAACTCGCGTAGCGTCGTCAAGCCGGCGGGCAACGGCACGACCAACGACGTCTTCGCCGCATGGTACAAGCTCGACTTCAACCTCCTGTCGGAGCCGGAATGAGACATCGCACGACACAGAAAAACCGAATTTGTAATTACGTAATTTGTTACTCAAGATATGATGAAACCGAATCGTCTGATATTGACCGCCATTTTGAGCATCGCTGCGTTGAGCGAGGCCGTGGCAACCGATTACATCCGTTACGTATCGAAAAGTCAGGGTGCATACAACAACAGCGGAACAAGCTGGAGCACCGCCAAGATGAACGTGCAGGATGCCATCAACGACATTAAAGACAAAATCGAAAGCGGCGACCGTGGCTACATCTTCGTCGATGCAGGCACCTACAGGCCGACCCAGGCCATCAGCGGCTCGGGCAGCAGCTCGACGCTCTACATGTCAATCCAGATTCCGGCCGGCATCTCGGTGTATGGCGGTTTCGCCGGCAACGAGACGGGTGCGACGGCCAAGGAAATCATCGCCAAGCGCGAGACCATCACGACCGAAATCGGAACCTACATGCAGAACCGCACAGAGTTCACCGGTTCGCTGTCGAGCGATGCCATCTTCGCGTGGAACGACACGAAGCACCGTTACAACACATCCTACTTCGGCAACTGCTATCACGTAGTGTGGTTCGCCAACAACGGCTTTACGACCGATGCCAGCGGCACGAAGCACTACACCGCGCTGGCCGACACGGCAGTGCTCGACGGCGTGGTGATCCGCGACGGCTATGCCTACAACAGCGACATCAACAATATCTATCACAATGCATTCGGCGGCGGTGCCTACCTGGTGGGCAACGCCATTGTGCGTAATTGCGAGGTCTATCACTGCGAGGCTTCGCGAGGCGGCGGCGGCCTCTACCTCGACGGCGGCGGCCTGGTCGAAAACTGCTACGTGCACGACTGCCAGTCGCTCGGCGTCAACTCGACATCGGGCTTCGGCGGCGGCATCGCAATCGAGCAGTCGGGCCTTGTGACCCATTGCGCCATCGTCAACAACGTGGGCCGCAGCGGCGGTGGCTTGAGTTTCAACTACGACGCATCGGCCGACGCGACAGGCAATGGACAATATGCGTTGGCGGCATCGGCCTGCCTCGTTGCGCAGAACACATCGACCGTCGAGGCTGGCGGCATCTACATGAACAAGGGCGGCCTGATCAACGGTCTGACCATCGTCAACAACAAGACCTACGGCACCGGCGTGACGCTCAACAGCATCGTGACCGGACGGAGCGGCGGCATCTACGTGCGCGACCATGCCCGAATCTACAACAGCGTGCTGTGGGGCAACCAGACATCGGCCAACAACACCAACAACCTGCAATATGCAGCCACACGTTCGACGTCGAGCAACGACCTGAAGCCGGTTATGACCTATGTGGCCATCTCGCGCGCCGACTACACTGACTGGTCGGGCACGAAGAAGGTCGGCATCAGCAAGCTGTCGGACAAGAACGAGAACAGCGGCAGCACATCGTCGCTCGAAAAATTTGCGATGTTCACCAATGCGTTCGACACCTGCGGCCACGTGAGCGACCAGGCAGGCATCGCGCTCAATTCGGTCAACAGCTACCTGAACCGCTGTCTGTGGGTGCCGACATCGTCGTCTGGCCTCTGCTACGCGGGTTTGCAGCTGCTCGACATCAACGAGACGGCTTCGGCCGACATCTCGGCAGGCTACATCACCGACGACCTGCTGGGCAACGACTTCAGCCCGAAGTGTACGCTGGGCGCATACGCTGCGAAGGCTGAAACCCCGTCGCACGCAACCATCGGCGGCTTGGCTGTGATGTTCGTCGATCCCAACCGTTCGAGCGGAAGCACCTACAGCACGCCGGGCATCAGCTGGGACTGTCCGCTCGACAACCTGACCGACGCCCTGACCTACTTCCGGCAGAGTGGTCTGACGGGTACAATCTACGTCAAGGAGGGTTCTCTCTATACGGCCAGCCGCTCGGCACAAGGCCGTCTGCGCGGCACGACGATTCCGATGGTGTCGGGTGTGAGCGTCTATGGTGGCTATGCCGCCGAATTGACCGGAACTGACACATCGCTGCGCAATCCAGTGACCAATCCGACCATCATCTCGGGCAAGGTGACCGATGGCGACTACGCGAGCAACGTGGCCCATCTGGTGACCTTCGACGGGGTGACGGGCAGCGTCATGGACGGCTTCGAGCTGCGTTGGGGCAATGCGGCCTCGACGGTCAACGCCGACTACGGCCAGAACGGTGCCGGCGTGGTTGTGGCCAATGGCGCATCGGCCGAAATCAAGAACACCACGATTGCCGACTGTACGGCAGCCGCTGGTTCGGCCATCTATGTGGAGAGCGGTTCGCTGTCGGCCGAAAACTGTATCTTCCGCAACAACGCCAGCAGCCTGACGACGTCCACAACCTCGGGCGGTACCATCTACCTGGCGCAAGGGGCAACAATGACACAGAATCACTGCGACATCGTGCGCAATGTGGGCCATGCCGTGGTCAATCACGGTTCGTTCACGTCGGCCAATTCCCTTTTCTACGCCAACATGAGCAGCGAGGTGGAGGATACCAACGACAAGGGCGAATTGGCATTGGCCGCCTTCCTCGGTACGGGCGAATATACCGGCTCGCACAATATGTTTGACACGGCATCGGCCAATGATACCCACGCCAACGCGCTGGGACAGACCATCCTGTCATGGAGTTTCCAGACTACATCGGACACCTATCCGCGATTCGTCAATTCGACCAAGAATGCCGGCGTCAGCGAGGCGGGTGACGTGACCTATTACGGACGTGCGGTCGATTATACACCATCGGACATGAACCCGGCCGTCAATGCCGCAAGTACCGACGGTGTGGCTCACGTTTCGGCTTTGTCCGATGGATCGTGGGGCTATGACATGACGACCCACGCACCACGCGACTACGGCGGCCTGCCAGACATCGGCGCACTGGAGAACGGCGCTTCTGTGGCCAATTCTGCTACGCAGCCGCTTTATGGTACCGTGGTCTATGTCCGCGATTACCGCAACGCCGACGGTACGGTCGATTACGTGTCGGGCGGCAACGGCATGTCGTGGTCCACGGCCATCAACGGCAACTCGGCCTACAGCAACACGACGGGCGCAAACCTCGGCGTGCCGGTGCAGGATATGTCCTACATGATCCAGGACTATGACTTCAAGAGTACAGCTGGTTGGACCACGACGCATAACTATACTACATACAATGCAAGATATGCCATCGCCGAGCAGTATGACTGCACTTTTGATGTCTATCAGACAGTGACGGGCCTGCCGACGGGCTGGTACAACCTGACCTGTCAGGCTTTCTACAAGAATAGGCAGGGCGACCAGAATACGGTTTATCCGGTGCTTTACGCGCAGTCTGGCGGGACAACGGCATCGAAAAAGGTGATGTATTACACCGATGAAAAGGAGGCCCTCGACTACATGCGCCTGACCACCATTACACAGAACTTTGCCGGCAAGACTCCGCATTGGGATGAGGGTTATCCGAGCAACTACGGTACGGCGCATCTGGCCTTCGAATACGGTCTGTATAAAGACAATTCCGTGTGGATTTATGTGGCCGATGGAACTCTGCGCGTCGGTATCCGCAAGCTCAATGCCAGTTCAAGGGACTGGACGGCCTTCGACAATTTCCAGTTGATGTATTATGGCGAGAACGCCTTGAACCAGCAGGGTACAACTGGTCTCCAGTTCGCCGTCGATCGGGCCTACGAGACCATGAAGGACGGCTTTGTCTATCGCACGGTCGATACCACCGAGGCATTCGGCAACAGTGGATCATCGGATGGCTATCCGGTCACCATTAACCATATTACGTACAATGAAACTGCCGAGCATCCCCAGGTCAATGTCTGGGTGGGTGCCGGCGAATATACCAACCCATTCGGCTACCAGATCCGCAACAACGTCAAGGTCTATGGCGGCTTCCCGAAGACGGGCAACCCGGGCATGAACGAGCGACACCCGCAGCTGACGGATGGCGTGCCGTTGTCATTGGCCAACCAGGGTCTGAATGTGGCCGATTACGAGACCATCCTACAGACAAACCCGAGCATTGAGGTGCGCGACGAAATGCGCCGTTCGGTGAGTGTCCTGTCGCATCCGTACGTCTGCCGCGTCACCGACTATGACGACCACAACCGTCCACGTTGCCGCGACATCTACTATGGCTGTGAGTGGGACGGCTTCACCCTGCGCTACGGCATCAAGGAGGGTGTCGTCCAGCGAGAGAGCGGTAACGGCGGCCGTCGTAACGGCGGTGCCGGATTCTCCATCTACGAGAACGCCATCATCCGCAACTGCGTCATCCGCGACAACCTGTTGACCACATGGACCGGAACGACGCGCGAGGCCATCGGCCGTGGTGGCGGTGCCTACTGCGACGGTGGTACGGTCATCAACTGCTACTTCCGTGACAATATTTCCGATTGTAAAGGTGCAGGCAATTCGATGGAGAACTATGGCGCTGCCATGTTCATGATTTGGGGCACTATGTACAATACGGTCATCGCCCACAACGGCTTCCTGACCGACCATGACAACTGCCGAGGCAACGGCATCTTCTTCGAGTCGGCCAACTTCTACAACAACACCGTGGTCAACAACTACGGCGGCAACAGCGCCATCGGCGTCTATACTGCCTCGAAGGACGAGTCGCACCTGACTGTCTACAACTCCATCATTATGGCCAACAACAAGCCGTTGCTCTGGCTGATGGGTGGAGGTACGCCATGTAGCTTCGACCACTGCTATCTGCAGAGCGAGAAGAACTTTGCAGCTGGCGGCTATTCGAATGTGCAGAAGACCAACTGTCTCGAGAACTACAACACCTCCGACTACGCGACCATCAACCCGTTCAAGCTGGACTATGCCGATGCATTGGCCGACTACGACTACCGAATCACGCTCAAGGACGAGAGCTACAACTGCGTGAATGCCGGTACTGAAGAGTTGGGCTACGATTATGACGGCGTGACACCAGTCGTCCTGCCCGATGTCGATATGGACTACACCGACCGCGTGCAGGATTGCCGCGTCGATATCGGTGCCTACGAGTACAATGGCGCAGCCTCCATCACGCCCGATCTGACCACCGAGCCGGGCACTGCAATCTACTACGTGACTGAATACGGATTCGGCACCACACAGGCATTCAATCAGGCCAATGCCGCCTGCGCCGAAAAGCTCCAGAAGGTGCTCGATGCAGCAGGCCGCTACAAGTACGAGAATAAAGGTACGCGCGTGATAGTGAAGTTGGCCGGCGTCGATGCCACACTCGACAGCTACAGCGAAAGCTCCTGCTTCAAGTATTATCCGTGCCGCACAACCGACAGCGAAAACGACAACGTCCGCGTGTGGAGCATCATGGTGCCGCGCGGCGTTGAGGTCTGGGGCGGCTACACCGACGACTACGTTGTGACCGACGCCGCAACCGGAGCCGTGAGTGCCGACCGATTCACCGACGACGAGCGTTCAATCATGTATCATCCGACCTTCCTCCAGACGCAGTATGATAACTCCGACCTGAACGAGACCGTGCGCGGATATCACGTAGTGACCTTCACCGACGAGACATTCGACGTGGACGGCAACGTGCGCGAGGGCATGACCCTGTCGAGCGCAGGCGTGACCGACCGTGCCGTGCTCGACGGCCTCTTCCTCGTTGGCGGCCAGGCTGACGGCGAAAGTTTCGGTTCGGCAGCATCGATGGTCAACGTCAACCAGTATGGCGGTGCAGCCGTTGTGACCGACTACGCTCACGTGCGCAACTGCATCCTCAAGAACAACTCGGCAACCTACGGCGGCGCGTTGGCCCTGATGAACAAGGGTCTCGTGTCGGGCTGCCTCATCATCGACAATGAAGCAGACTACGGTGGCGGCATTTACGTTGTGGAAGACGGCATAACAATGTCGGACGGCATGGTCAACAGCACATCGCAGGGCTCGGCTGCCACATTGGACGCAAACATGCCGCACGTCTATACCACCACCATCGTCAAGAATACCGGCAGCCAGCAGGGCGGCGGCCTGTGGTTCTCCAACGATGCCGAAGAGCCGAACGTGCGCGTCAACTCGACCGTGCTGTGGCAGAACGACTCGCCCGACCAGGCCAACGTAGCCGGTCAGACCAGCCCCGACATGCCGACCGATGCCAACGGAATCTCGACCTTCGAGTGGTATCCGTTCGCCTATTCGGCTGTACAGAACATCCGTCTGTCTGGCACGAGCAACATCAGCGTTGACATCCAGAACCGTCAGGGCAACCGCTTCGGCATCGACTCGCCGACCGATTCGACCGTCTATAACGGCAAGTCGATCGCAACCGACACCACACAGGTCGATTACTACGGCCTGACCATCTTCTCGGCACTGTGCCGCACCGGTATGCCATATTCCAACTACGCGAAACTCGTCGAGACCGAGGGTCTGGCCGAGCGCGACTACAACAAATGGAGCCGCGACACCATTCCGGCCGGCACCAAGCAGCGCACCTACGTCGATATCGGCGCCCGTGCCTACCCGTCATCGTCGGTGGTCGATACGGAGCATCCGTTCCTCCGCCTGTTCGTGGCCGAGACGCAGGACGTCAACATGGATGCCTATCAGGTGATGCAGGACTACAGCGCCAACGCTTCGGTCGATGACGACAACTACATCTACGGCCTGCTCGGTTCGTCGTTCGCCTATCCGTTCCACAACCTGGACGATGCCTTGGCCTACATCTCAGAAGTGCGCAGTGCCGACGTCTGGAAGAACCGCGCCAACAACCTTCCGTTCGAGATCTGCATTGCCCGCGGCGAATACTATCCGCAGCGCGACATGCAGGGCAACTACGGCTACTCATTGGCCAACACCTTCCTCATCCCCGAGGGCGTGACGCTGATGGGCGGCTTCGACTGCAACGAGCTTTACGGCCAATATTGGAAACCGAATCCAGCCGATTCGTCGGCCTATGGCACTGTGCTGTCGGCCAACACCATCCGCTTCAGCACCGACACGCTCAACCATTTTGCGGCCGATGCCGAGTTCAGCGACTCCGTCACCCTCGTTCAGCTGCCGCTCGACACGATGGCCTACCGCCGCGTGCTTGAAGACCAGAACCTGAACAACATCCTCGAACCGTGGGAGTTCCAGAACCAGACCAACCTGTCGGGCAACACCGTCAACCTGCAGAACTCCGGCGTATATCACGTAGTGTCGATCATTCCTTATGCACCGGGCGTCGGCCAATTGCCAAAGCCAGTCAGCGTCAACAGCGACTACGTGGCCGACGGACTCAGCTCGCGCTTCATCGGCCAGCCGGTTGTCATCGACGGCGTCCACATCTCCGACGGCTATGCCCGCGACTACGTTGACGGCTCGTTGAACGACAACGGAATCTACGACTACTATCGCGGCGCCGGTCTGCGTGGCAACGGCAACTGGTATTGCTCCGACTACCAGAACGGCACCGACGACGACCTGTATCATCAGGGTCTGAACTCGGCTGTGGCCTACCGCGACATTCCGCTCTACATCCGCAATTCGCAGTTCATCAACAATCAGGCTGGCTATGGCGCAGGCATCGACGTCAACCTCTCGACCCACATCTACGACTGCCTCTTCGCCGAAAACAAGGCCATCAGCCAGAGCGAATTGGTCACATGGACAGTGCCGTCGACCTCGGCAGGCGACTACGGCGTGACCAAGACGACTACGGTTGACTATCCGGGCAACGGCGGTGCAGTCTGCTTCAACAACAAGCTTGAGGTCTATAACACCATCTTCTCCAACAACGAGGCCGAAGACGCCTCGGCCGACCTGGACAAGACCGTCACCCGCGCCATTGGCTCCACACTCGAACCGCAGTCCGACAGCCGCCTCATCTACGGCGGCACGGGCGCAGCCCTCTACGGTGGCTACAACAGCCGCATGAAGGTGCTCAACTGCGATTTCGTCAACAACAAGGCTTGCCTCTATCCGGCCATCTTCACGCTCAATCCGAACGTCGGCCTCGACCAGACATCCGATGCCACCGAAGCCGACTACAACCTTGTGGCCAACAATGTCTTCTGGGGCAATGCCATCCACGACGACATCACATCGGCCAACCCGTTCGCCCAGCAGCTCTGCATCAACTTCGCCAACAGCGCGTCGCTCGATGCCAACGGCATCTACGACACCGACCTGAGCAAGGCTCCGGCCAGCCAGGGCGCGCTCGACAGCCTCTACTGCGAAGCCGTCTGGTTCTCGGCCTACGAGAAGGGCAGGGGCAAGACCGTGGCCAACACCGCCGACTACCGCCAGATGGCCTACAGCCCGAACGAATTCATCGGTAAGACCATCTACAGCCATTGGGTGGCCAACTACGCGACTTCGGGCGACAGCTACGCCACACAGAACGTCAACATCGCACTCAGCTCGGACAACGACGCGCTCGACGGCCCGAACTTCTGCAATCCATCGACCTCGGCCGGCTACAGCGGCTACAACGAGGCCGCCGACTGGTCGCGTGCCCGTCTGAACAACCTGACCGACAACGGCTCATGCTTCTTGCAGCAGGCCATCGTCAACAATGGCGCTGAAGGCTATTCGACCTACTGGACCACCGATGCCGACGGCAAGTACAACGGCAACGGCGCATACTTCGAGGCATACTACCTGAACGAGCAGAACCGTCGCGGCATGAACTTGGGCAACGACATCTACATGCGCTCGGCATCGACCGACGAGAATCTGCCTCGTGTGGCTGCCGATCCGGCTCCGTCGCACAACCAGACCTACATCGACCTCGGCGTCTATGAATATCCGCACTGCCGTCTGGTAGCATCGAGCGAGGGCGACGCGGTTGACATCCTTTGGGTATCGACCATCGAGAAGCCAGAAAACGGTACGCCCGACGGTTCGACGTGGGAGACTCCGACCAGCGACCTCCAGCGCGCCATCGAGACGCTGCTCGCA
>DFJU01000055.1:0-30397 GCA_002373755.1 Bacteroidales bacterium UBA3663 | reverse complement strand
CGCAAGCCGCAACGGCCACCGCAAGGAAATCCGCCTGACCGACGGCTCCTACGCTCCGATCTACACCTACGGCGGTCACCGCACATTCTGCATCGACACCGAAGATGTCAACGAGAGCGTCGTCTTCCCCGACTGGGCCTACACCAACGGCCAGCTCAAGTATTCGCAGAGCGACATCGACAAGTATTTCGTCCGCTCGCTCACCATCAAGGGCGGCTATAGCAAGGATCTGCGCGACCAATACGACACCGAGCTTTATCCGTCGGTCATCCGCTCGACCGAACGTCTGGACGGCACAACTGGCACATGGGACTACCTCTTCTACGTGAAGGATGCCATGCAGCGCTACGGCAAGGGCGACGACGAAGGTCTGGGCAACGGCGCAATGTCAAGTTCGACGCGCACTGCAACCACCATTCCGGTTCAGCTCGACGGCATCACGTTCGTCAACAATCAGGCACTGTCGGGCACACACGGCACGGCCGTCCGCTACGAGGACCAGGCCTACACCTACCAGTCGGAGGGCACGACCTACACCGTCTATGCCACATCGCCCGCCACGGCCAACATTTCGATTTCGGCCGACGAGTATGCAGCCCTGTCGAAAGACCCATCGGCCGATGTGCACTGCACCTATTGGACCGACGACACCTACACCGTCCAGTCGTCAGTGGCCACCGACTATGCCCTCTATTATCGCGTAGTGGACAATCCGGCCAAGTTCGTCATGACGAAGTGCTGCGTGATGAACAGCGGTACGCACTACGACAACTCTACGCTCAACGACCGCTCGTCATCGGCCGTATATATCGGTCAGTATGGCGGCGACGCGCTCATCTACAACAGCGTCTTCCACTCCAACTGGGGCAATCCGCTTGAGGCCTACAACACCCGCACCATCAACAACACCATCGCACTCAACAAGGGCCGCTGGATTCTGATGAACTCGGGTATGCTCACCACGCTCATCGAGAGCGAGTCGAACGAAGGCTCAGGCGAGATGCTCGCCGCAGCGATGCGCAACGGCCAGACGGCAACCGGTTCTGGAGCCGACTACAATCCGCGCCACTCGAACATCATGAACACCGTGCTCTGGCGCAACAACCCGACGGACGGCGACGCTTCGGTCTATGGTAAGCAGTTCGCACTCGACGGCTACGTGTCCGACCGCGATGCCGCATCCGACAGCATCTTCCGCCGCAACGCCTACACACGTTTCGTCAACGGAGCAGTGGTCATCACCGAAGGCACCGACTACACCGACACCGCCTTCGTCAACAACTACTGGAACACCTACCTGTCGCTCGACAACCACAACATCTCGACCGGCCCGAACTTCAAGAATCCGATTCTCGAGGCAACCGACTGGTCGGAGGGCGGCGACATCGAACAGCGCGACTTCAGCCTGCGTCCGAGCGTGCGTCTGGTCAACAAGGGCGACACGACAATCTATGCCGACCAGGTGTTCGACCTCGCATGGATTCCGACCACCGAACTTGACTTCCTCGACCAGCCGCGTGTCATCCCGCAAAGCATCGAGGTGGGCGCCATCGAATATCCGCAGCCGCTGCTCCGCGTCATCTATGTCGATCCGACGCAGACCGAAAACCGCGACGGAACAGGCTGGGGCCAGACGATGAACAGCGAAAACCTCCAGAACGCCATCGACCTTGCCGCCATCTACAGCGCAACCAACGCTCCGACGGCCGATGACCTCAACGAGGCATACGTCTTCGTGAAGGGCGACAATGACACGCAGTTCGACGGCATCACCCTGCGCAGCGGCGTCAACATCTTCGGCAGCATCGACCCGACCAACGTCACCGATTCCGTGCGCTACACCATCGACGAAGAGACCGGCGAATATCTCTATCCGCACCTTCACGAAGATGTAGCCACCGTGGTCAACAACCGTCCGGGTCTGGTCGGCCCAAGCACGAAGCGCACCGTACTTTCGTCGGTCACCACTGGCGAGAAGAACACCTTCAGCGCCGAAGTCCCGACCCGCATCGACGGCGTGGCAATCTCGTCGGTCACCGAAAATAATCCGCTCGGAGCTGTGCTCACGCCAGTGCTCGACATCAATCCGACATCGTCGGTCGATGGAGTGATTCCGGCAGTTGCAGTGTCGCACATCCTCGTGGCCGACAACAACGCATCGGGCGCAACCAACGTGAATGTGGCCAACGTGAACAACGCCCTCATCTACGAAGTGCTCTTCCGCGACAACGCCGTCGCATCGACCAACTACGTGCTCAACCTCGGCTCAACGGGCTACGGTGTCAACCTCACCGTCGAGGGCCGCACCAACGACGCCGCCGGCAACTGCCGCTACGACGAGGCCGCCGACAACAAGCAGGGCAGCCACCTGTGGTACTCAATCTTCAACTACGCGGGTCATCCGGCCGACGAGAACACCCTCTCGAAGTTCAACTACGCGGTTTCGGACGCCAACCTGAACTACCAGCTCACCGAACACTCGCTCAACATCGACCGTTGCGACTCAATCAACCCGATGACGCTCGATGCCGCTACGGCCAATCTGGTCCAGTTCATCAACTACGCGACCGACGTTGACCTGCTGGCCAATCCGCGCGTGCTGAACACCCGTTCGGCCAAGGCCACAATCGACGTGCTCGACCGTGGCGCATTCGAGACCTGGTGCGTTGGCAACGACACCGTCGGCCAGACCGTCTTCACCAACACCGACAGCCTCGACTACGGCGGCAACTACTATCCGCACGAGGGCAGCGTCGTCTATCTGTTGGAGAACAGCAACCTGATTGCCGAGGCTCACGACCTCATCCCGGCCTATCTGCTCGTCAAGCGCGGAGCGTCGCTTTACGGCCACGGACAGAGCATCAAGGCCGCCTACGTCGCCGTTGAACGCAACATCAACGCAGCCGGTTCGATCGTAGCCCTGCCATACGACATGGACTACAACTACGCGACCGACGACAGCCACGGCCCGGCAACCTACAGCTACGATGCCACGACCCGCGTGCTCACACTCACGCCCGACGTCCGCACCACGGCCTACACCTACAACGGCCAGACCCGCGCATCGGCCCGCTACCAGATCATGAGCGCCAACTCGCCATGCTGGGAGCGCATCTACGACGTGGACGGAGCCACCGAGGCCTGCCAGGGTGTCTTCTTCACATGCAGCCACGACACTGTCTATCGCTTCACGGGCAAGGGCACTACGATGCGCGACTACATCTACAACGAGCATCCGCTCACCGACGCTGAGGGCAACATCATCTCGACCGCACAGCTCGTCACGCTCACGCAGCACAACAACGAGCCGACCGACGGATCTGGTGCATTGACAGCAGCCGAAGACATGGGCTGGAACTGCTTCGGCATCCCATACCTCGTGAGCGAATACAAGCCTTACGAGATGGCCTACGATGACGACTACAACTTCACCGCATCGGCCGTTGAATACAAGATGCAGTTGCCGAAGGAGCTGTGGCTCTACTACGACGGATTGCAGACGTTGGCCGACTCGCTGCCGAACAGCATCTGGACAAAGGTCGATCACAAGAACTACGCGGGCTTCTACGCCGTTTCATCGGCCAAGAGCAACGCTGCCGACTGGCATTTGGCTGCCGACGTCACTCCGGCTCTCTGGGTGGGCGAAGGTATGTTCGCACAGACGGCATCGTACACAAGCGAAGACCTCTACTTCTATCTGCCAATCTACGGCAAGGCCACGTCCGATGCCGCCCGCGCACGCACTCTGATGCGTCTCTACGTGGGCAATGCCATCGAAGACGATGTCGATGCTGCCGGCGATGATCTTGAAGGCACGCTCTACGACCTGCAGGGCCGCCGAGTCCAGAGTCCGGCAACCCGCGGTATCTATGTGCGCGACGGCAAGAAGGTCGCTCTTTGATTCCCGTCCGCAAGGCAGTTATTCGTAATTTGAAAAGTATGAGGCTATATTTTTCAGCGGTATGGATGCGGATTTCGGTTTTGGCCGATGGCGCGTCCGCAAGGCAGTATTTTGTAATTCGTAATTTGTAATTTGACAATATGAAACGTTTGTTTGCAATAGTGGCATCGGCCGTCATCGCTACGGCCGGACAGCTTGCCGCACAGACCATCAATATCAGCACATCGAGCATGGACGGATGGAGCATCGACAACAACTCGACGTTCCACATCAACACATGGTCAACCGAGGGCAACTCCGACGGCAGCAACATGACCACGCCTTTCCTTGAAAACTGGGTGCGCTATGGAAACTATCTGCCTGCCGGCACATGGAGCTACACGGCGACGGGATTGACGGCCAATGCCTACTACCGGCTCTCGGCCCTCGTTCGTGCCTACAATGAGCGCAGCACGACCTATCCGTCGGGCGTGTATCTCTACGCGGGCGACGGCGAGTCGGCCGACATCTCGAGTGGCACGGCCATCCGTTACAACGACCAGTCGTCGGGCCGCTATGCCACACTGACCGCCATCGGCCAGGCCGATGCCAGCGGCAATCTCACCATCGGCATCCGTTCTGGCAGTGCTTCGGCCAACTGGGTGGCAATGAAGAACGTCACGCTGACCAAGGTTAACAGCTCGTTGCAGACCCCACAATTGAACATCTGGAGTCAGTTCGGCTCGTCCACGATTGTAGGCTTATCTTCTAAGGTTGGCTATTATACGAACAGCGACGGTACGATTACCTATACGACGAGCGATGCTTCGGTCGCTACGGTTACGTCCGATGGCACTGTCACATGCGTCGGCGCAGGTGTCGTTACAATAACGGTGCATTTGGCCGCCACATCGACCTACGAATCGGCCACACGCACCATTCAGTTGACTGTCAAGCAGGACTGGAACACGAAGATTACGCCAACCATGTCGCTCACTGCGGCCACGACCTCGCTCGAGCCGGGTGAGACATCGGCCACAACATTGACCTACAACGGCGACGGAGCCGTGACCTACACGTCGAGCAACACTTCAGTGGCTACGGTCAATGCGAGCGGCGTCGTCACGGCGGTCGGCGCAGGCACGGCCACGATTACGGCATCGGCCGCTGAGACGAACGATTTCTATGCGGCATCGGCCACGCTCAACTTCACGGTGACGAGCAAGCTGCTGACCCCGACACTGACCCTCACGGCCGAGACGTCGCAGGCCTATGTCGGCACGACGGTGGCCACTACGCTGACCAACAGCGGCAACGGCGCAGTGACCTATACGTCGAGCAACACCTCGGTGGCAACGGTCAATGCGAGCGGCGTAATCACCGCAGTCGGCGCAGGCACGGCAACCATCACGGCAACGGCAGCCGCGACATCGAACTACACAGCCGCATCGGCCACAACGACCATCTCGGTGCTTGCCGTACCGACGGGCTCGGCCAACTATGTCCGCGTCACCGGATTGGACGAAATCGTGAGCGGCGAGCAATATCTCATCGTCTATCAAAGCAACGCGACAGCCACGTCTGGCTATGCGCTCGACGGCAATTTCACGACGTCGGCCAAGACGGCCGTCACAGTCGCCGACTACGCGGTTTCTGCGGCTCCGGCCTATGCCTTCACAATCACCAAGAGCGGCAGCGGCTACGTGGCCAAGGGCGTCGGCAGCGGCAAATATCTGGCTCCGAAGTCATCGACCGACATCTATGCCGACGCATCGACCGTGGTGACGCTGACTGAATCGGGCGAGGGCTTTGAGGTGTGGTGCGACGCCAACAGCCGCTATCTGAACTACAACAGCAGCGGCGTGTTCCAGGGTTCTACATCGGCCAAGAGGACGCTCTACCTCTACATGAAGGCCGAGATGTCGTTCCCGTCGGCCGCCTACAGCGCAAAGATGGGCAGCAGCTTCTCAGCCCCGACACTGACGAAATCGCCGTCGGCCATGAACGTGACCTACACGTCGAGCAACACTTCGGTGGCTACGGTCAATGCCTCGACCGGCGCAGTCACGCTGGTCGGCGCAGGCACGACAACCATCACGGCAACCCGTTCGGCAACGCACGGCGCGCTGTCGGCAAGCTACACGCTGACCGTGGCCGACGAACGCCAGCTGCCCACGGTAACCATCCTGCCCGCCATGGTGACGCTCACCGAAGGCACGTCGAAGACGGTGACGGTCGATGTGGCCTACTACGACGGCGTGGTGTCGGCTTCGATGGTTGACGAGACGTTCGCCACACTGACGCTCGCATCGGCCGAAAACCGCGTCTATAACTACAGCGTTGAGGGTCTGACCACGGGCACGACCTACATCAAACTGGAGATGCCGGCCACGTCTAACTACCGCGACACGACAATCTACGTGCCGGTCAGCGTGCTCAGCAGCCTCTACACCTTCGAACTCGTCGTCGAGGATGCTCCGCAATATGGTGTCGCAATCGAAATCTGGGGCACGACCTACAGCGGCAGCACTACATTCACATCGGCGCACAACTCCGTATCGTCGGCCGACATCACCGTGGGCAGCCTGTCGAACTACACGTCGGCAATCAGCATCGAGGGTCGCACCATCACCGTGACCTATTCGCTCAAGGTGCCGCAGAAGGGCTCGTTCATCCGCTTGAAGAACTACTCGTGCAACCAGTACGCCACGCTTTCGGCCGATGGTTCAGCCCTGACGCTTGCGCCGTCGGGCATTGACAACATCATCTACTACGACGCTGAGGGCCGCTTCCTCTTCTACAGCAACGGCCAGTTCGTCAAGGCAACGCACCTGATGGCATCGGTGGCCGACGCGGCATCGGCATCGACCTTCACCTTCACACGAGGCACGGGCGACTTCACGGCCTGCTACAGCGTGCGTTCCAACGACGGCAAGTACTTGCTCGGTTCGAGCGACTGCACGACAACCAGCTCGGTAGCCGACAATGGCTACGCCTTCTGGTCGGTCGAGATCCTTTCTGCATTGCCCGTTACAACCACGGTCGCCGGCTACGGCTACGCGACTCTCTACAGCCCCGTTGCGCTCGACATTCCGGGCGGCATCATGGCCTACTACGTGACTGGCAAGACGCAGATTTCCGGCACGTCGGGCATCGAATACGAACTGACGCTCCAGAAGCTCATCTCGGTCATTCCGGCCGAAGTCCCGACCATCCTTGTGGGCACTCCGGGCACGACCTACGACTGCACGCTGCAATATGCCGACCAGACATCGGCACCAGATTTTGAAAGCTCGATGACGGGCAGTTTCGCCGCTCATGTTACGGCCGATGTTGCAGGCGCGGGCAATGTGTTCGCCCTCCAGCCGAATGCCGCCGAAGAGACGGTCGGCTTCTACCGCTACAGCCAGCCGAGCACGAAGGGCTTCAAGGCATATTTCGTCTCATCGACGGCATCGGGAGCCGCAGCCATCCGATTGAGGTTCGCCAATGCGGAGAGCGAGACATCGGCCATCGTATTGCCCGAAACCGACAAGGCCGAGGCCGACGGTGCAGTCTATGATTTGCTCGGCCATCGTGTTGCCGACACCACCGACGGCCTCCGTCCTGGCATCTACATACGTTATGGCCGCAAGATGATTGTGCGCAGATGACGGAGCACATTTGACGAAAAAAGAAAACCGAGGCATTTCTGTCTCGGTTTTTTCGTGTCGCTACGCGGATTTTCTGGTGCGGAAGTCGCGTAGCGGGATTGCAAAGAGTGCTGTGAGGTCGGGAACCGGCTTATCCACAGCGGATGGTTGATAAACATCGGCCAAACCGGCTTTTCAACCGCGTTATCAACCGACGGACGGCGTTTTCAACAGGTTGTCAACAATGTCGCCGGCCACGATGTTCATCAATGCCGCTTGTAGTCCGACAGGTTTTGCACGCCGTGGATGTCGCGTTCGGCGGTCACTCCGTTGAGCAGACGGCGCACATCGGCCATCGACACGGTGTCGCGCGGTGCAAAGTCGGCCGAAGTCGCGTAGCGCATCAGGGCGCGGCGGTAGGCATCGCCTTCGGGGTAGCGGCCGATGGCATCGAGGTCGGTGGGGCAGATGAGCAGCGAGCCGCCGTCAACGTGCATTTCGACCAGCAGGCCGAGTAGGTGGTTGCGTTCCACGTTGTCAACCACCTGAATGAGCGGGCGGCAGACGTCGGCCAACGAATCGAGCACCAGCGGCCGCGAATTGCGCACGATGCTCCACCACTGCCAGTCGCTGCGGCCGTTGCCCGGGAAGTCGGCGAAGAGTGGCCGATGGGCATCGAACAGAAGTCCGAGGGTGCCGGGCGAGACGGGGCGGCCGTTGTTTTCGCTGATCGACTTGAACATCGCGTAGTTCCAATAGTCGGGCGTGAAAAGTCCGCCGACGCTCTGCGCCGCGATGTCGGCCAGCCTGGGTACGAGCAGCACGCGGCCACCGTCGTTGAGGCGGTGTGTCACATCGTCGCTGAGGCTGTTGGTGACAAGCACGTCGGCCGTTGCAGCACTGTCGGCCGCGGAATTCGCGTAGTGCGGATAGACCCACAGCCGATAGCGGTTCGCGTAGTCGCCGGCGCGCAGTGTGAGCGTGAGCTGTGTCGGCCGTTGCAGTTCAGCAAAATCGTCGGTCAATGCGATGCGGCCGATGGTGCGGACTTCGCCGTTTTCCACGGTCGTGGCAGGCAGCAGGCCGTCGCGCACGAAGCCGTCGCCCTCGATGCGGTAGTCGATCGGCTGACAGAAGTCGCCCTCCAGATAGTTGCATAGGGCGACGTCGATGTTGAACGGCTGGTCGTTCCACGCGCAGAGGCTGTCCATCAGGCCCAGCGGCACGACGGGCGCACAGAACTGGCGGAACTCGTCGTCGTTGATGTAGCCTTTGCTCTCCATGAAGGCGTCGAGCACGCCGCACAATGCGCTGCCCTGACCCGGATAGTCCTGCAGGTCGAGCATCTGGAATCCGGCCATGCCCGGCGTGCGCAACACTTGTTCGATGTCGGCCTTGCAGCAGTCCATCGCCCATTCGCCGGTCGCCCAATGGAAGAGCTCGGCCTGGTCGGAAAGTCCGGCGTCGATGAGGCGTTGGCGGAACACTTCGAGGTTGTAGGGATAGAGCACGCCGGTGTATTTCTCGATTTCGGCATAGTCGGGATAGCTCTGGAACTGGCAGGTCTCGTGGCTGACCACCGGTCGCGGAGCGCGTCGCACGGCGTGTGTGTAGTTCAGTCGCGTAGCGGGTCGGACGGCATTGAGCAGGCCGCCATCGTCGGCATCGGCAAACGAAAAACTGCTGCGCACGTGCGAGGCGAAGGCATCCGGCACAGGCGCATCGGCCACCCAGCCGCCAATGCGGCACGTGATGAGGCAGTCTTCGCCGTCGAGCGGTCCGCGCCAACCCAGAAAGTCGTTGGCCCCGAAGTTGTAGAGGTGGCGGCTGTCACGTCGGCGGAGGCTATCGACCATCTGGCGCATCACATCGACTTCGCCGCCAAGTTCGTTGCCCAGACCGAGCATCATGAACGATGGCGAATTGCCCATGAAATTGAGTGTCATCAGCCCTTCGCGCAGCAGGAACTGCGTCACGCTGTCGTCCATTTGTCCGATGCTTCCCCAATAGGGCAGCTCGGTGTCGATGTAGATGCCTTCGAGGTCGGCGGCGAGGAATGCGGCGCGCGGCGGCGTGTAGCTGTGGCAGCGGTAGTGGTTGATGCCGTAGCCCTTGGCCGTGCGGAAGACGTCGCGCCACGAGGTCACATTCATCGGCGCATAGCCTGTGAGCGGGAAGACGCAGCCGTCGTGTTTGCCGCGCAAGAAGGTGGCAAGTCCGTTGATGGTGAAGTGCCAGCCTATGGTGTCGCCCACAGCCACGTTGCGGTCGGCCTGACGGGCGATGACTGGCCGCGTAGCGAACTGGCGCATTCCGAACGTGACCTGTTGTGCGTCGCGGAAACCGTCTTTGTCGTCGGCCACAATGCCGAGCCGGTAGAGCGCAGGGTGGAATTCGCTCCAGAGCAGAGGAGCGTCGCCCATGTCGAGCGTGAACGCTACGCGGTTTTCGCCCTCGTGCAGTTCGATTTCGAGCGGTTCATGGCCGATGGTCCGTCGCGCCTCGGTGGTGTTGAACGATTCGCCCGCGATGTGCAATGTGACTGCATTGTGCCGCTCGGCGGTGATGGTGAGCCGCACCTCGGCAGTACGCCGTGCGACGTCGGGATAGACCTGCACATCGGACAAGAAAAATGCTCTCGGTGTGGCCTCGATGCAGAAGTCGCCCAAGATGCCGTTCCAGTTGGTCTGCGTGGCGTCGGTCCATGCGTGCGAGCCTCTGATGCCGGCCGACGGCACACTTTCCGGGCGGTTGTCAACCTCGATGACGAAGCGGTGACGGCCAGATGTGAGCTGCGGAAGCACGTAGCGGTGCGGTGCGTAGAGGTGGTCAAGGTGGCCGATGGTGTCGCCATCAACGATGAGCAGGCTCGGTTTGGTGCGTTCCATAATGAGCGTGAGCCGTTTGTCCGTCATGGCCGATGGGATTTCAACGTCGCGTTCGTAGCGCACGATGCCCTCAAACGGGAAGAGTCGCGTCAGCTGTGTGGTGACGTCGGTGGCGTGTTGGCCGTTGCCCAGACGGTTCTCGTCGGTCGTGCCCGGCAGACGGCACGGTCCGAGGTTGGTCTGCCATTCGCCCGACAGGTCAATGCGTTCGCGCTGAGGTACTTGCAGACCGTCGTCGCAGGCGGTCAGCAGGGCAATGGCGACGCTGAAAAATGGGAAGATTCGTGTTTTCAACATAGGATGTGGATAAGTCGGGCAAAGATACGTTTTTTCGCGATATTCACATCGTTGTCAACCGCCAAATGAGGTTTTTCAACAGTTATCAACACGTCGCGCGGCCAAATTGTTGAAAAGAGAGTGGATGTCGCATCGGCCGCAAGACAGCCTCCGTTTGTTATGTGCGATTTTCTTTTGCGGCACATAGGTCGGGAAATAATCAAGATTTTGTCTCACAATAAAATAGGCCATTCGGAAAGCACTATCTTTGCGCTCCGAAAATTGAATGAACCGTATTACGGAGCCGTCAGGTTTTATAAGGTATGTCACAGTCAAAATCGTATCTCAAACAGCAGCTGAAGAAGATTTCAGTGCCCGTCTTCCTCGACCTCGCACTGGTGATGCTGGTCGGCGCAATCGACATCGTCATGCTGTCGCGCTACAGCGACAATGCCGTGGCTGCGGTGGGCATGGACAATCAGCTCATCGCGCTCATCTTCCTCATCTACCAGTTCATCTCGATGGGAGCCACAATCCTCTGTGCGCAGTATATCGGTGCCGGGTTGCGGCGTCGTCTGGTGCAGGTGGTCGGCTTGGCCCTGTTGCTCAACCTCGTGATTGGCATGGCGGTGAGTTTCTGGCTCTTTGCCGATGCCGAAGGCGTGCTCCGTTTCATGGGTCTGCGCGACGAGCTGATGGCCGATGGTCTGGTCTATCTGCGCATCACGGGCGGACTGTCGTTCTGTCAGGCAATATCGCTGGCCTTCAGTGCATCGTTGCGCTCGGCCGACAAGGCTGCATGGCCGATGGTCGTCACCTTGATTGCCAATGTGCTCAACGTGTTGGGCAACTACGCGCTTATCTTCGGACATTGGGGCTGTCCCGCAATGGGCGTCGAGGGTGCCGCATGGAGCACGGCTCTGAGTCGCGTAGTGGCGATGGTGCTGTTGGCCGTAATCCACACTCGGGTTCACATCCAGAAATATCCGAAAGAGTGGTTCCGACCCTTCCCGTGGCGCGAATTGCGCAACCTTTTCCACATCGGCATCCCGGCCATGAGCGAGGAGTTGAGCTACAGCCTTTCGCAGATTGTGGTCACATATTTCATCAACCAGATCAGCAACGAGGCATTGGCCGCGCGTACCTATTGCGTCAACATCGTGATGTTCGGCTACCTCTTCTGCCTCAGCATCACGCAGGGCGGCGACATTCTGGTGGGCCATCTCGTCGGCAAGAACCGCTATCGCGCGGCCTACACCCTTGGCAACTATTTCATGCGGCAGTCAATGCGCGTGACGTTGACCTGCTCGGCCATCATCGCGGCCTTGGGCTATCCCATCCTGACGGCGTTGACCGACAATGCCGAGATTGTGCAGATGGGTTTCTGGGTGCTGGTCATCGACTGGTTTCTGGAGATCGGCCGTGTGCGCAACGTCTTTGCCTGCGGTACGCTGCGGGCTGCGGGCGATGCCATCTATCCGGTCATCATCGGCATCATCTTCCAGTGGACGATTGCCGTCGGCGTCAGCTATCTGTTGGGCATCCCGCTCGGGTTTGGACTGCTCGGCATGTGGGTCGGCTTTGCGCTCGACGAGAATATCCGTGGCATCGTCCTCATGCGCCGTTGGCACTCCATGCGCTGGACGGGCAAGAATTTCGCCGTGTGAGGCGAACGACCCCCTCCGACCTCTTCGATGGGAGGCTGGATTCCGACATTTGAACACTATTTAAAAACCATTTAACTGTGCTTTTCAAGGTAATTCGAAATCTGATAGGAAAAATATGGCTCTACACCATTCTGTTTGGGATGGCATTGGCGGCTACTCGAACCATGTTTCCAAACATAAATGGTGGCTTTTATTGTTTGGTTTCTGCTGGCCTGGGAATTCTTCTTTGCTACCTATTGCGGACGGATTTCCGACGGTTTCGACACACACAAAGGAGATACACTAAGAATGATAAAAGAACTGGATTCCATTCGTGTAGAATTGCTATGATGGGCTTTACTTTCCTGATGTCGTTCCTTTCTTTAATTTCGTTTGTTTCTTATGCCGATAAAAAGATGGATGTTACCATCATATACAGTTCTCCGAGCAAATCTCTACTCTTTGCAACTATGGCGCTTTTGGGTGGAAGTTTATTGGTGGCTTTGATAGGCTGGGATGCTGGATTGGTAAGTAACAAAATAATGACGTCAAATAAAGAACAATGTGTAGTTAAACTGCATCGTAAAAATCGTAAAAGCAGAAACAAGAAGAAGCAGAAGTAACCGTTAGGATGGTCTCCGCTCTCCGCTTCGAGTTTTCCACATCGGCCGTGGATAAGTCGGCCAGAAATGCCATTTTTCGTGTTATTCACACGTTTATGCACCGCGAAATGCCACTTTTCAACAGTTTTCAACTCGCGTAGCGGAGAATTGTTGAAAAGCATAAGGAATGAAAATGCGCGTCAAACAGCGTAAAACGATGGCCGAACGGAATAATTCCGCTACATTTGCAAGTCGTACAACAAATTTCAAAATCGCGTGACAACACCGCCCGACTACATCATCTGGAAAATCAACGAGAGCGAAGAGCAGCTCCGCTCTGAACTGCAACACCCCGAACTCTTCGCGGCCAAGACTGCCAACCTCAAGCCGGGCAGCCGCCGTATGCTCGAAGTGCTGGCCGTACGCCGCGCACTGAAGGAACTGCTCTACGGCGAGGAGCGCGAGGTGCTCTATAAGGCCGATGGTGCTCCGTTCTTGGCCGATGGACCGCACATCAGCATCAGCCACACCGACGGATATGCCGCTGTCATCGCGGCCGACAGGCCCGTCGGCATCGACATCGAACGCCTCGGAAGTCGCGTAGAGCGTGTCGTGAGCCGCTTCCTGCGTCCCGAAGAGGAGGTCGTGCTGCGTCTGGTGGCAGGCGAGTGCGGCCAACCGCTTTTGCCCATCCATCTGGCATGGAGCGCGAAGGAGGCCGCTTTCAAGGTGTTGGGCAACGACTTCTACGACCTTCAGCGCCTCACCACCGTGCAGCACATCGATTGGGCGCACCGCACGCTGCTTTTGGGTGTCGATGGCCGATGCGCCCCGATGCAGGTGCATTTCGACGCGACGGACGACTACGTGCTGGCTTGGGTCATGCAGGATGAATGACATCGGACATAAAAAACATCGGCCATCAGAACAATCTCTGACAGCCGATTATTTTTTTCACTTCGTGCTATGTTCAGAACGTCAGGCGCAGACCCACGCCCATCGTGCGCTCGTGCGTCTCGCTGTCGGAAAGCAGGTTCACGCTTGGCTCCAATGAAACGCCGCCCACACGGTATTCCGACACCGGCAGCCCCATCTCGTTGATGCGCATGATGTCCGCGCGTGTCGCCTTGCATTTGTTAGACAGCGAACTGCCAACTATGTAACAAGCGGTACCTTCTGCAATCCCTATGAATCCACTCGTCATGTATTCTGCGGCATTTTCTTTTTTATGGTTTTTATCAGCGTTGGTCGCAGACATAAAACATATGAAACCTGATAAAATCTGAATCGTACCATAAATCTTGCAGAACTTCTTCCAGCCATTCAGACGCCACTGACGACGTACCAATCTGCTATATTCCCAGCTTTTATCGCAGTACGTATGGTTGATGTAGAACGAATCATTCACCCACTCAAGACGGGAATTCATCTGCTGCATGGCCAATGGCGTTTCTTCGCCGAACTTCTCCGTGCGGCCGACGGCAAAGCGCACCTCCAGTACCTTCTGTTTCGAGACCTGATACTCCACGCTCTCGCCTTTCAGACGATAATAGACGCTGTTGTCATCCACCTTGAAGACGACCGCCTCAATGCGCTCGCCGCTCTTCAAATAAATCACATCATTGTCCGACTCCTGGGCACACAATGGCACAACCGCCGCAAACACCAGCAGGCAGATTGTCAACAAAAAGCTCTTCATAAGTTTGTTTTGGGCCAATGTCTTGTGTAAGATTTTTCATGGCCAATGCTGCACGTTCCGGCCCGATTCACGCGCTTATTGGCATTTTCAGGGCGCAAAGATACCGTTTTTTTGTATTTTTGCCAACAATAAACTGCCAGATATTTTCCTCACTCAATAGTGGTATATTTTTTTCGGCTATGTCCCATCGAATACACAAAAAAGCCTGTGAGTTTCCCCACAGGCAGTTCTATTTTTCGCGCCGAAGGTCATCGGCCATAACGACCTTATAACCAGGCGAACTCAAAAGCTCACATTACATATTCATGCCGCCGTCAATCTGGATGACCTGACCCGAAACGTAGCTTGACATGTCGGAGCCAAGGAATACGCAGACATTGGCGATATCCTCGACCTGACCGCCGCGGCGCAACGGAATCTTCTTCATCCACTCGTCACGTACGGCCTGTGGCAGCTGGGCTGTCATGGCTGTCTCGATGAAGCCAGGAGCAACGGCGTTGGCGCGGATGCCCTTAGGACCCATTTCCTGTGCAATGGACTTGGCCAAGCCAATCATACCGGCCTTCGATGCAGAATAGTTGCACTGGCCAGCATTGCCGTGAACGCCGACAACCGATGACATGTTGATGATTGAACCGCCCTTCTGACGCATCATGATTGGCGTGCAGGCGTGAATGAAGTTGAAGGCCGACTTCAGGTTGACGTTGATGACAGCATCCCACTGAGCCTCGGTCATGCGGAGCATCAGGCCGTCCTTCGTGATACCGGCATTGTTCACCAGAATGTCGATGCGGCCGAACTCCTCCTTGATTTTGTTTACAACCTGCTCAGTTTCAGTGAAATCGGCAGCATTTGAAGCATAGCCGATGCACTTCACGCCATGGGCAGCGATCTCCTCGGCGGCCTTGTTGATGTTGGCCAGATGCTCGTCGTTGAGGGCGAGGTCGGTGAATGCAATGTTACAGCCTTCTTCGGCAAACTTGTGGGCGATGGCGTTGCCAATGCCGCGTGCAGCACCTGTGATGAGGGCTACTTTTCCTTCAAGTAATTTCATTTTAATTTTTTATTTAAGTTGGTGATTGTCTTTCTCTTGTTCAAGAATTTTCGTCGGTTTGTTCGGCATGGTTGTGGGCGACGGCCGCGTGTGTCAGTATGCCGTAGAAGATCATGTTGAAGATTGATTGGCGCAACCTGTTGGTCGGCACGCCGAGCGCGGTGAACTGGCCTCGGATGTTTGGCAGGTCAAGGCCGCGTAGCGCGTAGTGGATGGTGACCGCCACGACCGATGCGTTGTCGATGTCGAACGTGCCTTCGTCCAGGCCCTGTTGCAGGATGCTACGCAGGATGGTCAGTTCGCGCACGTCGAGCCTGCGGCGCGCGTGTTCCAATTTGAGCACGTCGCGGAAGAAGGCGGCCTTCAGCGAGCCGTTGCGCACCACCGTCTCCTTGACCTGCTCCAGGCGGCACAGGATGTAGCGCTTCAGCTTCTCGTCGGCCGAAATCTCCAGCCCCATGATCTCCTCGATGTGGTCGATGATGCGGCTGGTCTCCTGATCGACTACGGCCATGAAGACGT
Source organism: Bacteroidales bacterium UBA3663 (assembly GCA_002373755.1). Taxonomy (GTDB): domain Bacteria; phylum Bacteroidota; class Bacteroidia; order Bacteroidales; family UBA3663; genus Liminaster. The sequence goes on along the minus strand of DFJU01000055.1, from coordinate 14,198 downwards.
CGGACTTCGACTTGAAGTAGGTGTAGAGGGTGCGGCGGCCCTTGCCCGACAACGTGGCGATTTCGTTCATCGTCGTGTTGTCAAATCCCTTGCTGGCAAACAGCTGGCGGGCGGCTTCGATCAAATCTGCACGTGTGTTGCTCATTTTGTCAATTTGTGTGCAAAGATACACTTTATTCGGGTCGGAGCAACATCGCAAAGTCAAAAAGAGGGGAATTTCGGGAAATTATGAGTTGAAAGTATGTTTTTCAGCACTAAAAACAAAAAATTACGGGCTTTTTCCACAATGCGGCCATAATTTCCAAAGGCAAAAATTGACTTTCACGCTTTTATTCCCTACATTTGCCACGATGTAAACAAACTAATACACCGAAAAACCTTATAACAACTATGAGCTATCTGAAGTTCGACAAAACACTGCTCACCAATCTGGAGGAATCACTCCCCATCGAATACCTGCGTACAAACAAGTACGGCGCATATTCGTCAACAACTGTGACCGGTTGCAACACACGCAAATATCATGGACTTCTGGTCACGCCAGTGCCAGAGCTTGACAACGAAAATCACGTCCTCCTCTCGTCGCTCGACGAGACAGTCATCCAGCATGGCGCCGAGTTCAATCTGGGCATCCACAAATATGACGGCGACAACTTCGCTCCGCGCGGACACAAGTACATCCGCGAGTTCAACTGCGAGACAATTTCGACCACCACCTACCGCGTGGGTGGCGTCATCCTGACGCGCGAGAGCTTCCTCGTGCTCAACGAGCCGCGTGTGTTGTTGCGCTACACTTTGGTCGATGCACATTCGGAGACGACCTTGAAGCTCCGTCCGCAGCTGGCATTCCGCAGTGTGAACGAGCTGACGCACCGCAACAACAACGTGAACTATAACTACGAGACGGTCGAGAACGGCATCGGCACTTGCATGTATCAGGGCTATCCGATGCTCTACATGCAGCTTTCGAAGGAGTGCCGCTATCAGTCGTGCCCCGATTGGAACATCGGCGTAGAATATCCCCGCGAGCAGGTGCGCGGCTATGGCTACAAGGAGGACCTCTACATGCCGGGCTACTTCGAGGTGCAGATTCACAAGGGCGAAAGCATCATCTTTTCGGCCGGACTGTCGCCCGTCAAGCCCAACAGCCTGAAGGCCATGTTCACGCGCGGCATCAACCTGCGTCAGCACCGCGACAGCTTTTTCAATTGCCTGAAAATCTCGGCCACGAGCAGCATCCTGACGCGCAATGGCAAGGAGTACATCATCGCCGGATGGCCTTGGTTCAAGATTCGCGCCCGCGACACGTTCATCGCGCTGCCGGGTTCGACACTCATCATCGGCGACGAGCCTGAGTTCGAGCGTATCATGGAGGCCGCTTCCGATGCCCTCCGTGCCTATATGCGCGACGGAACCATCGACGACACCATCCAGGAAATCACTGCGCCCGACATTCCGCTCTGGGCCATCTGGACGGTGCAGCAATATGCCAAATATGTGTCGGTCGAGAAGGCCAACGAGAAATACGGCGCACTGGTTCAGGAAATCATCGACTATATCATCAGCGACACTGCACCCGAACTTGATCTGCGCCCTAACGGTCTGGTCTATTCGATGGGCGAAGACCGCGCCGTGTCGTGGATGAATGCCACCGACTTCGGCCGACCGATCACTCCGCGTAGTGGCTTCATTGTCGAGTTCAATGCCTTGTGGTACAACGGCTTGAAGTTCGCCATCGAGTTGCTGTCGCTCTCCAACGAACCATCGGCCAAAGAGCGCATTGCCAAACTCACCGAATGGACGGAAAAGTATGAAGAGAACTTCCAGAAGGTATTCACCGCACCGGGCGGCTATCTGTACGACTACGTGACCGAGACCTTCGCCGATGCCAGCGTCCGTCCGAACCAGCTGTTTGCCATCGGACTCAAATACACGCCGCTCGACAAGCCTGCACGCAAGGCCGCGCTCGACATGGTCACCAAGGAGCTGCTCACGCCGAAGGGCATCCGCTCGCTCACGCCGAAGGCCGGACTTTATCGTCCGTACTACGTGGGCAATGCCACCGAACGCAATTACGCCTATCACAACGGAGCCTGCTGGCCGTGGCTGCTCGGCATCTACACCGAGGCATATCTGTCGGTCTTCACACGTTCGGGCGTGGCGTTCATCAAACGTCGCCTGATGAGCTACGAGGAGGAGATGAACCGCCATTGCATCGGCACGCTTTCGGAGGTGTACGACGGCAATCCGCCATTCAACGGACACGGCGCACAGTCGCTCTCGATCAACCAGGCCGAAGTGCTGCGGGCCATCCGTCTGGTTGACGACTATGTGCCCGAGCCCGACCTCCGCAAGACACCATACAACTAAGTTGGAACTAAAAATTAACCCAAAAAATATACCAAGATATAGCATGAAAGCATTAATGTTTGGGTGGGAATGGCCGCCACACATCCTGGGAGGTTTGGGTCCCGCATCGTACGGCATCGTGCGCGGCGTGGTCAACACCGGTGAGTGCGACGTGACCTTCGTCCTGCCAAAGCCTCAGGGCGACGAGGAGAAAGGTTTTGTCCACATCATCGGAGCCGCCAACACGCCCGTCGTCTGGAGGGATGTCGATTGGAACTACGTGCAGCAGCGGTTCGGCTACTGCATGGACCCACAGGAATATTACGACCTGCGCAACTGCATCTACGCCGACTTCAGCCATCTTTACACTAACGATATGGGCTGTATCGAGTTCTCCGGCCGCTATCCGAAGAACCTGTTGGAGGAAATCAACAACTACTCGATAGTGGCAGGCGTCATCGCACGAAAGGAGTCGTACGACATCATCCACGCGCACGATTGGCTGACCTATCCGGCCGGCATCCACGCCAAGCAGGTGAGCGGCAAGCCGTTGGTCATCCACGTCCACGCCACGCAGTACGACCGCACGCGCGGCATGTGCGACGCCGGCGATCCGACGTTCCAGATTGAGCTTGACGGCATGAACCACGCCGACCTCATCATGTGCGTGTCCGAGCTGACCCGCCAGACGGTCATCCAGAAGTATCACCAGAACCCCGACAAGTGCATCGCCATGCACAATGCCGTCGAGCCGATGAAGCCCGAGGTGCTCAACATGGAGGCCAAGCGCGGCACCGACGAGAAGGTCATCACCTTCTTGGGGCGCATCACGGCGCAGAAGGGTTGCGAATACTTCGTCGAGGCGGCTGCCCGATGCTTGCAGAAGGCACCGAATGCCCGCGTAGTGATGGCTGGCAACGGCGACCTGATGGAGTCAATGATCCGTCTGGTGGCACGCAAGGGACTGGCCGACCGATTCCACTTCACCGGCTTCCTGCGCGGCAATCAGGTCTATGAGATGTTCAAGGTGAGCGACGTGTATGTCATGCCGTCCGTGTCGGAGCCGTTCGGCATCTCGCCGCTCGAAGCCATGCAGTGCGGCGTGCCGAGCATCATCTCCAAGCAGTCGGGTTGCGGCGAAATCCTCGAAAACTGCATCAAGTGCGACTATTGGGACATTGACGCCATGGCCGATGCAATGTATGCGCTGATCACCTATCCGACGCTGCACAAGTACCTGCAGGAGGCAGGTCGCAACGAAGTCAACCAAATCACGTGGGAGAAGGTGGGCCGCCGCGTTGTCGATGCCTACAAGCGGTTGCTCGGTTGGGGGTGAGGGAGTGAAGAGCCAAATTCTTGAACCTCCGACCATTCTTGAAACTAAACAATATTGTAAATCAATAAATTATCGAACATAACTATGAAGAACGTTTGTCTGCTGTTTGAGATTCATCAGCCATTCCGTCTGAAAAAATATCGCTTCTACGACATCGGCGCCGACCATTACTATTACGACGACTATGCCAACGAAGAAATCCTGAAGCGCAATGCCTACCAGAGCTACATCCCGGCAGCAAAGATGCTGCTTGAGATGATCAACCGCAGCCACAAGGAATTCAAGGTGGCGCTGTCGATTTCGGGTGTGGCAATGGAGCAATTCGAGATGTATTGCCCGGAGTTCCTCGACTGCGTGCGCGACTTGGTGGCCACCGGCTGCTGCGAACTGTGCTGCGAGACATTCTCGCACTGTTTGTCGTCGCTCATCAATGCCGACGATTTCCGCATTCAGGTCGATCTGCACAAGAAAATCATCTACGAGACCTTCAAGTACGAGCCGAAGACATTCGTCAACACCGGCATGATCTACAACGACGAAATTGGAGCCGAGGTGGCTGCAATGGGATTCCGTGGCATCATCACCGAGGGAACGAAGCACGTGCTTGGCTGGCGCAGCCCGAACTATATGTACAACATCACAGCCAAGGCCGACGTAGGTCTTCTCTTCCGCAACACGAAACTGAGCGAAGACATCTGCCAGAACTTCCAGAATGGCCTTGATGCCGGCACCTACACGTCGTGGATTGCCGACGGTCCAGAGACCGAAAACATCTATGTGATTGCCATGAACTTCGACGTCATCGGCGGCATCCATCCCGCATCGACAGGCATCTTCGAGTTCTTCAAGGCATTGCCATCGTTCGCCGAGACGAAGAAGTTGCGTTTCATCACACCGATTGAGGCGTTCGACAACATCCCGTCGGTCGCACCGGCTTCGGTCGGACATGCCATCAGCTGGGACGGCTACGACAAGGACGTGAGCGCGTGGATGGGCAACGACCTACAGCACGAGGCAATTCGTTCGGTATATTCGATTTTCGAGCGTCTGCATCTCTCAAAGAATCAGGTGCTGAAGCAGGATTACGCCTACCTCCTGTCGGCCGACCACTTCAAGTTCATGTCAACCAAACAGGGCGCATACGTGCCGTTCTCGCCTTACGACAGTTCGTTCGATGCCTTCACCAACTACATGAACGTCATCAGCGACATGCAGATCCGACTGAATCAGGAATTCCCGTCAAGCATCGACACCGACGACTTGAGCGCACAGCAGCAGCTCATTGAAAATCAGGGCAAGGAGATTGAACGTCTGCAAGCCAAGATTGCAAAGCTGGAGGCTGGTGCATCGGCCAAGAAAAAGCCGTCGGCCAAAAAGTGAACCAACGAATCCAACCACTACTTTATAACCTTCCCGTGGATGTGGCCTCATTGCGAGGTCGCATCTTTTTTTTATCGTCCGATGATGGTTGCCGTTCCGAAAATCTGCGTAGTGGAGGGGTGGAATCCGCGTAAAAAGGCAACTCGCCTTGCAAAACCTTCCATTTTGCAAAGCGAGTGATTGGTGCATTGTTGACCGGTGTAAGTTGTCAGAAGTTGACGCCGAGACTGATGTAATGAGTTTTTGTCTTCATATTATCAACGTATTCGAAAAAGTCTGGCTGGAACCGGTAGCCCACATAGAGATTGTTTATGTTCAGGCCGATGCCGACATTTGCGCCGAGTTGGAAGCGTTTGGCGGTGTTCTCAACGTCCTCATCGTCGAAAAAGTCGAGTGTCACGCTCGAATAGCCTGTTGCTTCCATTTCTGCCTTTCCGACGAGGTTGACTTTGAAGTTCAAGCCGGCGAATGGCACGAGTGATACATTGTCGGCCAACGCAATTTTATATGCCAGATTTAAGGGCAATGCCACGTTTAGGAACTTGTCTGTCTCCTTGGCTGTGCCGAAGGACGCGTCGGATGCTTCATCTTTGCCTATCACATACGTAAGATTGAAGCCGTATTCCACAAATAGTGGAAGGTCTGCCGATATATTGTCGCCCCAAAGGAAGCCCGCAGAAAAACCGTTGGTATTTTCATCGAGATTCTGAAACGAAAATTTTGTGGCGGCATACGACAGTTCAAAACGAGAATAGTCATCTGTGTCGGCATTTTGTGCCATTGTCGTCGAAATGCCTGCAAGAATTACAGACGACAAAATAATTGCTTTTTTCATGTTCTTTGTTTGTGCTTGTTTTGTTATTTTCGGAAGGGAAGGTCAACCTTTTTGCTTGCAAACTTGCTGATTCTCATTGGAATTGCCAAATTATACCCGATTTTACCCCCCCCGTATAAAAATACATAAAATATACATAGAATGAAATTTGTATTTTTCAGTAATAGCGCTATCTTTGCGCTTGCATCGAACACAAAATCGACCAATAATGAACAAATCCACAACCATGCTTACGGCCAACGACATTGCCGCCTATATGGAATCGCTCCGCAACGAAGGGCAGCGCCGCATCCTGATGCGTTTTTTCAAGACGGGAAAGGGCGAATATGGCGAGGGCGACGAATTTATCGGCCTGAAAGTGCCGCAGACGCGCGAAATCGTAAAGCTATCGGCCGACATCCCGCTCGACGAAATCCCCACGTTGCTCGCCAACCGCTATCATGAGGTGCGCCTCTGCGGCCTGCTCCTGCTGGTGTGGAAGTTTGAGCGGTTGACCAAAAAGAAGCTTGTGGCCGATGCCGCAGCCATTGCCGAACGCGACAGGATTGTCTCGCTTTATCTGCGATACGCCGACCGCGCCAACAATTGGGATCTGGTTGACCTCTCTGCCCCGAAAATCTTAGGCCGATGGTTGCTGCTCCCCACGCAGTTGGGCGACAAACAGGCCATCATGGACAGTCTGGCGTGCAGCGAAAACCTGTGGCGCAAGCGCATGAGCATGGTCAGCACGTGGGGCACGATGCAGGCCGGCGACTCGTCGTGGTGTCTGCGCTATGCCGAGATGCATCTGCACCATAGGCACGACCTGATGCACAAGGCCGTAGGCTGGATGCTGCGCGAACTGGGCAAACGCGTCAGCATTGAGCTGCTACGCGACTTTTTGCGGCGTCATGCCCACGAAATGCCGCGCACCATGCTCCGCTATGCCATCGAAAAGATGTCCGATGATGAACGACGCCATTGGATGAATTTGTCAAAATGAAAGCAAAAAGGCGGCTCCAACTTTCAATTTGCAAGAATAATTGCACATGCTTCGACTGTCGTGCTTTTTGTTTGGCCGAATTTGGTCAGGTCGCAATAAATGAGTAACTTTGCGGGCGTTATTTTTAAAGTTTTTAAAAGTCGCGTAATAAGGTTATGAAAATTGGTTTTGACAACGAAAAGTATCTGAAAATCCAGTCCGAACACATCAAGGAACGCATTGCCCAGTTCGGCAACAAATTGTATCTCGAATTGGGTGGAAAACTCTTCGACGATCACCATGCCAGCCGCGTCCTCCCCGGATTTCAGCCCGACAGCAAGTTGCGGATGCTCAAGCAGTTGAGCGACAGCGCAGAGATTGTCATCGTAATCAGCGCCAAAGATATTGAGAAGAACAAGGTCCGTCAGGATCTTGGCATCACCTACGACGAGGATGTCCTCCGCCTGCGCAAGGAATTTCAGCAGCGAGGGTTCCTCGTCGGTTCAGTTGTCATCACACACTATAACGGTCAGGCTTCAGCCGATGCCTATCGGAAACGACTCAAGCGCATGGGCATCAAGACCTACTATCACTACACGATCGAGGGCTATCCGAACAACGTGGCTCTGATTGACAGCGACGAGGGCTTCGGCAAGAACGACTATGTCGAGACGCAGCGTCCGTTGGTCATCGTCACCGCGCCGGGTCCTGGTTCGGGCAAGATGGCCGTATGCTTGTCGCAGCTCTACAACGAGTTCAAGCGCGGTGTGACTGCCGGCTACGCGAAGTTTGAGACGTTCCCGATCTGGAACCTCCCGTTGAAGCATCCGGTCAACATCGCCTACGAAGCAGCAACGGCCGACCTCGGCGACATCAACATGATCGACCCGTTCCACATGGAGGCCTACGGCAAGTTGGCCATCAACTACAACCGCGACATCGAGATTTTCCCAGTGCTCAATGCGCTGTTCGAGGGCATCTACGGCAAGAGCCCTTACAAGAGCCCGACCGACATGGGCGTCAACATGGCAGGCTTCTGCATCTGCGACGACGACGTCTGCTGCGAAGCCTCGAAGCAGGAAATCATCCGCCGCTATTACACCGCGCTCAACCACATGGCGCAGGATGACGGCAACGAATCGGAGGTGCAGAAAATCCAGTTGCTCTTCCAGCAGGCCAAAATCACGACCGACGACCGCCGCTGCACCGTGGCCGCCAAGGAGCGTCGCGAAGAAAGCGGTGTTGACAGCTCGGCCATCGAACTGCACGACGGCACCATCATCACGGCATCGTCAAGTCCGCTGCTCGGCACATCGGCATCGCTGCTGCTCAATGCGATGAAGCATCTGGCCGGCATCGACCACAAGCTGAAACTCATTCCGCAGGAGCTGATCGAGCCGATCCAGAAGACGAAGGTGGACTATTTGGGCGGTAAGAATCCGCGTCTGCACACCGACGAAGTGCTCGTCGCCCTCTCGGTGTTGAGCAAGCAGGACGAAAATTGCCGTCGTGCCTTGTCGCAACTGCCGGAACTGCGTGGCTGTCAGGCTCATACCACCGTCATGGTGAGCGAGGTGGATCGAGGCATCTTCAAGAAGCTCGGCGTCGGCCTTACGTGCGACCCGGCAAAGAAGACGAAATAAAATCAATCATCAAAATCATAAATTTTCATTGTAATTATGTCTGCATTAACTCGTACCGACTTCAACTTCAAGGGTCAGAAGTCTGTTTATCACGGCAAGGTCCGCGACGTGTACAACATCAACGACGACCTGATGGTCATGGTCGCCACCGACCGCATTTCGGCCTTCGACGTGATTCTGCCAAAGGGTATCCCGTTCAAGGGTCAGGTGTTGAACCAGATTGCGGCCAATTTCCTGGATGCCACAAGTGACATCGTCCCCAACTGGAAACTCGCCACTCCCGACCCGATGGTCACCGTCGGCCTCAAGGCTGAAGGTTTCCGCGTCGAGATGATCATCCGCGGCTACCTGACCGGCTCGGCATGGCGCGAGTACAAGGCCGGCTGCCGTGAACTGTGCGGCGTGAAGCTGCCCGAAGGCATGAAGGAGAACCAGAAGTTCCCGACCCCGATCATCACTCCGACCACCAAGGCCGATGAGGGCCACGACGAGAACATCTCGAAGGAGGAAATCATCGCTCAGGGCCTCGTCAGCAAGGAGGACTACGAGCAGATGGAGAAATACACCTACGCCCTGTTCCAGCGTGGCACCGAAATCGCCGCCAAGAAGGGTCTGATTCTGGTCGATACGAAATACGAGTTCGGCAAGCGCGACGGCAAGGTCATCCTCATCGACGAAATCCACACGCCCGATTCAAGCCGCTACTTCTATGCTGAGGGCTACGAAGATAAGTTTGCCAAGGGTGAGCCGCAGAAGCAGCTTTCGAAGGAGTTCGTCCGCCAGTGGCTCATCGAACATAACTTCATGAACCAGCCCGGTCAGGTGATGCCCGAAATCACCGACGAGTATGCTCAGAGCGTCAGCGACCGCTACATCGAGCTCTACGAGCACATCGTAGGCCAGAAGTTCGTCAAGGCTGCCGACAATGCCGACCTCGCTGCCCGCATCGAGAAGAACGTGAGCGAATACTTGGCCAATGTCAAGTGAAGCGGCGGTAATTTGTAATTTGTAATCTGTAATTGTTTTGAAGCACTGCATCATTGCCGACCTCCACGTCGTCATCGATTCCGATGACAAGCCTTTGTTGGACGTTCTGGCTCCACGATATGCGCCATTCTGTCACCGGGCCTCGGATTGCGCCGAGGTGCCGGTGCTTTTTGCTCTGCATCATGTGGAGAGGTTCGAGCCATTGGCCAATGCCACTCAGATGGCCGATTTCGAGTGTCAGGACACGTGGTGCGTGTACGAGCAGAGCGAAAAAGGTGTGCAAATCACGCTTCAGGACCTCACTACGCGACAAGACATTGCACAGATGCAGTGCGATGCGTCGTTCAGCGATGCCAAGTGCTGGTTGACGGGCGATGCAGTGCAGCGCGAATACTGCTATAGCAATTTCCTGATGATGCTCTTCGCATTTGCGGCGATGCGACATCAGACGTTGCTCTTCCACGCGTCGGTCATTGCGCGCGAGGGGAAGGCCTACCTTTTCTTGGCCAAGAGCGGCACCGGCAAGAGCACGCACAGCACCCTTTGGCTCAAGCACGTGCCGGGTTGCCAGTTGGTCAACGACGATAATCCTGTGGTCGGCGTGCGCGATGGCAAAGTCATCGTCTATGGTTCGCCGTGGAGCGGCAAGACGAACTGCTACCGCAACGTCAGTTTCGAGGTGGGCGGCTTCGTGCGCATCAACCGCGCTCCCGAGTGCAGCATCCAGCGTCAGTCGCCCGTGTCGGCCTTCGCTCTTCTGTTGCCGTCGTGCAGCGGCGTTAAGTGGGACAAAAAGCTTTACCGCGCCCAATGCGACACAACGGCCGCTGTCGTGTCGCGTAGCGCAATCTACGAACTCTATTGCACGCCCTACCGTGAGGCTGCCGTGACTTGCAGCATCGGTGTCGGCGCGTGGGACGGTGTCTCGTCGGGCGACGGGTTTGCCGTGAACGAAAAAAGCCTCAAGCCGGCGGGCGTCACCCTGCCGCAAGAGCCGTAAGATTTTTGCAGAATGTCGATAAAGTCCATCCAGATACCCAACCACATCTTCCTCGAGGAGGTGCGCCGCCAGTTGCAGGCGGGCCATACGGCGACTTTCCGCGTGCGTGGCTGGTCGATGCGGCCCTTCCTCGAACATGCGCGCGACAAGGTGCTGCTCGTCTCGCCGCAGAAGAGGCCGGTTCGGGTGGGCTGTGTGGCTCTGGTCTTGGCCGACGATGGCCGCTACGTGCTCCATCGGGTCATCGCCATCGACGGCGCGGGCAACTGCACGTTGTGGGGCGACGGCAACGTCATCGGCCGCGAAACCTGTACGCCGGACAATGTGATTGGTGTGGCTCAGGGCTTCTACATCGGCCGCAAAGAGAGATATTTTGATGTGGATGGACGCGTTTGGCGTGGCTACAGCTGGTTTTGGATGCACACCGCGCCGCTACGTCGATTTTTCCTGCTGTTCTACCGCATCTGCGCCAAATTGGGACTTGATGTCCGCTAAAAAACTGATTATTAAGCAATGAAACTGAAATCCGGATTCGCACTACGCGACATTTGCGGCGAAAAGGTTCTCGTGGCTGAGGGTCTCGAAAACATCGACTTCAGCAAGATTGTAAACCTTAACGAGACGGCCGCCTACCTGTGGGAAAAACTCGATGGCCGCGACGCCTTCACGGTCGATGATATGGTTGCGCTACTTTGCGACGAATATGACGTTGCGGCCGATGTTGCCAGCGCCGACTGTGCCGAACTTGCCCGCCGTTGGGTCGAGGCAGGACTGGCAATGGAATAGATAACTGTGGAGTTAATGGAAGTTAGCGGGAGTTATCGCTTCGCTCAAGGAGTTAACGGACTATACCAATTTTAATTGAGAATTTAGAATTGACAATTGAAACCAAAGCAAACGTCCGTTAACTCCACAAGCTGGAGGCTTGTTAACTCCGGCTAACTCCCATTAACTCCCCAAAAATAAAGACAACACGATGAAACTGCGGCACTATCTCCGTACATTCCGATGGTTGGTTTCGATAGCCGATGGTTATCGCGCCAGCATTGCGGTCTGCACGGTGCTTGCGTTGTTGAACATCTGCTTCGGATGGTGTTTCGTCTGGGTGTGCAAGTGGGCGGTCGATGTTGCATCGCACGCGGCCGAGGGCAATCTGTACCACATCCTGCTGCTGCTGCCGTGCATCATGGTGTGTGAGCTGTCGTCGATGGCTCTGTCGTCGTGGATCAGCCAGGTGCGCAATGTGAAGTTGGACAACCGCTTGAAGCAGAACGTCTTCCGCCACCTGATTGACAGCGAGTGGCGCGGCATCGAGAAATATCACACGGGCGATGTCGTGAACCGCATCGAGGGCGACGTTTCGAGTGTCGTCGGTTTTGCGACCGATACGCTGCCCGGCATCTTCGTCCTGGTCTTCCAGCTGGTCGGCTCGTTCCTGATGCTGTTGTGGCTTGACTCGACATTGGCCTGGATTGTCCTCTGCATCAGCCCGATATTCCTGTTGCTTGCACGTATCTACATCCGCCGGATGCACAAAATCACGCGCGACATCCGCGACAGTGACAGTGCCATTCAGAGCCAGATTCAGGAGAACCTGCAATATCGCGCCGTCATCAAGACGCTGGAACAGAGCGAGAACACGCTGGCGCGTATGTCGCGTCTGATGGACATCCTCACGGGACAGGTGCGCCAGCGCGCGCGTCTTTCGATTGCTACGCGACTTTGCATGAGCGGCGGCTTCGGCCTCGGCTATTTCCTTACGTTCGGCTGGGGCGTGATTCAGATTTGGCAGGGCGTCATCGGCTACGGCACAATGGTCGCCTTCCTGCAACTGTCGGGTCGCGTGCAACGTCCCATCGCCGATTTGAGCAAGGAGGTTCCGGTTTTTGTCCGATGCTTCACCGCCGCCGAACGCCTGATGGAGCTGATGGACCTGCCGCAGGAGGAGTGCGACCCGCAACCGCTTCTTCCGATGTCCGGCGTCGGCATCCGTTTGAACGACGTTTCATTCCGTTACGAGGCCGATGGTCGTCCCCAGCGGCTCATCTTCGAGCATTTTTCGGCCGATTTCAAGCCGGATTCGTCGGTCGCCATCCTCGGCGAGACGGGCGTGGGCAAGACTACGCTGATTCGCCTGCTTTTGGCACTTGTGCGCCCCGACGGTGGCCGCATCGAGCTATATTCATCGGCCGATGCCCAGCCGCTCACTGCCTTCAGCCGTCGCTATTTCTCGTATGTTCCGCAAGGAAACACCCTGCTCAGCGGCACCATCCGAACCAACCTCCAGATGGGCAGCAACGATGCCGACGAGGCGGCAATGTTCAAAGCCCTGCACTTGGCATCGGCCGACTTCGTCAGTGAACTTCCGAACGGACTTGACACCGTCTGCGGCGAACGTGGCGGCGGTCTTTCCGAGGGACAGGCACAGCGCATCGCCATCGCCCGAGCCTTGTTGCGCGATGCTCCGATTCTTCTGCTCGACGAAGCAACATCGGCCCTCGACCCCGAAACCGAGCAGCGAGTGTTGGACAATCTGTTGGCCGATGACAGCCGTCGCCTCCTCATCCTCATCACCCATCGTCCCGCTGCGGCCGAAAGATGCGAACAGGTGCTTCGTCTGGGCTGATGGAAAATCGTAATTTGTAATTAGTAATTTGTAATTAGTATCAACACAATATGAGTCGTAAAAACAAGAAGAAACCGTTGCTGGAGAATGTCGAAATCACGGCCTATGCCGCCGAAGGCAAGTCGCTGGCGCGCGTGAACGATAAGGTCGTCTTTGTGCCGTTTGCTGCCGTGGGCGACGTGGTCGATATCCAGGTGCGCAAGTCGCGTAGTTCGTATGCCGAGGGCACCATCGAGCGCATCGTCAAGCCGTCGCCCGTACGCATCGAACCGATGTGCGAGCATTTCGGCGTGTGTGGCGGCTGCAAGTGGCAGCATATTCCCTACGAAGAGCAGCTCAAGTTCAAGCAGCAGCAGGTGGTCGATGCCCTGACCCGCATCGGCAAGGTCCAGTTGCCCGAGTGTTCGCCCATCGACGGGTCGAAGGAGACGAAATTCTACCGCAACAAGTTGGAATTCACCTTCTCGTGCAAGCGTTGGCTCACATTCGAGGAGGTTGCGGCCAATGTCAAGTACGACGACATGAACGCCCTCGGCTTCCACATCCCCGACTGCTTCGACAAGGTGCTCGACATCCGCAAGTGCTGGCTTCAGGACGACATCTCCAATCAGATCCGCCTCGACATCCGCGAGTTTGCCATCGGCCATAACCTTCCATTCTACGACCTGCGCAATCAGGTCGGCCTGCTCCGCAACATGGTGGTACGTACCGCATCGACCGGCGAACTGATGCTCATTGTCATCTTTGGCGAAGATAATAAGGACGGCATCGCGCTCGTACTCAACCATTTGAAGGAGAAATTCCCGCAGATTACGTCGCTCATGTACGTCGTCAACACCAAATGCAACGATGCGTGGAGCGACCTGCCGTGCCTCTGCTGGTCGGGCAAGGACCACATCTACGAAGAGATGGAGGGCCTGCGCTTCAAGGTCGGCCCCAAGTCATTCTACCAGACCAACAGCCGTCAGGCATACACCCTTTACAAGTACGCGCGCGAATTTGCCGGATTGGCCCCATCGGACACAACATCGGCCGACGAAAAACCGCTCGTCTATGACCTCTATACCGGCACCGGCACCAT
>DFJU01000078.1:9932-10132 GCA_002373755.1 Bacteroidales bacterium UBA3663 | reverse complement strand
GCCAGAACTTCGGACCGATGTATAAATAATTGTTTCCCAATAGTATAACAAAAAAATCATCCAACAAACATTTTTCGGTTTGTTGGATGATGCTTTTAATCAAGACATCACAAAACATGACACGCGAAGAGACCGTTCTCAACTACCTGCGCGAACACGACATCCCGTTCACGAACTACAACCACCCCGAGGGCAAGACC
>DFJU01000078.1:196-9824 GCA_002373755.1 Bacteroidales bacterium UBA3663 | reverse complement strand
CCTGTTTTTCCGCAACCACAAGGGCGACAAGCACTACCTGGTGTGCTTCCATTGCGACCACGACCTCGCCATCCACGACCTCGAACAGCGGCTGAAGGCGTCGCTCGTGGCACAGGGTTTGCCATCGTGCGGAAAATTGTCGTTTGCCTCGCCCGAGCGTATGATGCGCTACCTCGGCCTCGAACCCGGCAGCGTCTCCCCTTTCGGCCTCATCAACGATGTCGAACATCACGTTCACCTCTTCCTCGACCGCAACCTGCAACAGGCCGACACGCTCAGTTTCCATCCGAACGACTGTCGCGGCACGGTGGTCATCGCACGCTCCGATTTCGAACGCTATCTGGCCTGCGTCGGCAATACATACGAATACATCGAGCTGTATTGACGGTCAATGACTATCGGCCAAAACCATAACAAAAACGAACCCCGAAATTTGCCACAACTGACAATTTCCGGGGTTTTGCTTTGCATTGATTTTATGTCCGATGCCTCACTCGCACACAGCGCGGATAGTTGCACCCTCGCAACGGCTTTCGTATGAGAAGCTCACCACCTTTTCGCCGAAAATCAGACGCCAGGCGAGGCTGGAAGCCCTCTCGCTGCCTATGTTCGCCGACCAATAGTCGCCACCGCCCACGTTCTTCGGTCCCTTGTCGGCCACCAGACCGCGCGACTGGTTCGAGCGGCATCCCGCAGCCGGCAGGAAGATGCTGTTGCCGTTCGGCCCGACCACGTTGTAGCCCTTCACGCCGTTGGTTTCGGTCCACGTCCAAGTGCATTTTTCGCGTAGTTCGCCCAGTTCGCTGCTGGTCGGCATACGCCATCGGCCGCCCATGTTGACGCGCGCAGCATCATCGTCCAGGTCGAGCGCGGTTTTGCCATCGACAGTGCCGTTGGCCGCATCCAGACAATATTTTGTGAGCGACGATTTTGAGCCGTTGCAGAACTTGTAGGTCGCCCAATCGTACAGATTTTTCACGTAGCAAGAGTCTGTGGCCACGTAGTTGCGCAGGTTGGACTCGTCCTCCTCGCCCATTCCCTTGGTCTCGCCCCATGCGTAAAAGTTGCCGAAGTCTTCGGGCTTTTCGGCACCGACGTTGCAAGGTGCCCACTTGACTGACAGACCCAAATCGACGGCAGGAATCCGGCTTTCAGGCACTTTGGCCTCGGTTTCGGCCGATGGCGCAGCTGTCTGGCTTTCGTTTTTCTGCTCCGACGGCTGACCGCAGGAACAGAGCATCATCGGGCACAGCACGGCCGATGCCAATACGGAACTCAAGATTGTCGTTTTCATAGCATTAAGTGTTTAGAGTTAAACAAACGGTGCAAGTGTAACCATAATTTCCGACATTTCACGCCGCGCTACGCGAAAAAAACGTGCAGTGGCATCAAAAATCCGCGTAGCGCACCCGCTCAGAGCAGGTCGTACACCTCAATGAGGTTGTTGATTGTCGGCTGATAGTCGTTTTTGGCGTCCGATTCCGGATCCCAACTGTCGCCGCGATACCAGATTGCCTGGCAACCGAGGCTGACTGCGGGCTGGATGTCCTTATCGTAGCTGTCGCCGATGATGGTGACGTCCTTTGGCTTCAGACCGAGCTGGTCGATGGCCAACTGGAAAATCTGCGGATCGGGCTTGCGCACACCAGCTATTGTGCTGTCGACCACAACCTTGAAGCAGCGCAACAGGCCGAAATCCTGCAACACGGCCGAGAGGTTTCCGTAGAAGTTGCTGACCAGCGCGAGGTCGTACTTCTCGGCCAGATATTCCACCACAGGAAGGGCATCGAGCGTGCAGCGGCGCGCGTAGTCGTAGCAGATTCCGGCCATTGCATCGACGAAATGCTGCTTCGTTTCGGCATTGTCGAGAATTGGCACTTCGCCGTTGCTCGTCATGCGCAATGTCGTGTCGAGGATTGCCTGCGACAACATTCCCTGCTGCATCAGATAGTCGATTTCGATGCCGATACGCACCTGCATCAGCTCAAAGAAGTTCTGTTCCGGCTTAATGACGTCCACCATCGACAGATAGCGCTCGCCATAGATGTACGCCTCGCGGAACTGCTCTTTCGTGATTGGCAGCGAAACCTGTGTGTAGCTGTCCCAAAGCACTTCCGCCCAATGTTTGCCATTGCTGTCGATAGTCGCTCCATAGTCAAGGATGACTCCCTTCATTTTTGTTGTCATGTTATTTCGATGATTTTTTTCGTTGTTCGATGAATATCAGCAGCATCCCGACCAGAATCCAGAAGAATTCGCGGATGCGTGTTGCGAAACTGATGCTGACGGCTGCTGGCAACAGGCCGGCCAACGTGAGCGACGGCAGGAACGCCTGCAATGCAAGCAGGATTCCGCCTTCGCGGGTGCCAATCTGCAATGGACTGAAAAACAATGCATTGGCAAACAGACTACTGAATGCCACGACCAAAAATGCCGCGCCGTAGGTTGCCAGGACGCTGTCGGGGAATGTCACACCCAGCAACAGCCAATATTCGGCCACATTGACCATGCGCGATGCCAATTCCAGCAGCAATGCGACGGCAAATCGCCACGGATGATCGGCCAAAAGTCTCCGCAAACTGCCAATCCAGCCCTTCCTGACGGCAATTCGGCCTGCGATGCACACCACCGCTACAATCAGCAGCACGATGCCGGTCACAACTGCCCAATCGACGCCGTCGCCAACAGCCGAATGAAGCATCGGCCGCATCTGCACAAAGGCATAGGCCAAGGCCACGAGCCAGAAAACGATGTGGCTGCCGACGTGCATCATCGCGTAATAGACCACTGCGCTGTTGGCCGATGTCGGGTCGGTCACCTTGCGCAGACGCACGATGCGCCACGGTTCGCCGCCAAGCAGTCCGAACGGGGTCACGTAGTTGAGCGCGTAGCCGCCGATGGTGAGTCTCAAAGTGCGGTTCAGGTCGGTTGCGGCCAATGACTCATCGGACATGACACAGCGCATCACCTGCCTGAAACTCATTGCATTGAGCGCGTAGCCGACAGCCCAGACCGCGATGCAGGCGAGCAAAGTCCAATTCCAGTCGAGCAGGTTGTGCCACAACTGCGCAGGACCTGCCTGCCACACCATCCAGCCGAAAATTGCCAGACCGACCGCCAACAGCAAACACCTCTTCACCACGGCCAATCAACGTGTGTAGCGGCGACACATCCGTTCGTGAGTGCGCCACAGGTAAATATAAAGGACATTGCCGACGGTCAACTCGGCCACAAAATAGAGCCAGGGCATTCCCGACATCAGTGCGGCGAAAAGCGTGATGGCTCGCCAGTTGAATGTCAGCGCATTGCACCACTTCATCAGCGGACGCGACTCGGCAATGAGCGCGCTACGCGAATTTTCGTCCAATGGCTGCTGCTGCAACTGGCGGCGGAACATTTGCAAGCGCGGTGTGACGGCCTCCTGCGAGCCTGTGTAGTTGCGATAGAACCACATGAAAACCGTGTAGAGCGGCGCATCGGCGAAACGCAGACGGCTGTATTCGTCGGCCACCTGACGGGCATCGTCCCACTCGCTGCCGGCCTTGCCCTTCACGAAGAAGAGGTGGAACTGGCGATAGTAGTCGGCCAAGGCGGCCTGCTTGCTGTGGCAGAATCCGGCGGTTGCGGCCAATGCCCATACCGTCCAGCCCAATTCGGGAGTGAGGCGCACGCAGATGTTTACGTAAATGGCGACGAACCAGACATCGCCCGATGCGCCGTCCAAGATGCGGCCAAGACGGCTGAACTGCTTCGTCATGCGCGCCAACTGTCCGTCGGCGCTGTCGCACACATCGGCCATAACCAACAGCATGATTCCCAACAGATTCCATTGCCAATTGGCCGGATAGCAAAGCAGTCCGGCGCCGATGCCGAGGAAGATGCTGATGACTGAAATCACGTTGGGCGTCCAACGCAGACGCTCGCCCAACAGAGCAAGGCGGAATCCCATCGGCCGATAGAACCAAAGGTCGATGTGCTCCTCAACGTCGGGGTGCTTGAGTGTGGCTGCGTAGCGCGAATCGGTAATCATCTGGTGAGGTTATGAGGTTTTTAGGTTGTGAGGTTTTAAGGGCGTGAGGGTCTTAAAACCAGTTCGGCGATGGCTTCGGCAGCTTCGTCGCGGCAAGCTCCGAAACTCGGGAAGTCGTTCACGTCGATTATGAGAGGGCCATCGGACGTAAGTATGAAATCAATGCCGAAGATGTCCAAACCGAGCGTCTGACGCACCGTGGCGGCAATTTCGGCAATGCCGGACGGCTCATCGGCGCCCACCGACCAATGCGCATCGGCCACGACGTAGGTCTTGAGCAACGGTCCGTCCAGATGGCGCGTCACGATGATGTCGGTGTAGCCCTGTGCAGCCATTTCCAACACGCGGCAATCGGCCTCGAGCGGCGTTGCTACGCGACTTACATCGCCCGCCGTCACTCCGCGCGGATGCATCGCCTTGACCCAACCGGGCAGGAGCGTCTGCAATTCGGGTTCGCACTGAAACATCTCGTCGGCCGATGGTTCATAGCTCCAGAACGGGACCACTGGGATGTCGTCGGCCTGCAACATTTCGAGCGTCGAAGAACGGCTTTGCACGGTGATTTGCACGGCATTCGGCCGGTTCAGCACATGCAATCCGCGTAGTTGCGCCTTTTGCAATGCAAGCAGGCTCGATTGGCGGCGCGCCATGCTCAGGCAGACGTCAAGGCTCTGCATCTCTGTGACCGATGGAAATTCCGCCTCGCCGAAGAAGCGCACCTCCTGCCCCATCGCACGCAGACGTTGGCCGACGGCTTCGAGAATGGCGGCATCGCGTGGCACATTGCCGTTGGGCGAAAATTCTTCGGCGCGATAGATCAGGCCAACCATGCTTCTGCCTTTTTCAAGTCCGACAAATGGTCGATGTCCATCACCTTATCAAACACGTGCGCACGTATGGCGATGCCTTCGTCAAGCAATGCACGCTGGAAATTGCGCATCCGCGAACGGCCAGAGTCGAGGCATTTGCGCAGTATCGGGGCGATGGTTGCGCGATCCATGCCATAGATTCCTGCACTCACATAGGGCGCAGGACCCTCGTCGCAGAAGGCTGTGATGCGGCAATCGGCATCGGCCACGACCCAAAGCGGTTTTTCGTCATCGACGAACGGCGTCACGCCGAACAGGAATCCGCCGGCCTGAAATTCAGTCACGTAGCGCGTAAATTCGTCGGCCTTGAACACCGTATCGACCGTGGTGCAGATGAACGGGCCGTCGGGCATCACCTCGCACAATGCGGCTAGGCTGTGCATCGAACTTGGCGTGCTGCGAATCACGACGCGCAACGAAACGGCTGGATAGGACTCCTGCCAGTCGCTCACGAACCGTTGAACGTCGGCCATCCGCTCGTTGACAATAATCGAGATGCAGGCGGCGCCGCATTGCACGAAAATGTCGAGCAGACGACCCAACATCGGCTGTCCGCACAACGGCAACAGCGGTTTGGGCTGCAATGCTCCCTCGCGGACAAGGCGTTCGCCGTCGCCGGCAGCGATAATTGCAAAATTCATAGGCTTTTGTATTCTCTGGCTAACGTCGCACATACATCGGACTGTTCAAAATGCGCGTGCAAATATAAACCAAAAATCATTTCAAAAGCGGTCTGTGGTTGTCCAAAAGGGAATGAATGGAGCCAAATCGGCGATAAAACGCGTTTTTTGAGGGATAGAAACGGCAAAATAGCATCTGAGAACCATTTTTTTGCACAAAAAACATTGTTGACAAAAAATAAAATCGCTACATTTGCGGCCGTACAACAACGTACTAGTACAAAACATAACCAAAAATTCTTACAACTATGGAAGAGTTAGTAAAACAAATCAATGAGCTTTGCGCTGCTTTTGCAGTTGATGCTGAGGCTCAAGTCGTCAAGGGCAACAAGGCAGCTGGCCTGCGCGCTCGTAAGGAAGCTCTCGAAATCAGCAAGCTGATGAAGGAATTCCGCGCACAGTCGAATGCAGCCTCAAAGGCCTAAGCCGACGAATTCTTTACCTAAGGAAGCATCCATGAAAAACACAGGATGCTTCTTTTTTTGTGTTTGTATGCGGCGACATCGGCCGTAATGGAAACCGACGTTTGACGAAAGATATGAAGCAGATTTCACTGTCAGTTATTGTTTTTTTCCTGTTGATTGTGCCGCTGCGTGCGCAATTGCGTTTTTCCGACTCGCTGCAAGTCTCGCTGCTTACAGTAAGTCCGGGCGAGGCCGCCTATGAATGTTTCGGCCACACGGGACTGCGCATCGCCGACATGAAATCGGGACGCGACATCGTCTTCCACTACGGCGTGTACGACTACACAGAGCCGAATTTCATCTGGCATTTCGTCGAGGGAAAATGCAACTACTACATGGGCGCGTGTACGACAGACGACTTCCTCGCATCGCACAAAAGACGCCGTCTGGATGTGACAGAACAGGTGCTCTGGCTCGATTCGACAGAGACGCGTTCGCTGATTCTTGCCTTGCTCGACAACTATCGGCCACAGAACCGCAACTACCGCTACAATTATTTTTTCGACAACTGCGCTACGCGACCTTTCAACCTGCTGCGGCGTTGTGCGACCTCGGTGCAATACGACACTACGTGGGTGCAGGACGTCACTCTGCGCGAAATGGTGCGCGAAATGACGGGCAAGGGCAACTGGCTCGACTTCGGCATCGCACTTACCATTGCCGGACGTGCCGACCAGCCGACCACATTTGCCGAAAAGATGTTCCTGCCTGACTATCTGAGCCGTGCTGTGGCCCACGCAACGACCGACGGACATCCGCTGGTGCGTTCGACCGAAAAATACGACTATAGCGAAGGTGCGGAATGTCACGTAGGCGAATGGATCATGCGGCCGATGACGTTGGCCCTGCTTATGCTCATC
Organism: Bacteroidales bacterium UBA3663; assembly: GCA_002373755.1. GTDB lineage: Bacteria > Bacteroidota > Bacteroidia > Bacteroidales > UBA3663 > Liminaster. The sequence continues at coordinate 2,921 of DFJU01000078.1, read as the reverse complement.
GTCGGCTCGATTGTCACGATGCTGGCTCGCTTCAAGTGGCCCGACGGAATCCGTTGGCCGCAGACCGGAGCACGCATTTTCGACACAGCATGGATGCTCGCAACTGGACTGACAGGTTGCATCGTCTGGTTTCTGAACTTCGCTTCGGAGCATCCAGCCGTCGATCACAACCTGAATTGCCTTTGGCTTTTGCCGACGAATCTGCTCTTTCTGCCGCTAATCTGGACAAAAAAGGGCACCAAAGTTCGCCGCATCTATTTTTTTGCTATCTTTGCGGCCGTCTTTTTATATATTATTAGTGTTTGCGTGAGCGCGCAATCGTTCCATCCGGCCTTTTTGCCTTGGCTCGGCGTGATATTGCTCAGAAGCGCAGACCACATCAAAAGTCGCAAGTGAAGCACAATCCGAACCTTATCACCACAACCCTCCTCCTTCTGGTCACGGCCAACGTTCTGGCTGCCGAACAGAAGGGGCGCAACGGCGTACCCAAGCTCATCATCGGCATCACCATCGACCAACTGCGCACCGACTACCTCTTTGCGCTCGAGGATCGTCTGACCGAAGGTGGCCTGAAGATGCTGCTCGACAAAGGCGTGGTCTATGAGCAGGTGACGTTCGATGTCGATAATCCGGATGCCACAGCCGCAATGGCAGTGCTGGCCACAGGTGCCTACGCCTTTCAGAACGGAGTGCCGTCGCGCGAAGTCTATAGCACGCAGAATATGCGTCGGCAGTCGGTTTTCGCCGACAAGGACTATCTGGGCAACTTCACCGATGCGAACTATTCGGCCAAGGCATTGAACAGCACCACGTTGGCCGACGAGCTGATGACGGCATCGGACAACACGAGCCGCATCTACTCCATCGCACCCGACCCCGAATCGGCCATCATCGGAGCCGGACACACGGCCAACTGCGCCTTCTGGATTGATGACAAGCAGGGCAAATGGGCATCGAGCACCTACTACCGCAACTTCCCGAACTACATCGAGCGCAAGAACAAGAACCAGCCGCTCTCCTACCACCTGAGCGAAGCCGTGTGGGAACCGTTGCGCAAGTTCGAGCCATTGGCCATAATGCCATACCACTACGCGACCGACGGTTTCAGCCACGTGTTCTACCAGTACGGACAGCCTGACTACCAATGGTTCAAGAGCAGCCCGCTGGTGAACGATGCCATCGTCGAGCTGTCGCGCATCCTGCTCACAACCGGTTCGCTGGGCAACGGCAAGAACACCGACATGCTGCAGCTGACGCTCTATTGCGGCACATGGTTGCACGATTGTCCGGAAAAATATGCCGAGGAGCTTCAGGACATGTACCTGCGCGTGGACCGCAGCGTGAAGAACCTGCTCGAAATCGTTGACCGACAAGTTGGCCTCGACAACACCTTCATCTATCTGACCGGAACGGGCGAGACCACGCAACTGCGTCAGGAAGTGGAGGGAACCCGCGTAGGAATCTTCACCGCAAGCCGATGCACATCGTTGCTCAACAGTTACCTCGTGTCGCTCTATGGCAAGGGCAACTACGTGAACGATTTTGTTGACTATCAGATATTTCTCGACCATCGCAGCATCGAACAGCAGAACCTAAAGTTGAGCGATGTGCAACAGGCCGCTGCCGAATTTGTGATGATGTTCAGCGGTGTGGAAGATGTCGTCACGCAATATCAGATACTGCATCAGGATGTCAACGAACGCATCAAGCGTATGCGCCGAGGCTACGACCGTCGAAGTGGCGGCGACCTCGTCATCTCGCTGCAGCCCGGATGGAGTCTCAAATACAAGGACAACAGCGAAGTGCAGCCACAGCAACGCCACGACTTTGCGCCAGGTCCGGCAATCCTGTTTGCTCCGAGCCTACAGGCCGAACGCATTGCACAGCCGATAGATGCCACCTGCATCGCTCCAACCGTGGCCCGCACCATCCGCATCCGAGCCCCAAGCGGCTGCAAGCAGACTCCGCTTTTGATGGGAAACGGCAAGAAATGACGAAAACATTATCCATTCCCGAAATAACATAATTACATAACAAACAAAAATACACAAAGAAATGAGTTTCAATGATATATTAACGAAACTGTTCGGCAACAAGTCGCAGCGCGACGTGAAGGCCATCCAGCCGTGGGTCGATAAGGTCAAGGAGGCCTACCCCGCCATTGAAAAACTGTCGAACGACGAACTGCGCGCCCGCAGCCAGGCTCTCATGCAGCAGATGCAGGATATGGTAGCGGCCGACCGCGCAAAAATCAAGGAACTGCGCGCCAACGTCGAAAAACTTGACGTGGACAAGCGCGAAAAGGTATGGGCCGAAATCGACGACCTGAAGAAGAAAATTCTGAAGACATTCGATGACCAATTGACCGAAATCCTGCCCGAAGTCTTCGCCATCGTCAAGCAGACGGCCTACCGCTTCGCCAACAACGAGACAGTCGAGGTGACTGCCACTCAGATGGACCGCGACCTCGCAGCTACCAAGGACTTCGTCACCATCGAGGGCGACAAGGCCATCTACAAGACCACGTGGCTGGCTGGCGGCAACCCTGTGCGCTGGGATATGGTTCACTACGACGTGCAGCTGTTCGGCGGCGTCGTCCTGCACCAGGGCAAGATTGCCGAGATGGCAACGGGCGAAGGCAAGACATTGGTCGCAACCCTCCCCGTTTTCCTCAACGCCATGACCCACAACGGCGTACACGTCGTCACCGTCAACGATTATCTGG
>DFJU01000078.1:0-139 GCA_002373755.1 Bacteroidales bacterium UBA3663 | reverse complement strand
AACGATTATCTGGCCAAGCGTGACTGCGAATGGATGGGTCCGCTCTACCAGTTCCACGGCCTCTCGGTCGATTGCATTGACCGCTATGAGCCGAACAGTGACGAACGTCGTCAAGCCTACAACTGCGACATCACCTTCG
>DFJU01000038.1:23934-24903 GCA_002373755.1 Bacteroidales bacterium UBA3663 | reverse complement strand
AGACGAAGCTTTAGCTGAGGGGCAAAGGGCTGGGGATAGGGTCTTAACAAATTTCAAATATAACCCAAATTTATTGTATGAAAAGAATTCTCTTATTTTCATCGGTGCTGATGCTTGCAGCCAATGTATGGGCTCAGTATCCGACGATACCAGACAGCACGAAGGCTCGCGGCGCGGAGCAGCAGGCCAAGTGGAATGAACTGGACAAGGCCGCTTGGGATGCCGCCGTGCCCCAAATCATGGATGACATGCTCAACGGCAAACCATACGTACCATGGTGCGCGCAGCCATCGGACTTAAAACAGGCCACAATTCCAGCCTTCCCGGGCGCAATGGGCGGCGGAATGTACAGTTTCGGCGGACGTGGCGGCAAGATCTACGTCGTCACCTCGTTGGCCGACAGCGGCCCCGGCACGCTACGCGAGGCTTGTGAGGCCGCAGGAGCACGCATCGTGGTCTTCAACGTGGCAGGCGAAATCCGTCTGGAGCGCCCGATCAACGTCAAGGCACCATACATCACTATTTTCGGACAGACAGCACCGGGCGACGGCGTTGTCATCACACGCCACTCGCTTCTGGTCGATACGCACGACGTCGTTATCCGCTATATGCGTTTCCGTCGCGGCTCGACCGACGTTGCATTCCGCGACGATGCCTGTGGCGGCAACGGCTTGGGCAACATCATCTACGACCACTGTTCGGCCTCGTGGGGTCTGGACGAGGTCATGTCGATGTACCGCCACGTCTATGCGCGCAACGAGAAAGGCTACGGCACAAAGCTGCCGACGGTCAACATCACAATCCAGAACTGCATGTTCGCCGAGGGACTCGATATGTATAACCACGGATTCGGCGCAAGCATCGGCGGCCACAACACGCTCTTCGCACGCAACCTCTTCGCCAACAACATCAGCCGCAACCCGAGCGTGGCCATGGACGGCGACTTCAACTTCGTCAACAACGTGCTCT
>DFJU01000038.1:23317-23888 GCA_002373755.1 Bacteroidales bacterium UBA3663 | reverse complement strand
CGTCAACAACGTGCTCTACAACTGGTGGAACCGCAGTATCGACGGCGGCGACAACAATTCGCAGTTCAACATCGTTAACAACTACCTGAAGCCAGGCCCGATTACGGGCTACGACGTGCAGCAGAAAGCCATCGACCCCAAAGCCTCAATCCGCTGGCGCATCCTCAAACCCGAATCGGGCCGCAGCAAGGAGCAGGTGGCCAAGTTCGGCAAGGCATACGTGGGCGGCAACATCGTCGATGGCTATCCGGAAGTGACGGCCGACAACTGGGCAGGCGGCGTGCAGCCGGCCGGAATCAAGACGCGGCAGGGCATAATCGACACATTGAAGGCCGACGCGCCGTTCCCGATGCCCTACATCGACACGATCTACACGGCGGCCGATGCCTACGAAGTGGTGCTGAACGACGTCGGCGCCACCAAGCCAATGCGCGATGCCGTCGATGAACGCATCATCCGCAGCGTGCGCAGCGGCCAGCCCGAATATGCCAAGAACGCCAAGCCCTGCACATCGCCCTACGTCAAGCGCCGTCTGCCCGACGACAGCTACAAGCTGGGCATCATCACCGAC
>DFJU01000038.1:0-23218 GCA_002373755.1 Bacteroidales bacterium UBA3663 | reverse complement strand
CCGCGCAAGGACAGCGACGGCGACGGCATCCCCGATGAGTGGGAAAAGGCCAACGGCCTCGACCCGAAGAACCCGAATGACGCAACAACAATCCGTGAAGACGGCTACATGAACATCGAATGGTACGCAAATTCTCTCTGAGCCTCATCGCGCTCACCATCGGCATTGCGGGAGCGATGGCCGACGACACAATCCAGGCCCACTACACGGGCACGACGCTGAGCAATCCCTATCGGCACGACGGCGGGCTGAGCCCCGTCATCGGCGTCCACAACGTGCAAACAATGCGCGCCCAACGCAAGCTCGACCGGCCCAACTCGCTGGGCGACACCGCAGGCTGGACCTACAACCACCAGCCGATGCTGGCCAACTGGCACGGCCGCCTGTGGATGCACTATCTGAGCGACCCGCGTTCGGAGCACGTCTTCCCATCGCGCACACTGCTGCAATCGTCGGCCGACGGACACTCGTGGACAGAGCCGCAGGTGCTCTTCCCAATCTACGCCACCGAGGGACGCGAGGACGAGACATCGGCCGTCATGCACCAACGCGTCGGCTGGTACGTCTCATCGGCCGCAACCGGAAAGAAGCTCATCGCCATCGGCCACTACGGCATCTGCCGCACACCGAAGGACGACCCGAATGACGGCAACGGCATCGGCCGCGTAGTGCGTGAGGTTATGGCCGATGGCTCTCTCGGCCCCATCTATTTCCTCTACTACAACCACGACTACAACGAGAAGAACACCCGTTGGCCGCTCTACACGCGCTCGAAGGACAAAAAGTTCCGCCGCGCCTGCGAGGAGATCCTCAACAATCCGCTCTACTGGATGCAGATGGTCGAGGAGTGCGACCGCGACGACGCCCGACTGCCGCTCAAGAACCTCTACAAGGCATTCTGCTACTATCAGTTGGCCGACAGCTCGCTCGTCGCCTTCTGGAAACACGCCCTCACCTCGCGCAGCTTCGACGGCGGACGGACATGGACCTTCCCGGCCAAGCGCGCACAGGGCTTCGTCAACAGCAACGCCAAAATCTGGGGTCAGCGGTTGGCCGACGGCACATTCGCCACGGTCTATAATCCCGCCGAATTCCGCTGGCCGCTCGCCGTCTCGACCTCGACCGACGGCCTCAACTACACCACGCTGAGCCTCGTGAACGGCGAAATCTCGCCCATGCGCTACGGCGGCAACTACAAGAGCTACGGTCCGCAATACACGCGCGGCGTGCAGCCCACGGGGAGCGACCTCGCATCGGCCATAACCGACCGCGACACCTGCTTCTGGGTGACCTATTCGATGAACAAGGAGGACATCTGGGTGAGCCGCATCCCGGTGCCGGTGCGCACCGTGGCCACAAGCTACGACGAGCCGTGGAACATCTATTCGCCCGTCATGGCACGGGTTGAGTTTATGGCCGATGGCATCCGTCTGCACGACAGCGACCCGTACGACTACGCGAAGGTGGAGCGCGTCATCCCCGCTACGCGGAATCTGACCCTCAGCTTCGACATCACCGCCGCACAAGTCAACCACGGCCGCCTCGACCTCGAACTGCTCGACGCGCACGGCACGCCATGCACCCGTATGTCGTGGATGGCCGACAGCCTCGTCATGGTCAAGGTGGGCGCACGTTCGGGTGCCGTCATCCGGCCATACGAGGCAGGCAAGACCTACCACATCGAGATGAAGGTGTCGCTTGACACGCGCATGATGACGCTCACGGTCGATGGCAAGGAGCAGCGCCCCAAGATGCTGTTCGCTCCACTTGACGCCATCACGCGCATCTGTTTCCGCACGGGCGAGGAACGCGACTTCCCCACCGTCAACACGCCGGCCGACAACGACAGCGACCTGCCCGAACTGACCGTACCCGAGGCGCAATGGACATTGGCCAACGTCAAGGCATCGGCCACGGATGAGACATCGGCCACAACCACACTGCTCCACTGGAACGACTTCCGCCACTACGCGGATTATTTCAACACGATGGAGGACGAAAACGTCGTGCAGGCAATCCCGAACGACTCGTCGGCCGCATGGATGGAGAAGAACGTGCCGCTCTTCGAGTGCCCCGACAAGATGGTCGAAGAGATGTACTACTTCCGCTGGTGGACCCTGCGCAAGCACATCGTCGAGACGCCCTACGGCTACGGCATGACCGAATTCCTCGTGCAGCGCAAGTACAGCGACAAGTGGAACCTCATCGCCTGCGCCGTCGGCCATCACCTGATGGAGACCCGTTGGCTGCGCGACGGCCGCTACGGTGCCGACATCGCCCGCCTATGGATGCGCGGCAACCACAACCCGAAAATCGGCGGCGACTCGATCAACGGCGCACCGATGCAGAAGCTCTACAAGTTCTCGAGCTGGATACCCTACGCCGCATGGCAGCGCACGCTGGTTACGGCCGATACCGCATGGTTCAACGACCTGCGTCCCGACTTCGAGGCGCATCTGGCCCGTTGGGAGAAAGACCGCAGCTTCGGCGACGGCATGTTCTGGCAGGCCGACGTGCAGGACGGCATGGAGGAGCAGATCTCGGGCGGCCGCAAGGTCAAGAACCGTCGTCCGACAATCAACTCGTACATGGCGGCCAACTACGCGGTTTTGGGCATGAACGACAAGGCCGAGGCATTGGCCAAGCTCATCGACCAGAAGCTGTGGAGCGACTCGCTGCAATTCTATGGAACGATGACGGCCAATGACTCAATCGCCCGCGTGCGTGAACTCATCGGCTACCTACCGTGGTACTTCAACCTGCCGGCCGACGATTCGGCCAAGTACCGCGCCGCGTGGATGCAGCTGCTCGACGAAAAGGGATTTGACGCACCGGCCGGCATGACGACGGCCGAACGGAGACATCCGCTGTTCCGCAAGTCGTGGAAGGGCCGCCCGACGTGCGAATGGGATGGCGCCATCTGGCCGTTCGCCACGAGCCAGACGCTCACCGCGCTCATCAACGTGGAGCGTAACTACCCGAACCTCGCCGCTGCCCTGCCCGACGACCTCTTCTGGCATCACTTCAAGAAATACACCGAGTCGATGCACTTCCACGGCCGTCCCTACGTCGGCGAATATATGGACGAGGTGACGGGCTACTGGCTGTGGGGCGAGCATGAGCGTTCGCGATACTACAACCATTCGACCTACAACGACCTGGTCATCACCGGTCTGTGCGGATTCGACCCATCGGCCAAGGCCATCGGCGATGATGAAATTCCATCGGCCAACGACCTGAAGCCGCTCGCTCCCGCCTCGTGGGACTGGTGGTGCCTGGACGGCATCGCCTATCGCGGCCACATCCTGACCATCATCTTCGACAGGTACGGCGATCACTACCATCAGGGAAAGGGACTGAGAGTGATAAGCAATGACACCCACAGACCCTAACCCCAGCCCTTCCCCGTTGTGTAGGGGAAGGGAGTAGTTTGCTCCATTGGCAAAAAAAATTAAAAACAGTCTTTATGAAAAAGAAATTTTCTCTCATATTCAGCGCAATGACATTGGCGGTTATGGCCAATGCCACAGTGCGCATCGACCGGTTGAGCGTCGAAGGACGTACCGACCAGCCGCTCGGACTTGACGTGACCGCCCCGCGACTGGGCTGGCAGCTTGTGGCCGATGCCGGCGAAAAGAACGTCGTGCAGACGCGCTACGAAATCCAGGTGGCATCAAGCCGCGAACAGCTCGCCGAGGGCAAGCCCGACCTGTGGCAAGCATCGGCCGACACCGACCAGAGTCTCTACGTGACCTACGGCGGCAAGACACTGCGCCCCAACCAACGCTGCTTCTGGCGCGTGCGCGTGAACTACACATCGGACAAGAAGAAACCCGTACAGACCGCGTGGAGCGACATCGCCGAATGGGGCGTCGGCCTGCTGAACGAAGGCAACTGGCGCGGCAACTGGCTCGGTCTTGAGGCGGCCAACGAGTGGGACGTCGAGACCGAACACAGCCGCCTCTCGGCCCGATACTACCGCACCGACTTTGCGGCCAAGGGCGACGTGAAGCGCGCCACGCTGCACATCTGCGGCCTGGGTCTGTACGAGGCGGAGCTGAACGGCCAACGCATCGGCCACGACGTGCTCACACCTGCGCCCACGAACTACCGCAAGAGCATCGTCTATAACACCTACGACGTGACCTCGCAGCTGCACGCGCACAACCGCCTGCAGGTGACGGTGAGCAACGGCCGATACTACACCATGCAGCAGAACAAGAAGCCGTACAAGATTGCCAACTTCGGCTATCCGACCCTTCGCGCGAACCTTATTATAGAGTACGCCGACGGCACGAGCGAAACCATCGCCACAAGCGAAAAGACGTGGCAGATGACGTGCGACGGCGCAATCCGCTCGGCCAACGAATATGACGGCGAAATCTACGACGCAACGAAGGCCGACCTGAGCGATGACGCCCTGTGGAAGCCTGCACCGCGCAGTTCCATCCCGACCGGCGAGCTGCTGGGCAACGTCACGCCGGCCATGCGCGTGGTCGATACATTGGCCGTAAAGGAAATCATGGCCAAGGAGGACGGACGCATCATCATCGACTTCGGCCAGAACTTCGCCGGATGGGTAAAGACCGACCTGACGGGCATCGGCCTGCAACGCGGCGACTCGCTGCGCATCCGCTACGCGGAAAAACTCGACTCGCTGGGCAACCTCTACGTGGCCAACCTGCGTCACGCCCAGAGCACGGACTACTACGTGGCTTCGGGCGACGACCGAGGCACCTGGGCACCACGCTTCACGACCCACGGCGGCCGCTACGTCGAGGTCTCGATCATCGGCCAAGGTAAGCTCAAGGCATCGGCCAAGAACTTCACGGGCGAGGTCGTGAGCGACGCGATGGAGGTGCTCTACACGTTCGATGTGGCCAACGAGACCCTCAACCAGCTGGTGCGGAACGCCTTCTGGGGCATCCTCGACAACTACAAGGGAATGCCCATCGACTGCCCGCAGCGCGACGAACGTATGCCGTGGCTGGGCGACCGAAGCATCGGCTGCTACGGCGAGAGCTACGTGCTTGACAATCACCACCTTTACAACAAGTGGCTACGCGACATCGAGGAGGCCATGCGCAGCGACGGGTGCATCCCCGACGTGGCTCCGGCCTACTGGAACTACTACAGCGACAACGTCTCGTGGCCCAGCGTCTTCGTCTTTGCGGCCGATATGCTCTACAGCCGTTTCGGCGACGACAAGGCCATCCGCCAGCACTATCCGGCCATGCGCAAGTGGGTGCTGCACTTCTTCCAGAACAAGATGACCGACGAGGGTCTGATCCGCGCCGACAAATATGCCGACTGGTGCGTCACGCCCGAAGCGCCCGAGCTCATCCACAGCCGCGACGCCTCGCGCATCACCGACGGCACGCTCATCGGCAGCTGCTACACCTACAAGCTGCTGGAGACGTTGGCCATGTTCGACGACATCCTTATCGACCGCTTCATTTCCATGTCCGATGCCGAAGTCCGCGACCTCGAACGCCGTGGCATGAGCCGCCGCCTGCTTGAGGCCGACCGCGCCGAATACGACTCGCTGCGCAGTGCTTTGGCCGATGCCATCAACCGCAAGTTCCTCACCGTCAAGCGCGGCACATCGCCCGCACCCGACCATCTGCTCTACCCCGACTCAATCTTCTACAGCAACAATGCGGTGACGGCCAACCTGCTGCCGCTCGCATTCGGCATCGTGCCTGCGGAATATGCCGACGCCGTGAGCCGTCAGATTGTGTCGAAAATCATGCTCAATCCGGCCGACGGACATCTGTGCTGCGGCGTGATCGGCATCTCGTGGCTGCTACGCGAGTTGTCGAAGCAGGGCCGCATGGACGTCGCCTATCTGTTGGCCACACAGACCACCTTTCCGTCGTGGGGCTACATGGAGAAGAACGGCGCGACCACCATCTGGGAGCTGTGGAACGGCGATACGGCCAATCCGGCGATGAACTCCGGCAACCATGTGATGCTCCTGGGCGACCTGCTGCCGTGGTGCTTCGAACACGTGGGCGGCATCCGCGCCGAGGCTCCGGGCTACAAGGTCCTCCGCCTCGCGCCCAACTTCGAGCTGGAGGAACTTTCGTCGGCCAGTGTCTCATACCGGACACCATACGGCCGCGTCGTGTCGCATTGGACAAAAACGCCGATGCGCCTCACGTGGGACATCGAGATTCCGGCCAACACATCGGCCATCGTCGTCACACCGAACGGCTCCCGGACCTACGGCAGCGGCAAGTGGCACATCGAGGAAGAGCTGCCGCACAAGGAGCTGTCGAACCGCGACCTGCACGTCAACGGCTACGCGGCCGGCAATCTGGAGGTTACGGCCAATGAATTTCTCTACGAAAAGGCCGACTTCCCGTCGTGCCACGCCGCCTCGATTGCCGAATGTGCCAACGGCGACCTGCTCGCGACCTACTTCGGCGGCTCGTACGAGGGCTGTCCCGACATGTGCATCTGGACGCAGCGCAAACGCCTCCTGAAACGTGGCAAAAAGGGTCAGCCGCACACCTACGAAACCGGCTGGAGCGCACCGCAGCTTGTGGCCGACGGCACATTGGCCGCAACCCAAGACAAAGGGTGGCGCGAGTGGGCCGCATCGGACAAAAACCTGACCATCGACCGCTTCGAGAAGATGACCGACCGCCAGAGCGACACGCTGCGCAAGGCGGGCTACAATCCGGTGCTCTTCCAAGTGCCGGGCGGCGACCTGCTGCTCTTCTACAAGCTGGGCAAGGACGTGCGCGACTGGACGGGCTATCTGATGACGTCGAGCGACAACGGCTACACATGGACGACGCACCGCGACAGCATTCCAGCCGCCGTGGCCGGGCAGTTCCCCAACGTGACGGGCTGCTGCGTCGAACCCGACTCCCTGCTCGGAGCCATCAAGAACCAGCCTATCGCATTGGCCAAGGGCTTCCGCTGCGCCGACGGAACCGTGCTCGAACGCGACCGTATCCTGTCGCCCACAAGCAAGGAGACGGCCGAGGCATCGAAGGTGAAGGCCGGCCTGTGGCGCTGCTACGTGGAAATCAGCGAAGACGGCGGCAAGTCGTGGACACTCGGCCCGGTCGTTCCGCAGAAAGAGGGCTTCAAGACAATCCAGCCCACGTTGCTCGTACACCGCGACGGCCGCATCCAGATGCTGTGCCGCACCGCACCGCCAGCCAAAGACCACGGCGAACTGGCCCGCGTAGCGACTTCGTTCAGCAACGACGGCGGCCTGACGTGGAGCGAAATGCAACTCATCGACGAACTGCCGAACAACAACTCGGGCATCGACGCTGTGACGTTGGCCGATGGCACTTTCGCCCTCATCTACAACCCGTTCGGCTGCGTCGATTGGCGCGACAAGACCGACAAGGCTCGCAACAAGCCGCTGCGCAATCCGCTCTACATCGCAACGAGCACCGACGGCCTGCATTGGACTCCAGCCCTACGGCTTGAATCATCGCCCATCAGCCAATATTCCTACCCCTCGATGATTGTGGGCAGCGACGGCACCCTGCACTGCATCTACACGTGGCGACGTCAGCGCATCAAGTACCAGAGGGTGACGACGAGCAGACCCTAACCCCAGCCCTTTGCCCCTCAGCAAAAGCTTCGTCTTCTCGCTGAAAGATTATCAATCTTTCCATTCGCTGCGAGGACCCCGTAAAAAGGGGAAGGGAGTATTTACGGGAATCTGGCACAAGAACGGTTGCGCTCCGCGTCCAATGGATTGACACAAGGGAGTTTCTACAAATTACTTTTACAGGAAGTCTCTAATTCTCAAAAAATCACATCCTCAACAAATTAGAAATTCTAAAATTCTCTAATTCTTGAATTTACAGAACTTGACATAAAAGCAAATTTCATATACACATTAAACCAACATTAACAACCAAAACAATGAAAAAAATCTACTCGATGGCCATTCTGATGGCCGCTGCAGCTGCCCTCCATGCCGAGGACGCTGCCAATGAGAGCCGTTGGACGACAAGCGGCGGTGCTTCACTCCAATTCACACAGGGCTACGTCAGCAAGAACTGGTACAAGGGCGGCGAAAGCAACTTCTCGCTGCTCGCCGCTGCCGACTACACCTTCAACTACAAGTACGAGAACTTCACGTGGGACAACCGTCTGGAGGGCAAGCTCGGTTTCGTCACAACGCCGTCGGACACCTGCCACAACTACATGACCAACACCGACTATCTGAAGTATTCGACCAAGTTCGGATACAAGGCCGCCGGCGACTGGTACTACACCTTGCAGGCTCTCGGCCAGACACAGTTCTGCCCGGGCTACAAGAGCAACATCGACGTCGAACAGTCGAAGTTTTTCAACCCTGCCTACCTGAACATCTCGCTCGGTATGGACTACAAGAAGTCGCTCGAAAACATCACATGGACGGTCTTCATGAGCCCCTTGGCCTACAACCTGAAGTACGTCAACGATCCATACGTCAAGGTCGATGACGGCGCAGGCAACATCACCGGCCAATGGGAAAAGGGACGCATCAACGCATCGGCCTTCGGTCTGCGCAATTCGTACGACTACAACCTGTATGACTTCGGTGTAAGCGCCAAGGCCGGAATGGACTGGAAGGTCTGCAAATACCTGACCTGGACATCGCAGGCTACCTACTACTCGCCACTCTACGACTACGGCAAGTACGAGGGCAACGTCTATACCACATTCGAGTGGGAGAACACCTTCGACATGCCACTCAACCAGTACTTCTCGACCAAGCTCTACACGCACCTGCGCTTCGACGATTCAGTCGGCCCAGACAATAAGGGTGCCGGATGGGACTACTGGCAGTTCAGCGAGCTTTTGAGTTTCGGCCTCTCATACAAATGGTAACAAGTTGTCCACTCCCCTTTGCAAAATCGGGATAAATGGCAAAAAAATGCTTTACAATACAGAAACCTCATCGAAAAAGTTTGCCGAATTTTCCGAAAGCGTTAACTTTGCGTCGTGAGTAATTCCACAAAACTTCATAAAATGAGAGAAAGGTAGAGGATCGTCGAGAGACGGGCCTCTATTGTTTTAAAACAAAGGTTTTGAAACAAAGTGAAGAAAATAAGAAGCAAGAGTTGGCAGCCGGAGCAAACGTCCTTTTTACTCCACTTTTACTCCTTTTTCACTCCCCTTCAATACTGAAAAAAATCATATTTTTTGAAACTATGAGATATCTTTTCTACGCAATGATCATCTTGGCCGCAGTGTTGGCCATAGTCATCATCGACCAAATCGTCTATTGGAGCTGTCGGTTGGTTGCCGGACGGCATTGGGCGCACGTAATCCATTGGTCATTCACCGCCACGCTCATCGTCGTGATAGCCGTTGCCGCGCTGTGGGGCCACTACGTGACCCGTTTTGAGCTCGACGTCACCCACACCGACGTCGTCAGCGAGCGCGTGCCTGCCACGTTCGACGGCTTCCGCATCGCCCAGATTTCCGACCTTCACCTCGACTGGTTTGAGGGCGACGAAGGCCACAAGTTCCTCAACCGCATGGTCGATGCTATTCAGGCCGAACAGCCCGACATCATCGTCTTCACCGGCGATCTGGTGACGTTGCAGGCCGACGAAGCCGAACCTTTCCGCGAGGAGCTGGCACGCCTTGGCCATCTGCCGAAAAAGGGTGCGGCCGATGGCGAATGCATCCCCGTTTATAGCATCCTGGGCAACCATGACTACGCGGATTACACGCGCATGAGTGCCCGTCAGCGCGTGGCGGACATCGAACTTCTGTGCAACCTGCAGGCCGAAGCCGGATGGAAACTGCTGCGCAACGAAGGCATCCTATTGTCGGCCGACGGGACAGCTGCATCGCCCGACAGCTGCATCGCACTGATTGGCGTGGAAAACATCGGCGAACCGCCCTTCTCGACCTACGGCGACCTGCCGCGCGCACTTGCCACACTGCCCGTCGGCGCGCCCTACAGCGTGCTGCTGAGCCACAACCCGACGCACTGGCGCAGTGAAGTGCTGCCCACCACGGGAATTGACCTTATGCTGGCCGGTCACACCCATGCCGTGCAGGTCAAAATCGGCAATTGGAGCCCTGCCGTGTGGAAATATCCTGAATGGGGCGGCCTGTATGCCGAAAGCGGCGGCGACCACGTGCAGCAGCTCTACGTCAACACGGGCATCGGCGGTGTCGGCCCACGCGTGCGCATCGGTGTTGCACCCGAAGTGTCGATTCTGACGTTAAAGCGCCCGGCCGACGAGCCGCGTCAGTAAACGCCATCGGCCAAAAAGAAATAACTCTTATTTCTTAATTCTTATTTCATAACTCCATATGACACTACGCGAAAAAATCAGCAACCTCATCGAGCCGAAACGTGACAACCTGCCGTCGCGCATCTACGACTGGGTGATGCTGGCTGCCATCGCCATCGGCCTTGTTCCGCTCATGTTCCGCGAGCAGACACGCCTGTTCTGGCATTTCGACCTTTTGTCGGGCATCTGCTTCATTGTCGATTACCTGCTACGTTGGTTTACAGCCGATGTGCGGACGAAAAGGCACGGGGCATCGGCCTTCCTGCGCTATCCGTTCGAGCCGATGGCCATCATCGACCTGCTTTCCATCCTGCCCACGCTCAACGTGCTGAGCCAGACATTCAAGGTGGTGCGCGTGTCGCGGCTGCTGCGTCTGTTGCGCGTCGTCAAGTTCATCCGCTACTACGAGCCGCTGGAAATCATCCTGGCCGTTATCCGCCAGCAGAGGAAGATTCTGGGCATGGTGCTCTCGCTGGCGCTGTTCTACATCTTCATCACCGCGCTCATCATGTTCAATGCCGAAGTCGAGATCAATCCGGCCACGGGCGAGCCGTTGTTCAACAACTTCTTCGACGCGTTCTACTGGTCGTCGTGCACGCTCACCACGGTCGGCTACGGCGACATCTACCCCATCTCGACCACGGGACGCGTCATCAGCATCATCTCGTCGATTGTGGGCATCGCCATCATCGCGCTCCCGTCGGGCATCATGACGGCTGGCTATATGGACGAGCTGAAGAGGCGGCGAGGGGAATAAAAGACCCTCTTCCCTGCCTTTGTCCATAGGGGCATCGGCCGACAAAAAAAATCGCGTAGCAAGGAAAAATTTTCGTGTTTTTCGTGCCTTTCATGGTTATAAAACACAATTCGTTTGTTTCGTTTAATTCGGTGTTAAAATGAAAAAGACGCTAAGAATAAAATTTGTCGATTTCTATCCGAACTTCAATCCGCAGAAGGTCTCAATCTGGCAACCGTTGTGGCGGCACTACGATGTGCAGTTGAGCGACGAGCCGGAGTGGCTGGTCTATTCCGTGTTCGGCAACGAGCATCTGAACTACAACAACTGCGTCAAAATCTTCTTCACCGGCGAAAATCAGGCTCCCGACTTCAACCTGTGCGACTACGCGCTGGGCTTCGAGCACATGCAGTTCGGCGACCGTTACCTGCGTTTTCCGCTTTGGGTGATGTATCCGCAGGACACCCAGCCGATGCTCCACAAGCACGAACAGCCGTCGTTGGCCGAAAAGAGCGGTTTCTGCAGCTTTGTCGTGTCCAATGCCAACAGTTCGGCCGAACGCGAGACGTTTTTCGACCTGCTGTCGCGCTACAAAACCGTCAATTCCGGCGGCCGATGGCGCAACAACGTGGGCGGACCGGTGGCCGACAAGCTCGAGTTCCAGAGCCGTCACAAGTTCTCCATTGCCTTCGAGAACACCTCGCACCCAGGCTACACGACCGAGAAACTTGCCCAGTCGTTCGCGGCGCAGACCGTGCCCATCTATTGGGGCGACCCGCTTGTGGCCGACGTGTTCAACCCCGACGCCTTCGTCAACTGCCACGACTTTGCCAGCTGGGACGAGGTCATCGACCGCATCCGGCAGATTGACAACGACGATTCCATGTGGCTGAAGATGGTCAGCACACCGGCACTACGCGACCCGCAGCTCGTCGAACGCACAATGGCCGATGTCGAGGCGTTCCTGTGCCACATCTTCGACCAGACGCCGCTCGATGCCCGACGTTTCTCGCGCGACTATTGGGCACTCAAGCAGCTGAAGATCCGCCGAAAACTGGTGCGCACCTACCGTTGGTCGCCTGCCGGTCTGGCCGAGCGCTTCTACGTGACTTTCATCCGCCCATTCACCCGCAACCATGCCTCGGTGTGGAGCCGCGTGCAACGCATGAACCGCAAGCTGCATTTCAAATCATAATTGTGGCCGATGCCATACGGACACAAAAAAACTCGCAACCGCTTCATTCAAGAATGTGGTTGCGAGTTTTTTTAGTGCATTGGGGTTCAACTACTTATAGAAATTCTTCGCGAACGCCTGAAATTCGTCTTTTCCGCGCACACAACGGCGCCACCATGCATCGATGAAGCCGAAGCCGTAGCCCATCAGCTGAGTGAAGGCGGCCGGCACGGAGAGCAGGCCGACGTGCATGCTGCGGTTCTTGACCGACGAATCGACGAAAATGAGCAGCGAATAGAGCGCAATCGGAACGAGCGACACGACGAGCAGCAGCACGCCCATGCAGGCCATCACATGACCCATGTTGCAGCAACGGCAGCAATGACTCCGGCACGCGTCCGACACCGAGCCGACGGCGATGAAGACCAACGCGACGAAGGCCAATACCGCAAGCAACAGCACGCCCACGGTGAACATCATCGGCAGCAGATGCACCAGTTTCAACGTGCCAGGATGCCGCTTGCTGAGGTTGATGCGCGCTATGCCGCTGTTATAGACCTGTCGGTAGAACTTGCGGAAGTCGGCGCGGCGCTTGTGCCACACCCACGCATCGGGGAAAAGTCGCGTAGTGAAGCCGGCCTCGACAATGCGGTAGGAGAAATCGATGTCTTCGCCAAAACGCATCGGCGAAAAACCGCCCAACTGACGATAGACCTCGGCGCGGATGCCCATGTTGAACGAGCGCGGGAAGAACTTGTCGAGCTTCTTCTTGCCGCCACGGATGCCGCCCGTGGTGAAAAACGACGTCATCGAATAGTTGATGGCCTTCTGGATGGGCGTGAACGACGGATGCGCGCGATCGGGGCCACCGAAGGCATCGGCCGGAGCATCGGCAAGTTCACGGTCGATGGCCGACAGGAATCCTTCGGGCACGACCACATCGCTGTCGAGGATGATGAGATATTCGCCCTCAGCGCGCTCGGCACCGTAGTTGCGGCTCTGTCCGGGTCCGGAATTGGATTTCGCGTAGTAGCGCACCGGCAGACGGTCGGCAAAGGCATCGGCCACACCTCGGCAAGGCACCGTCGAACCATCTTCCACAAGGATGACCTCGAAGTCGTCGCGCTGTTGTTTGAGCAGGCTTTCAAGCAGTTCAGCCACCTCGTCGGGACGGTTGAAGACGGGAACGATGAGCGAATATTTAATTTTGTTACCCATTGAGTGTATTATTATCTCTCGCAGAGTGTAAGTGAGTGTAAATGAGTTCTTTTACCAGTATCACGTACAAAAAAAAGAACTTCATTTCACTTCCTTACACTCTGCGAGCCATTCTCTTCACTTAGAGCGAGAGATTTCACTCTTCACTCTTATTTCTTCTCTCTTAACTCATCGCGCACGCCTTTGCCGATGCAGAACAGGATTATGCCGTACATCAGCACGACGAACACCATCGAAAGTGTGTTGCCTTTGGCCACGCTGTCGGGGCGGAACTCCATGCGGATGCGGTGATGGCCGGGTTCGACGTTGATGGCGCGCAGCAGGTAGTTGGCACGGAAGATGTCGGTCTCCTTGTCATCGACATAGGCCTTCCAGCCGTACGGATAATAGACCTCGCTGAAGACGAGCGTCGCCTTCTCAGCATTCTGTGCCTCATATTCGAGGCAGTCGGCCGCGTAGCTGGTGAGACGCACTGAGGCCGTCGAATCGGCGTTATGTCCGATGGCATATTGCGCGAAGTCCTGGCCGACGATGGCCGTCTTGTGCAAATCGACCTGAATCAAACCGTCGCACTCGGCATTCGGTGTATCGACCACCTTCACATCGCGCACGAACCACGCATTGCCCATCGCACCCGGATTGCGCTGCACGACGGGCGCATTGCCGTTGGCATTGTCGGGCACGATGAAATATTTGGTGTTCAGCATGTCGATGACGGGCTGGTGCATCTTGGCCAAGTGCTGCTCGATGATGTCCTGATAGCGACGCAGCTTTGCAGCCGAATAGCCGCCGATGCTCTTCATGCGATAGCTCGTCGTGGCATCGTTGAACGGGCTGACGGTGAGGTTGAACACGCGGTAGTGCGGATCTTTGTCCTGCGCGATGAGCTGCTTCTCCCACGCCTTCTCCTTGAAGGCGCGCTCGAACGAATTGCCGGCCGTGAATGTCGCATCGTTCATGAATCGCTTGTCAACAGGCCACATGTCGGCCAACACCAGCACGCCCAATGCGACGGCCAACACCGCCGTGCTGCGGAACTTCGCGCTGCTCACGTAGCACCACAGCAGGCACGTAGCGGCCACGACGAAGCCCATCGAACGCCACACATCGGACTTGAACAGGGCCTCGCGCGCATCGGTCAACATCGGCACAAGCCATTCGGGCATCTGCGCATCGCTCGCAGCCGAGAATCCGGAGGTCGTGGCCAATGCGATGACGAGCAACACCACAAGTGCGCCGCCCGACAGCAGTATGCGGTTGCCCATCAGCTTCAGTTCGTCGGCCAATGCCCGCTTCTTGGCATCGACCAACTCGCGTAGCGCAAGGAATCCGAGCAGCGGCATGGTGATTTCGGCGATGACGAGGATCGACGACACGGCGCGGAACTTGTTGTACATCGGCACATGCTCGAACCACAGTCGCGTGAACCACATCCAATGGTTGCCCCAGCTCAGGCAGATGCTGACCACAGTGACGGCCAACAGCGCCCACTTGTAAGGCCCCTTCACGACCATCAGACCCAACAGGAACAGCAGACAGACCACTGCACCCATATAGACCGGACCTGAGGTGAACGGCTGCGGGCCCCAATACATCGGCGCACTCTGGCAGAACTGCTGTGCGGAACTGCGCGGCACGCCTTTCTTCACCATCGACTGGCAAAGCTCGCTGTCGCTGCCCACCGGATAGTTCGACGAGCCGCCCATGTAGTTCGGGATGAGGAACGTCCAGCACTCGTCGATGCCGTAGCTCCACGCAGTCGCGTAGTCGAGGTCAAGACCCTCGGTGCGGTTAGTGGCATCGGTCGATTTCACAAGGTCGCTGTGTCCGCCGCGCATCGTCTCTTTAGCATATTCGAGGTTAGCGAAAGTGGCAGCCGTGCCGGTTCCGATGCCGATGCCCAACGTAGCCAGAGCCAGCAACGCGTTGAGGCAGAACTTCTTGACCTCTTTGCCGACGATGGCCAGATACAGCTCGGCCGCACCGAACGCCGAGAAGATGAAGCAGACGTAATATGCCATCTGCGGATGCGGATAGAAGCCCGCCATCGTGCCCAGCAGCGAGAGCACGGCGCCCGTCTTGCGATGGCCGTGGAAGATGAGGTACATGCCGGCCAATGCAACCGACATCAGCGCCAAAGTGGAGGTCTTGCCGTTGTGGCTGGCTGCGATGATGATGAAGAAATAGCTGGAGAAAGCCGTGGCCAATGCGCCGACAATCGCGAGCCATCGGTCAACCTTCATCGAACGCAACAATGTGAAAAATGCCACGCAATAGAGCAGCACGATGAAGAGCGGACTCTCGTGGCCATGCTGCAACGTGCGCTTGATGGGGCCGATGAAGGTGTCGGCCATGAATCGGTTGCCGCCCACCTGATATGTCGGCATGCCCGAGAACATCGAACCCGTCCAGAAAGCCGAGCGGCCATTTTCGGCCAAGAAATCCCAACTCTCCTTGCAAGCGCCGCGTCCCTGCACACCGTCGCTCGTAGCAATGATTTTTCCGTCAAGTTCGGGCGACATGTAGATGCACGACACCACAACGAACACGCCCAAGGCCAACAGATATGGCCACAGTTTTTTCAGATAGTTCATTTTGTGTAAAGATTAAGACCCTAACCCCAACCCTGCCCCTCAGCTAAAGCTTCGTCTTCTCGCTGAAAGATTATCAATCTTTCTATTCGCTGCGAGGACCCCGTTGTATAGGGGAAGGGAGTGATTACATATTTATGTCAATATTCATTCTCAAATTCTTGATTTTTTTTTCCGATGCTTCTTGTCTACCGATTCATTCCACGCCCCTCCCTTGTGGAGGGGTCGGGGGTGGGGCCAACGCTTTCGTCACGTGCCAGCGGAACTTCACGAGCGCCGTGCCCTTAATCCGTTGGCCGACAATCGCGTAGCGCAGCCACAAAAGGCACGTGGCAGCCCACTTGACGCCCTCGGCCGCCAACCGCTTGAAATAGGCGCATTGGCCGATGTTTTTCGTCCGATAACGTTCGCTTGCGCCCACTCCGTCACCCAGCCGCGCGATGAAGTCGAGCGAGGTGCGCGATGGTGGAATGCAGTGCTGGACGCGCACGTCGGGCAGGTAAAGAATCCGGCCGCCACGCTCGCGGATGCGGTTGAAGAAGTCCTTCTCCTCGCCGGCCATCGTGTTCTTGCCGCTGCGTCCCAGCTGCGTGTTGAATCCGCCCACGGCCAATGCCAGGTCGCGGCGCACACCCATATTGGCACCGATCGGGAACGTCTTGCCCTGCATCGGCCGGACGGCATCGCCCAGATTGATGGCCGACACCCACGAATAGGCCCACGGCGACATCCACGCCGGCTCAGCGCCGCTCTCGTAAAGTGGGTCGATGCGGCCTCCGAAGGCATCCATCGCGGGTTGACGGCCGATGTGACCCGACAGCCGGGCAACGTAGTCGGCCGTGACGAAGGCATCGTCGTCCAGAAACACGACCCACTCGCCTGCGGCCTCGGCCAGACCTCGGTTACGCGCGTGCGACAACCCCTGCGCCGTCTCGACCACGTAGCGAAACGGGAACGACGGATGCGACTCGGCAAAGCGGCGGCAGATGTCGGCCGTGGCATCGGTGCTGTTGTTGTCGATGAGGAGCACCTCGCCGATGCCGTCTATGGCATTGGCCGCAAGACAATCGAGGGTGTGTCCGATGTACTGTGCACGGTTGTAGGTGCAGATGACGATGCTGATTTTCATTGGCCAAGAATGTGGTTGTAGAGCGTCCCGACGGCGTTGGCGGTCTTTTGCGGGTCGAGCTTGTACGACAGTTTGTGGATGGCCGACACGCGGCAGACATCGCTCCAGAGTGCCTCGCTCCACGGCTCGAACAGGCGGTTGACGAGCGTGTGCGGGTCGGCGTTGCAGACGTAGGGCATGGCGTCGATGCAGCGGCGCGTCTGTGCGTGGCCGGCGTACATCACGGCGAGCAGGTCGTGGAAGATGAGGTAGTCGCGCAGGTAGCCCTCGTGACGCCAATATTCGATGAGCACGGCGCGCATGTTGCGCATCACGGGGTGGTTGGCCGATGCCGCAAGCATCCAGTTGCTGCCCACGTGCGGACTGGCATCAAGCCACGACGAGCGGAACATGAAGAGCGGCCCCTGGGTCACGTAGTCGGGCATCGGGCCTGTCATCAGCACGGTCGCATCCATCCAGATGCCGCCATGTTGTGCCAGCAGCGATACGCGCAGGATGTCGCTGAAGTGGGCGAATGGCATCCGTCCGCTGCGCCAGCGCGCGATGATGTCGGCCGGAATGTCCACGTAGTCGAGCATGTTCCCATCGGTGAGGATGCGCACCTCAAACGTCGGACAATTGTCGCGCACCGACTTGACGCATCGCTGTACGATGGCAGGCGCATCGGCCAAGCCCTGCAACCAGCAGATCCAGATGATGCGCGGCACTGTGGCATCGGCCGTAACCTCATCGAAATCAGTCGCGTAGCGCAGATATTTGCGTCGCAGCATGGCACACGTGCGCTGCTGGTGGATAATGTCCTTGACAGCCTTGTCGGTCGTGAACCACAGCGGCCACACGGCGCGCCACCCCTCCTGAATGGAGTAGCGCAGGCCCTTGGTGCGGAGGATTTTGAGGTAGGTGGTCAGAGGTCGCATAATTCACGGTTTTTCAACAAGGTTCAACGCTTTCATGATGGTCTCGGCCGATGTCGCAGCGTCGGTGTCCGACCAGAATTTGCTCACGATACGGGCCCGTTCGGCCTCGTCCATCGCGTAGTTGCCAGTGCGGATGCAGTCGATAAGCGCATCGAACGTCGTGACCTCGCGGCCCGCCACATTGCCACGGATGGGCTGGCACAGTTCGCGGTCGGCCACATACTCGTCGTAGTCGTAGAAGTAAAGGATGACGTCCTTGCCCGGCATGAGCAGATAGTCGTAGAGAATGCCCGAATAGTCGGTTATGAGCACGTCGGTGAAGGGCAGAATGCTGTAGATGTCGATGGCCGACGGCACAAAAAACAGGTTCGAGAAGGTGGCCGATGCATCGACCCGCGTGTTCGGATGCGGCTTCATCAGGGCGACGGCATTCTGTTCGCGCAGACATTCGTTGAGGCGCGGCAGGTCGAATCCGCTGGTGAAACTGTCGCGCTGCGACTCGCGCCACGTCGGCATATAGAGGAAGACCTTGGCAAACGGCTTTATGCGCTCGACGAGTTCCGTCTCGCCGCCATGCGTGAACCGTTGCACGAAGTCTGTGGCCGATGCGACATCGGCCGTCAAGAACATATTGCGCGGATAGCCGGCACGGATGCAACGTTCGCGGCCGATGCGGAACGCGCGAGAGAAATGCCCGTCGAAGAAATCGCTCGTCGAGAGGAACCAGTCCGGCCGACGGAAACAGGCGGGATGGTAGAAGCACTCCCAGAAGTCACGATCGACGTAGCGCTTGGCCAACACCCCTTGCGTGATGCCGAACTCGATCTGCTTGCAGCCAACGCCATGCCACAGGTTCACTACGCGAGTTCGTCCGGCAAGGCAGAAGAGGATGTCGGACGTGTAGCAGTTGATGAACCAATAGCCAGCGCGCAAGGCATACCAAAAACCGCGTAGCGACGGAATCCGATATGCCTCAAAGCCGATTGAGCGCACTTCGCGGACAGCTGCGGCATCGGCCGAAAGCCAAACCACCTTGCGTCCGGGCAGGTGTTGCGCCGCCCAGAGGAAAAGGTACTTCGGATTGTCGGAAAAGGCACCGCGCATAGCACCGAATGCCAAAATGCGCTCCGACCTCGGCATGAGATAGGAAAACGGCCAGATGGCATAGCAGACGGCATAGGCCAGAAAATCTTTTGCTGAATGGCTCACAACCCTTGACTCTTGTTTCTTAATTCTTATTTCTTCACTCGCTTCCACACCTCGAACGTCACGTCGAAGTCGTTTTTTTCATCGGCCGACACCGATTCGCTCTTGATCAGCTCGCAACCGGCGGGCACGGGCGGAATCGTCGTGTCGAACTCGGCAATCGTCGTGTGGACGCGCGTGACGTAATAGGCATCGGCCAACGCCCACGCCTGATTGTAGATTTCGCCGCCGCCAATCACGAACGCGTCATCGGGTGCGGCTGCAATGGCATCGGCCAACGAACCGAACACCTCGACGCCTTCGGGTGCCACGAAATCCGGCTGACGGGTGATGACGATGTTGCGCCTTCCGGGCAGTGCACGGCCGATGCTCTGGAACGTCTTCCGCCCCATGATGACGGCGTGGCCCATGGTGGTCTGCTTGAAATATTTGAGGTCGGCCGACAGGTGCCAAGGCATCGTGCCCTTGTTGCCGATGACGTTGTTTTCGGATGCTGCTACGATGATGTTCATTGTTCGTCGTTTTGCGGATAATTCAATATAGAACGGAGGAAACCGGATTTTATTTTATTTTGTGTAAGGTTTTGAGGTTATGAGGTTTATTTTAGGATTTAATGGGAGTTAACAGGAGTTAGCCGGAGTTAACGGACGTTTGTTATTTCTCTCGCAAGAATTCTATGGGTGTTACCGAACTGGTTCTTGAAGATGTCTATTAACAACATGGATGTCGGCATGCTTCAACATTTGTCCGTTAACTCCTCAGCCTTAGGCTGTTAACTCCCCACGCGAAGCGATAACTCCCGTTAACTCCTAATAGTCTTACTCGACATACAGCACCAATCCCTTCAGGTACTCGCCCTCGGGGTGGTAGATATTGATAGGGTGGTCGGCAGGTTGGTGCAACTGATGGAGGATGCGCACGCGGCGTCCCGTCTGGGCTGCGGCCGAGAAGACGGCGCAACGGAAGTCGTCCTTAGTGACCACCTGACTGCATGAGAAGGTGAAGAGGATGCCGCCCGGACGAATCTTCTCCAGAGCCTTGGCATTTAGGCGCTGATAGCCGCGTAGGGCATTGCGCAGGACGTTCTTGTGCTTGGCGAAGGCCGGCGGGTCGAGGATGATGAGGTCGTAGGCCGCGGCGGGCATGGCATCGAGGAAGCGGAAAGCGTCGTCGGCACTGGAAGTGTGGCGCGGGTCGCCGGGGAAGTTCAACTCCACGTTGGCATCGGTGAGGCGGATGGCCTTGGCACTGCTGTCGACCGAATGAACGGCCACTGCCCCGCCCCGCATGGCGTAGAAGGAAAATCCGCCGGTGTAGCAAAACATGTTGAGCACGCGGCGGCCACGGGCGTAACGCTCGAGCAGAGCGCGGTTCTCGCGCTGGTCGACGAAGAATCCGGTCTTCTGGCCCTTGAGCCAGTCGACGTGGAATCGCAGGCCGTTCTCCATGGCGATGTCGGTGTCGTAGCTGCCTATGATGTAGTCGTTCTGCGGGTCGAGCTGGGCCTTGAAGGGCAGTGTGGTCTCACTCTTGTAGTAAACGTTCTGCACCAAGCCGTCCGGCAGAGCGGTGAGTGCGCGGGCGATGGCGGCGCGGGCAAAGTGCATGCCCGGCGAGTGGGCCTGCAGCACGGCGGTGTGGCCGTAGATGTCGACCACAAGGCCCGGCAGGAAGTCGCCCTCGCCATGCACCAGGCGGAAGGCGTTGTTGTCGGGGCGGATGAGTTGCAGCGCCTGGCGCACGGCGAAGGCCCGGGCAAGGCGTGCGGCGTAGAAATCGTCGTCGACGGGCGTGTCGTCGAAAGTGAGCATGCGCACGGCGATGCTGCCTATCTGATAGTGGCCGTTGCCCACGAGCGTGCCGTCGTGGGTGTAGACGGTGACCAGGTCGCCCTCTTCGATGGCGGGGTCGGCATGGTCGATAGCGCCCGAGAACACCCAGGGGTGGAAGCGCTGGAGCGATTCCTCCTTGCCGCGGCGCAAAGTGATGGTTTTATAAGTAGCCATAACGCGGAAAGTCATTTAAAGAAATAGCGGTAGATGTCGTTGCCGTTGGCAAAAAGCAGCAGGGCCAGCAGCAGAGCCATGCCCACCATCTGGGCGTGCTCGAGGAACTTGTCGCTGGGCTGGCGGCCGGTGATGATTTCCCACAGAAGGAACAGCACATGGCCGCCGTCGAGCGCCGGGATGGGCAGGATGTTCATCACGGCGAGAATCACGCTCAGGAAGGCTGTGATGCTCCAGAAGTCGAGCCAGTTCCACGTGTCGGGGAAGATGCTGCCGATGGCACCGAAGCCGCCCAGGCTCTTGGCACCCTCGGGAGTGAAGATGACCTTGAGCTGCTTGACGTAGGCCACGAGTTTGTCCCATCCCATCTGGATGCCGCGGGGCACCGACTGGAAGATGTTGTAGTGCTTCACCACCACGTTGTAGACCTTGGTGGGCTGCGTGAGCAGGATGCCCAGCTTGCCGTCTTCGTCGATTCGGGCGTTAATGGTGAGCAGGCTGTCGGCACGCTGCACCACCATGGGCACCACAGTGCCCTTGTGCTTGAGCAGGGCCGCGGTGAACTGGTCGTAGCCCGGCGTGGTGTCGGCGGCCACCTTGAGCATGCGGTCGCCGGGCAGTATTCCGGCCGCCTCGGCTCCCATGCGTGGCTGCGTCTGCGCCACCACTACCGGCAGGCGGATGTCCATGAAGGGCTGATGCGCCTCGGCATCCTTGTTGGCAGCCTCCAGATAGCCTGGCGGAATGGTGATGGCCACCGTGTCGCGGTGATTGCGCAGCACGGTCACCCGGTGCCCCATGATGATGGTCTGGATGTCCTCGGGACGGTAATAGGTGAGCGCCTTGCCGTCGACCGCCAGGGGGATGTCGCCGTCCTGGAAGCCAATCTGATGGGCACTGTCGCAGTAAATCATGCCCTCGGTGGCATCGGTGTAGTTGATGAACATCTCGCCGTAGGTGTAGACGATGCCCGTGTAGATGGCGATGGCCATCAGGAAGTTGAACAGCACACCGCCCACCATGATGAACAGGCGCTGCCACGCGGGCTTGGCGCGGAACTCGTAGGGCTTGGCAGGCTGACGCATCTGCTCGGTGTCCATCGACTCGTCGATCATGCCGGCAATCTTGCAATATCCGCCCAGGGGCAGCCAGCCCACACCGTACTCGGTGGCCCGCCACGAGGTTTTCACCTCGTTGCCGTCGGCGTCGGTCTTGGCACGGGGTTTCCACTTGGCAATGGTGAACCAGGGATTGAAAAAGAGGTAAAATTTCTCGACCCACACGCCAAACAGCCGCGAGAACGAATAATGTCCGAACTCATGCACGACCACCAGCAGGCCCAGGGCCAAAATCATTTCGAAGGCTTTCAGCCAGAATGTGCTACTCATTTCTTAAACAAATTGATTGACAAGCGACTGGGCATAACGGCGCGACTCGGCATTCGACGCCACATAGTCGTCGTAGCCGGGAGCTTCGATGCGCGGTGCCCAAGCCATGGTTTTTTCGATAATCTCGTGAATTTGGGTGAAAGAGATCCTGTCGGCCAGGAAAGCGGCCACGGCAATCTCGTTGGCGGCATTCATCACACACGGGGCGTTGCCGCCCGCCTCGGCGGCTGCATAGGCAGTGCGCAGCAGCGGGAATTTGTCGAAGTCGGGCCGCTCAAAGGTGAGCGAGGCATAATCGTCGACGGTCATCTTGTAGCCGTCGGTGGCCAGGCGCCCGCCGGGCAGCCCCAGCGCATAGCGGATGGGCAGGTGCATATCGGGCAAACCGAGCTGAGCCTTGACCGAGCCGTCGACAAACTGCACCATCGAGTGCACAATGCTTTGCGGATGCACCACAATTTCAATGCGGTCGTGCGGCACGCCGAAGAGCCACTGGGCCTCAATCATCTCAAAGCCCTTGTTCATCATCGTGGCGCTGTCGATGGTGATTTTGGCGCCCATGCTCCAGTTGGGATG
>DFJU01000086.1 GCA_002373755.1 Bacteroidales bacterium UBA3663 | reverse complement strand
TGTCAACCATGACGACCTCACCGATGGGCAATTCATCGGGTACATCTTCGTCGGAAGTGCGGTTCAGTTCCCGCAGATATCTGTCATTGGTCGCATCAAAGTTTTCTTTGATGTTTACAAAGTCCACTACATAGCCATATCTGAAATCCTTGTATGGGCGGTTAACACGGGTGAGGGCCTGAAGCAGGTCGTGTCCGTCGAGAGAACGGCCGAGGTACAGTTTCTTCAGTCGTGGAGCATCAAAGCCAGTAAGCAACATCTTGTTGACGATCAGGACATCCACATCCATCAGCTTCTTGAAGCCGTCGATGTATTCCTTGCGCTCCATCTTGTCGCCCTCGTCGTGCAGGATGAGCGAGGCGGTCAGCGGCTTGGCTCCATAGGCGATGGATGAGCCATTGGCCACCATCCTCAAAGGACTGACTGGGGTAATGGAGGGTGTGTGACTGTTGAAATCTCCGGCCGCCAGACGTTCCTGCCACAGCTGGTAGAGTTTTCGGGCCTGCGGATTGGTCTTGCAGACAATCATCGCACCGACAGTGTTGTCGGCCTGCTCGACACGGAAACGGGCGAAGTCGTTGATGATGTAGTCAAGCAAGGCATTCAGATAGGACTCATGTTCATAGATCTGGTCTTTGTCTATGTCACGTCGCCGCACCTGAACGTCACCCGCCAACTTGTCAAGAATCTTCTCCATCCGCTCCTTGTAGATGGTTTCTACGGGTTCTCGCATCAACTTGCGGGTATAGCCGTCGGCAATCGACTTGTCGTAATAGTAGGTGTGGATGTACTTGCCGAACACGCGCCAAGACTCCCGCTCCTCTTTCAAGAGCGGTGTTCCTGTCAACGCGATCTTTACGGCGTCCTTGTCGGCCTCAAGCAGATTGGCCAGGAAACTGCCTTGTGGATTGTAGCCACGATGAGCCTCGTCGATGAAGAATATGCGTTGAAGATGCGTGTTGTAGTTGCCGTCAATCTGAACCTTGCTCTTGTCTTCCTTGAATTTCTGGATGTTGACGACCATGATTTCCAGACGGCCATCACTATTGACCGTAATGGCCGTATTGCCAATGTCACTCATCAACTCATCGCGGCTCCTGGCATTACGTACGACCAGACCTCGGGCGGCGAATTCGTCTGTCGCCTGTTCCATCAGGTCGATGCGGTCAACGATGAAATAGAATTTGGCGACGGTGTTCCTTTTGGCGAAATAATCTGTCAGACTTCTTACGGAATAATAGGCCAATGCCGTCTTGCCACTACCCTGAGTGTGCCAGATGATACCGCTTTTTACCCCTTTGTCAAGTGTCCTGCGGATGGCGTACGATGCAAATAATTGCTGATAGCGCATGATGTGTTTCTGCAACACCGTGCCTTGGGTGCCATCCTCTAGATCGACTTTCTTCTCAACATACGCAATGCCATAGCGGAGCAGGAACAGGAATCGCTCGCGACTGAGCATTGAGGTGAGAATACGGTTGGTCGGTGTGTCAACACGTTTGTTGGTATGGTATTCCTCCAAATTCTTGATGACAACGCAGTTGCGGTGTTTCAGCACCCGGTTCTCCATGTCGTCGGACAATTCAACATAAGGATAGTCGCTGACGAACCGCCGGTCTTCCTCCCTGAACACATTGAAGAATGCCTTTCCCTTGGCCGAACAGCAATAGAACGCACCCTGGATGGGGACGCGGTTTTCGTTGTCGTACTCCTGGTTGTTGGAGAAGATCATCAGCTGCGTGAGGTTGAAGAAGCGACGGAAACAGCTCTTTTCCATGCGCCTGTTGATGCGTTCGCGCTCGGCCAGGATTCCCTCATGGTTATTGGGTTTCTTCACTTCGATGAAGGCCAATGGCAAGCCGTTGACAAAGCAGGTGATGTCGGGACGAAAATTGTCGTCAGTATCCGGATTTTCACAAGGGAGCTCTGTGGTGACATGCCAGACATTGTTGCCAGGATTGTCAAAGTCAATGAGTTTGATGCCGCTGTTAGCAGACAGCAGTTGATAGAATTCTCTTCCGAGGTCATCATTGTTTGCAATGCTGACAATCTTGGAAAGCAGAATGGAAACCTCCGACTCGGGAATGCCCGGATTCAGCCTCTTGACGGACTCTTGAAACACATCGGCAATTATGTTCGTCGATGCGTCAAGAGACTCTATCTTGTCAAGATATGTATAGCCCAGCTTGCACAGATGGAGTGCTGCCGGCACTTGAACTCGAGTGTTTTCGTTGAAATCAGACATAGCCGTTGTTTTACGGAGATTCTACAAACAGTTGCAAATATACCCTTTTTTCAGTTCAGAGGCAAAGATGCCATTCCATTATACGCCAAAATGCGAACGAAAATGGCTTATACAATTTCGTTTTCGTTCATCAACACGTCATTTGCTGTCGTAGATAGCCTGATGCCTGGCCTTGAGTTCGTCAAAGATGCGGGTCTGCTTCTCGTCCGACACGCTGCTGGACATGGAATTGGAGAGGTCCTTGTCGTAGTCGCTCAGGTCGATGTTGAACACACGGCCGACCCATTCAAAGAACTCCTGCTTGGTTGGGCGGGCTCCATTGTCGCACTCCACCTTACCGCACTCGTACCACGCATTCATCACACGGATGAAGTCGATTTTCGTCCCCTTCCGCCCGCTGAGGTGCAAGGGGCTGCCAACGCCGGCCGATTCTCCTGCCGCGCCAGCACCATGTCCATTGGGCTTAATGCCTTGATTGATTGTGCAGTTTGACATGTTTACGTCGCCATTCTGCGAACTGCCAGCCTGAAACACGCAGCTACCCGGTTCGTATTTGTTTATTATTCCAGACATAAGATATAAGTAGTTGTTCAAAATTATTTTATAATATCATGTAGGCTTCCCAAAAAACGCAGCTATTCAGCAATTCATTTTTTTGAGCCGACTACGGCGAAAAATCTTTCAAATCTTTACAAAATCAAACATATATCAATGTCGATAAATAAAAATGTCAGATTTGGCTTGATTTGTAGGATTTCTGCCCGATAGGGCACTCCTTAACATTTATTCGCTGAATTGTTATCAAAAAACTATCCTTTTCATTGCTGGACGCATCTTCCGGTCCTGACTTCAGGCATAATGTGACATTGCACCATCGTCCAAGACCGAAATCTGCATCCAAATGATTGAAAATAATGGTCAAAGAATTTTGAGCACCCACTCTGGTTGTGCAATCATTAAAAACAGCCCACACTACCATTTTGTGTACTGCCATAGCCAAAATGACAGCTGTCGCGGCCGTACCGATTCTCGATTTTACCGATTTTTATGCTTGACCCGACAGGGACGCAGAACCGTTGGCCGATGTTTCCCACCTTTTCAAGCACCTCCGAAGACATCTTGCCACTTGTCACGTGGTAAAGCATCCGTTGTATTGTCTGGGCTTCTTGTGCCGATGAAGTGTAGTTTTCTGCCCAATAGACTATGTCCCCTATTGCAAGACAATCCTCCTGTCCACACGATTGCCTTTGCACAGGCACAGACGAACCGACAGAGGGGTGCGTTGAAAGCACATTGGCCGCATCGTCGGACATCGCGTCAATCTCCGCATAAAAGGATTGGAGGAAGGACGGCATATCATCACCGTACAGCAGAGAGTCAAACGGCCCCCGGTGCCGTTCAATCATGTCCAGCAACATTCTCTTGTCTCTTTTGCCGGGCATCAGTCCCACCAATTCACGGATGGCATCCGGCTCGAAGAACTTTGTGACATTACACCAATCAATATGGGGCGTATAGCTCATTTTGCAGG
>DFJU01000088.1:1560-20878 GCA_002373755.1 Bacteroidales bacterium UBA3663 | reverse complement strand
CATCGAGATTCCGAGCAGCGTGACGATCATCGGCGAGGGTGCGTTCCTTAGTTGTTCAGGTTTGACGAGCATCGTTGTGGCATCTGGTAACAGCGTGTATGACAGCAGAAACAATTGCAATGCCATAATTGAGACGGCATCCAATACATTGATTGCAGGGTGCCAGAATACGGTTATTCCGAGCGGTGTGACGAGCATCGGCAAATCTGCGTTCCATGGCTGCACAGGACTGACGAGCATCACGATTCCGAGCGGTGTGACGAGCATCGGCAGCGGTGCGTTCAATGGTTGCTATGGTCTGAAAAGCATCGAGATTCCGAGCAGCGTGACGAGCATCGGCAACTCTGCGTTCCAACTCTGCAGGGTGCTGACGAGCATCACGATTCCGAGCGGTGTGACGAGCATCGGCTCTTCGGCGTTCAGAGACTGCTCAAGCCTGACGAGCATCGAGATTCCGAGCGGCGTGACGAGCATCAGCTTTATGGCGTTCTTTCGCTGCACGGGTCTGACGAGCATCACGATTCCGAGCAGCGTGACGAGCATCGGCCAAGCTGCGTTCGAATACTGCTCAAGCCTGACGAGCATTACGATTCCGAGCGGTGTGACGAGCATCGGCGACGAGGCGTTCTCTGGCTGCTCCTATCTGACGACCATCGAGATTCCGAGCAGCGTGACGAGCATCGGCAGTTATGCGTTTTATAATAGCGGCCTCATCACCGTTTACTATACGGGCACGGAAGCGGATCGAGATAATATGACCATCGATGACGATCGCCTTAGGGGCAGCGGCGTCACGTGGTATTACAACTATGATGGACATCCTTTTGTCGATTTGGGCTTGCCCAGCGGCCTGCTTTGGGCAACGTGCAATGTCGGCGCAAGCAAGCCAGAAGGCTACGGCAATTACTACGCCTGGGGCGAGACGACGGGCTATGACGATGGCAAGACCACGTTCGACTGGACAACCTACACGTTGTGCGGAGGAACTTCAACAACTTTGACAAAATATTGTGTAAATGCATCGGAAGGTACTGTTGATAATGTCACTACACTTGAGTTGTCCGATGATGCAGCTCATGCCAACTGGGGCGGAAATTGGAGAATGCCGACCAACGAGGAGTGGACTGCCCTCTTTAGCAGTGACTACACCACGTATGAAATGATAACCGTTAATGGTGTGTATGGCCTATTGATTACGAGCAAGACCAATGGGAATAGCATTTTCCTGCCTGCAGCAGGTGTTCGCAGTGGCGATGCTTTTGATTCAGATGCGACCGGCAACTATTTGTCTTCGTCTATCGCTCCTGCTGGATTCGTTCCAATTCCTTCGTACCTTGCACTGGGCAGAAGTTTCAGTTCGGAAGGTGTGCAAGGAGATTATATGAATCGCTGTAATGGATTATCCGTCCGCGCGGTGCGTGTGCCGTAAATCCCATCGGCCATAACCAAAAAAATAATCCCGAAAGTTGTCAGGATAGGTGCAGAAATTGTGCTCTTCCGTTCAATGTTTTGGATTTTTGCCGGATGAGTTGTAACTTTGCGCCGTAAAATATTAAAAATCAATAGCTATGGCACGACCAATCAAAGATACGCCCGTTCTGACGGGCAAGGATGCTGAACGTTTTCGTTGGCACATGGAACATCCGACGCCCGTGTCGGAAGAGGAAAAGGAACGGGCCCGCTTGGAATATGAAGCTCTAAAGCGTAATTCACCAAATTGCTCTCTCTTCCGATGAATAGGGACGATTTTGACATTCTTTGCGCCGTAAAATATTAAAAGGTGATTTCTAAAAATTGATTGAAATGAAGTCTCAAATTCTCAACAATTCTCATTCTCAATAAATTAGAAATTCTAAAATTCTCTAATTCTTGATTTTTAGAACTTTCCTTGAAGGATTTCGCTTCGTAAGTCCCCATCGGCCATAACCAAAAAAATAATCCCGAAAGTTGTCATTGCGGCAATTTTCGGGATTGTTGTCTATTGCTGGAACTTCTTCAGAATGGGCGACGAGAAGAGGAAGTCGCGTAGCGGCTGGCATGGGGTCTGTAGGATGTCGTCTTTGGTGCCCGTCCACTCGATGCGGCCCTGGTAGAGGTAGGTGATGTGGTCGCCGATGCCGAGCACGGAGTTCATGTCGTGCGTGTTGACGATGGTCGTGATGTTGTACTCCTTGGTGATGTCGTCGATGAGCTGGTCGATGCGGATCGAGGTCTGCGGGTCGAGGCCGGAGTTCGGTTCGTCGCAGAAGAGGTACTTCGGGTTGAGGGCGATGGCGCGGGCGATGGCGACGCGCTTCTGCATTCCGCCGGAGAGTTCGCTGGGCATCTTTGCCAATGCATCCTTCAGCCCCACGCGGTTCAGGCAGAACTGCACGCGGTCGTCGATTTCGCTGTCGGCCATATCGCCGAACATCCGGAGCGGGAAGGCCACATTGTTGGCCACGTTCATCGAGTCGAACAGCGCCGAGCCCTGGAACAGCACGCCGATTTCCTGCCGCGCGCGCTTCATCTCATTGGCCGATAGCGTGAGGATGTTGCGGTCTTCGTAGAGGATTTCGCCGCTGTCGGGTTGCAGCAGGCCGATGAGACATTTGAGCAGCACGGTCTTGCCCGACCCCGACAGACCGATGATGAGGTTGTTCTGTCCGGGCCGGAACTGGCAGTTGATGTCGTGAAGCACCTGCTGCCCTTCAAACGATTTGTTCAGATTTTTGACGGTAATCATTGAAAAAAACTCTGAGGCTTGACCCCCTCCCGACCTCCCCGAGGGGAGGGGCTTGTAAAGTTACAAATTATGAATCGCAAGTTGCTTTCTGTCTGCGTGGCCAATCTCCTCCCCTCGGGGAGGTCGGGAGGGGGTCGTTTTTATAAGAGCAGCTGCGTCAGCACGATGTCGGCCATCAGAATCAGCACCGACGATGTGACGACCGCCTGCGTCGATGCCTTGCCGACTTCAAGCGCGCCGCCGTGCACGTTGTAGCCGCAGTAGCTGGCAATCGAGGCGATGAGGAAGGCGAAGAACCAGCCTTTTTCGATGCTGTAGTAGATGTGGTAGGGGTCGAAAAAGGTCTGCAATCCGTCGATGAAGTCGTCGGGAGCCGGTTCGCCCGTAATCCATGACACGAGCGACGCACCGAGCAGGCCTGTGCTGATGCTCAGGACGATGAGAATCGGCATGAAGACGACCAGCGCGGCGATTTTGGGCAGGATAATGTAGTTGGCCGAATTGACGCCCATAATTTCCAGCGCGTCAATCTGTTCGGTGATGCGCATCGTGCCTATTTCCGACGATATGTTCGACCCGACCTTGCCCGCCAGAATCAGGCTCATGACGGCCGACGAGAATTCGAGCATCATGATTTCGCGCGTAGTGAAGCCGATGATGTAGCGCGGCAGGATGGCATCGCCCATGTTGAGCACGATTTGCAGCACGCAGACCGCGCCGATGAAGACCGAAATCAGGCAGACGATGCCGATGCTGTCGATGACTAACTTCTGTGCCTCGGACACGAATTGGCGGCCGAACATCGTCCAGTTGTCGGGCTTGGAGAAGACGCGCCGCATCAGCAGAATGTAGCGTCCAAGGGTCTGTATGGCACTTGCTATAAACATTTTCGGTAGTGAAAGGTCGGCCGCAAAGATAGTGCATTTCCGGCGAAAACGGGTCCCCTCCGCTCAAAAATGTTCTAAATGCGCAAAGGCATGGAAAATTTGATTATCTTTGCCGAAATTTTTACGATATGGAAGAGCACAAGAGCGTTCTGCGAACCGACAACCTCGTCAAGCGATATGGGCCGCGCACTGTGGCCAACCACGTGTCAATCGACGTCAAACAGGGCGAAATCGTCGGCCTGCTTGGCCCGAACGGAGCCGGAAAGACAACAACCTTCTACATGACAACGGGCCTGGTCGTCCCCAACGAAGGCCGCATCTTCCTCGACGACCAAGAAATCACAAAATTTCCTGTCTATAAGCGCGCACAGGC
The DNA here is from genome assembly GCA_002373755.1 of Bacteroidales bacterium UBA3663. Taxonomy (GTDB): domain Bacteria; phylum Bacteroidota; class Bacteroidia; order Bacteroidales; family UBA3663; genus Liminaster. Next base: position 16,893 of record DFJU01000088.1, on the reverse strand, counting down.
CGGCATCGGCTATCTGCCACAGGAGGCCAGCGTCTATCGCAAGATGACGGTCGAGGACAACCTGTTGGCCACGCTCCAGATGACTTCACTCACGCCCGACCAGCAGCAGGAGAAGCTCGAAAGCCTCATCTCCGAGTTCCGTCTGCAGAAGGTGCGCCGCAATCTGGGCGACCGTCTGAGCGGCGGCGAGCGTCGTCGTGTCGAGATTGCCCGTTGTCTGGCCATTTCGCCGAAGTTCATCATGCTCGACGAACCCTTCGCCGGCGTCGATCCGATTGCCGTCGAGGATATCCAGTACATCGTCTATAAGCTGAAGGAGAAGAACATCGGCATTCTCATCACCGACCACAACGCCAACGAGACGCTGACCATCGTCGATCGCGCCTACCTGCTGTTCGAGGGCAAGATCCTGTTTCAAGGCACGAGTGAGGAATTGGCCAGCAATCCGCTCGTCAAGCAGAAATACCTCGGCCAGAGTTTCATCTTCCACCGCAAGGACTTCGACAAGCCATCGACCAGCGAGACGGCATTGGCCGAAGAAAAATAAGGCTCAATGTGCAAGTTCGGTGTCGTACCTTTCACTCCTGAGACGTGCCAATGGCGCGTCTCTACACTCATTTTTCACTCCCCATAAACACCTTTAAAGTTGAACGCACTTGTCTTTGCTGCCGGATTGGGCACGCGTCTGCGCCCTTTGACCGACAATCGGCCGAAAGCACTGGTCGAGGTGAACGGCCGTCCACTGCTCGAACATAATCTGTTGAAGCTCAAGGCCGCCGGATTTACTCGCGTAGTGGTCAACGTGCATCACTTCGGCGAGCAGATTATCAATTTCTTGTCGGCCAATGGCAATTTCGGACTCGACATCCGCGTGAGTGACGAACGAGCCTTGCTGCTTGATACGGGCGGCGGGTTGCGCAAGGCGATGCCATTGTTCTCGTCCGATGAGCCGGTCTTGATTCACAACGTCGATATTGTGTCCGATGCCGACCTCGCAGCCATTTATTGCCGTCACATTTCGAGCGGCGTGGATGCCACATTGGCCATAAACCAGCGCACCACAAGCCGCTATCTGATGTTCGACGATGAGCTGCGCCTACGTGGTTGGATGAATGTGCATACGGGCGAGGTGAAAGGTGAACGTTCTGCACTGCTACGCGCTTTTTCGGGCATTCATGTGGTGTCGTCCGCATTGGCCGCACACTTGAACACCTTCCGTGCCGACGATGTGCCGTTCCCGATCATGGATTTCTATCTCGGCCGATGCTCCGAACTCGACTTCCGTGGCGTGGAACTGCCTGATGGCTGCCGTTGGGTCGATTGCGGTAAGGTCGAATCATTGGCCAAGGCCGCAGAAATACTCGCGTAGTGCCGTGTAAACCACCGACTTATGATAGCCGAAAACGAAATCATACTCTATCAGCCCGACGAGGCAGTGAAAATCGAGGTCCGCGTCGAGGACGAAACCGTCTGGCTCACGCAGCAGCAGATGGCGATGCTTTTTGAAACTACCAAGCAGAACATCAGTCTTCACATCAATAACGTCTTCAAGGAAAAGGAATTGGAACGAAATTCAGTAGTCAAGGATTCCTTGACAACTGCCTCCGATGGAAAGAAATATCATGTCCAGTACTACAACCTTGATGTCATTATTTCTGTCGGCTATCGCGTAAAGTCGTTGCGTGGCACACAGTTCCGCCAATGGGCGACAAAGGTGCTCAGAGACCACCTACTCCGGGGCTATTCCATCAATCAGCGCATTGAACGGCTGGAACATCGCGTTGCGGAAACGGAAAACAAGATTGACTTCTTTGTGCGCACGTCGTTGCCGCCGGTTGAGGGAATCTTCTACGACGGACAGATATTCGATGCCTATAAATTTGTCAGCGATTTGATTCGTAGCGCAAAACGTCGGATCGTGTTGATAGACAACTATGTGGATGACACCGTCTTGCAGATGCTAGACAAGCGCCAGGACAATGTTTCGGCTTGCATCTACACGAAGGTAATCACGGCAAATTTCCGACTCGACATCGAACGGCACAACCAGCAGTATCGTCCGATTTCAGTGCATGAATTTCAGAACTCGCACGACCGTTTTCTGCTGATTGACAACGATGTCTATCATATCGGTGCGTCTCTCAAGGATTTGGGAAAGCGTTGGTTTGCGTTCTGCAAAATGCAGTTGTCGGCCGATGAGATTCTGCGTCGGCTTGAAAATTATGGTGTTTGACAAGACGAGGCTTGAAGGAGCCTACACCAAAAGCGAATTTCTGGATATTTTGGAGGGGCTGTAATATTTTCGTTTCATCTGATCCTGCATTCCAGCACCTGCCGTCCCTCCAGCTGTGCGGTGATGAGGTCGCCCTCGTGCACCTTGCCGACGCCTTTCGGCGTGCCAGTGAAGATGAGGTCGCCCATTTTCAGCAGGTAGAAGCGCGAGGCATAGGCGATGATCTGATCGACCGTGTGGAGCATGTCGCCCGTCCAACCCACTTGGCGCGTCTCGCCGTTCAGCTGCATCTCGAAGTGGAGGTCTTGGATGGTCTTGTCCGATGGCGCATCGCCCTCGCCCTTACGCACGATGCCGAGGTCGCGTAGCTTGAGCCATTGGCCGCAAAATGCCGAATTGTCGAAGCCCTTCGAGATTTCCCACGGCAGACCCTTGGCCTTCAGCTGGCGTTGCAGGTCGCGGCACGTGAAGTCGATGCCGAGCGTCACCTCGTCGTAGTAGCGGTAGGCGAAGCGTTCGGGGATGCTCTTGCCGAGGCGGTTGATGCGCACCACGAGCTCTGTCTCGTATTCCACCTCGTTGCTGAAGTCGGGCACGTAGAACGGCCAGTCGGAACGCAGCAGCGCCGTGTCGGGTTTGAGGAAAAGCGTCGGGTGGCATTGGCCAATGACCTGGTTTTCGGCCGACGGCACTGTGATGCCGCTGATTTCGCCGATGCTGTGGTTCAGTTCCTTGTTATGTTCGGCATAGTTCATGCCTACGCAGATAATCTTCATTTTGGAGTTGTTATTTTTATCTCTCGCAGAGTGTAAAGGAGTGTAAGTGAGTTTTTTCCCAGCTCCTTCTCCGCGTTATGATTTCTTTGTTTCTTGTGGAGTGTAAGAGAGTGTAATTTTTGTCTAAAAAGTGTCGTTTTAAAAACTCCATTTCACTCATTTACACTCTGTGAGCGCATTTTTCTTCCTTCACTTTCTTCCGAAGTCGGCCGGAATTTCGCCCCAGAGTTTCGTCTCCCACTTGTAGATGGGCAGGCGGAACGTGTGCGTGCGCAGCCAGTCCTCGGCGCGGCGTATGAGGTCGAAGATGGGCGCATTGGCCTCGTTCTCTTCGAGTTTCGTCTTGCAGATGCCCTGCCGCACCCAGAGCTGCGCGTTCACGCTGTCGCTGTAGAGTGGGAGCGACGTGCCCTGCTTCTCCTGCAACGCGAGGCCATGCACGATGGCCAGGAATTCGCCGATGTTGTTCGTGCCCTGTTCCAACGGACCGACGTGGAAAATCTGCTCGCCCGTGCGCACCAGTACGCCGCGATATTCCATCCGCCCCGGATTGCCCGAACAGGCGGCATCGACGGCCAATGAATCGAGGATGTAGGGCGGCGCTACGCGACTTTTCGTGTCCGATGGCTTGGGGGCGACGTTCGTGTCCGATGTGCCTTTCACGTCGCGCACGCCGATGGGGCGCAGACGTCGGGCGTTGGGCTGGGTTGTGGCCGATGCAGGTCGCGTAGCAGCCTCGTTGAACTCGATTTTTTTCCCCTCCTTTGCGATTTCGTTGGCCTGTTTGCCGAGTTGCTGGATCAGGCCGTCGCTGTCGCAGCCCTCGCGGAAGGCGAGCGTCGCGGTCTCGAGACTGTTGTAGGCGCGGAATGATGCGCCCGGGAAGCCCGACACTTGCAGTTCGGCCTCCTCCCAGCTGTCGTAAATGCCTGGCGCATAGCCTTTCCACACCACGTAGTATTTGTTTGAGTGCATAGCAGAGAAATTGAATTTTTACGCGAAGTTAGGGAAAATAATGACACCGCTTGTATAAAAAGTGGAAATTTATAGAAAAAGCCCTTTTTCTGGCAAAAAGTTTGCAAAAAAGCCGAATCTGGTGTAACTTTGCACGCTGAAACGGGAAACTTGCGGCAAATCGCAGTTTCGGGTTCTATCGAAGAATGTCTATTAAGGTGCAACGAATCTTTCTAATTGGTTATATGGGGGCGGGCAAGACTACTTTAGGCAAGGCGCTCGCCCGGACTTTAGGGCTTCAGTTTATAGATTTGGACGATTTTATCATCGCCCGTCAGCACAAATCCATCGCGCAAATCTTTGCCGAAGTCGGCGAAGATGGTTTCCGTCGTCTGGAGCGTCGCGCATTGGAGGAGGTCGCCGAATATGAGGATGTCGTCATCTCGTTGGGCGGTGGCACACCTTGCTTTTTCGACAACATGGAGGTCGTGCGGCGTGCGGGCCGGTCGGTCTATCTGAAGCCATCGGAGGAGGTGCTGCACCGTAGGCTCATCGAAGGGAAGAAGAAACGTCCGCTGTTGGCCGACAAGAACGATGCGGAAATCCTGACCTTCATGCGCGAGCAGCTGGCCTGGCGCGAACCGTACTACCTGAAGGCTGAAATGACGTTCAACGCCTCGAACCTTGAGTGCAAGGATGACATACACCTGTCTGCTGAGGCATTGGCCAAGATGTTAAATATTAAATATTAAATCGGCCGAGGAAATTCTTGAATTGAAATAATTACACAAAATATTCATAAACGTATAAACAATGGAGAATCCAAAGATTATTGAGACCCCCGAAGTGGTAGTCCGCTTCTCGGGTGACTCTGGAGACGGTATGCAGTTGGCGGGAACGATCTTCTCGACCGTAGCAGCCATCTTGGGTAATGAAATCAGCACATTCCCTGATTATCCGGCAGAAATGCGCGCTCCAGTCGGTTCGCTGGGCGGTGTGTCGTCTTATCAGGTGCACGTCGGCAAGAAGGTCTATACTCCTGGCGACAAGTGCGACGTGCTGGTTGCCATGAATCCGGCAGCCCTCAAGCAGAACGCAAAGTACCTGAAGAAGGGCGGTGTGCTCATCTACGATCAGGACACTTTCGTCAAGTCTGGATTGGACAAGGCCAAGTTCGAAACCGACGATCCGTTCACCGAGATGGGTCTGGCCGGCGTGATGCAGATCCTGCCTGTGCCTGTCACCGAATCGACCAAGGCATCATTGGCCGACAGCGGCATGGATGCGAAGTCTATCGCCCGTTGCCGTAACATCTTCGCCCTCGGCTTCGTCTTCTGGTTGTTCAACCGTCCATTGGACAAGGCCATCGACTTCCTGACCGGCAAGTTCGGCAAGAAGCCTGCTGTGCTCGAGGCCAACATCAAGGTCATCACCGACGGCTTCAACTATGGCGCCAACACCCACGCATCTGTCTCTACATATCGCGTAGAGAGCAAGCAGGCCGAGGCCGGTACCTACTGCGACGTGAAGGGCAATGCTGCCACCGCATACGGTCTGGTCGCTGCTGCCGAGAAGGCCGGTCTGAAGCTCTTCCTGGGTTCTTATCCTATCACTCCTGCCACCGACATCCTGCACGAGTTGTCGAAGCTGAAGTTCCTCGGCGTAACGACTGTTCAGGCCGAAGACGAAATCGCAGGTATCTGTACCGCCATCGGTGCAAGCTTCGGTGGTGCATTGGCCGCAACCTCAACCTCTGGCCCTGGCATCGCACTGAAGAGCGAGGCTATCGGATTGGCCGTCATGGCCGAGTTGCCATTGGTCGTAATCGACGTAATGCGTGGTGGTCCATCGACGGGTCTGCCAACCAAGACCGAGCAGACCGACCTCATGCAGTGCCTCTATGGCCGCAACGGTGAGTGCCCATGTGTCGTCATGGCTGCCTCTACGCCGGTCGATTGTTTCATGGCCGCCTACAACGCTTCGAAAATCGCATTGGAGCACAACACACCTGTCATCCTCTTGACCGACGCCTTCTTGGGCAATGGTTCTTCGTCGTTCCGCATTCAGGACATCGACGCTCTGCCGGCCATCAAGCCTGCCGTCGCTGCTGAGGGCACCATCGACTACAAGCCATTCGAGCGCGACTCCGAGACCTTCGTCCGCCTCAAGGCTATTCCTGGCACCGAGGGTCTGATGCACCGTCTGGGCGGCTTGGAGAAGACTCCTGCCGGAGCCATCACCACCGATCCGAACATGCACCAGATGATGGTCACCAACCGTCAGAAGAAGATCGACTACATCGCCAACTGCATTCCTGATCTGGAGGTTACGGGCGATAAGGATGCCGACACTCTCGTCATCGGTTGGGGTGGCACCTACGGCCACATCTCTGCTGCCGTCGAGAATCTCCGCGCTCTGGGCAAGAAGCTGGCTCAGGCTCACTTCTCGTACATCGCTCCTCTGCCAAAGAACACGGCCGACGTGCTCCGCAAGTACAAGACCATCCTCTGCTGCGAGCTCAACAATGGCCAGTTCGCCGGCTACCTCCGCTCGAAGGTCGAAGGTGTCTCAATCAAGCAGTTTAATGAGGTGAAGGGTCAACCTTTCCAGATTGCAGATATTGAGGAGGCAATTAAGAGTTTATAACATTCGTCACACGGAGTGTTTGAATTAATTGCCTCTCGCAGAGTGTAAGGAAGTGTAAAGGAGTTTTAGTATGAATATTGATAATCTGACTTTTGACGTCATAGGTGCCGCAATGGAGGTGCATTCTGTTCTGGGACCTGGGTTGTTGGAGTCTCTTTATCAAAGGGCATTGGCCCAAGAGTTAAAACTCAGAGGTCACAGTGTCATTCTGGAACGGCCTATTGAGGTCTTCTATAAGGGTGAGAAGATTAGCGACAATCTTAAAGCTGATCTTTTTGTGGATGATGAATTGGTTGTTGAACTGAAATCCGTTGAGTCGTTGAATCCGATTCATTTCAAGCAAACGGCAACTTATCTTCATCTGCTCAACAAGCCCATTGGACTCTTGATAAACTTCAATGTCGTCTCATTGAGGGATGGTGTGAGCCGAGTTGTAAATCCTTATTACAGAAAATAACTCCCTTACACTCTTTTGCACTTACACTCTGCGAGAAATAAAAAACTTGTTCGCTCTGTGTGTCGATAGAAAATTAATTAAGTAAACTTACACGAATCATGTATACTCAACAAGACTTCAAGTCCGACCAGCCGCTCAAATTCTGTGCTGGTTGTGGTGATCACGCAGTGGCTGCTTCCATGCAGAAGGCTATGGCCGAGTTGGGCATTGCTCCAAGTCAGACTGCAGTGATATCTGGTATCGGTTGTTCGAGCCGTATGCCATACTATATGAATACGTACGGTATGCACACCATCCACGGCCGTGGATTGGCCATCGCTACCGGCCTCAAGACCACGCGTCCTGACCTTACCGTCTGGAACGTGAGCGGTGACGGTGACTGCCTCGCCATCGGCGGCAATCACTTCATCCATGCCATGCGCCGTAACATCGACCTCAACATCATCCTCTTCAACAACAAGATCTATGGTTTGACCAAGGGCCAGTACAGCCCGACTTCCGACCGTGGTCTGGTCAGCAAGTCGTCACCTTGGGGCACTGTCGAAGACCCATTCTGCCCGGCAGAACTCTGCCTCGGCGCACGTGGCAATTTCTTCGCTCGTGCCATCGACAATGACATCAAGGGTTCGGTTGCCTGCATGGTAGCCGCCGCCAAGCACAAGGGCGCTGCCGTAGTCGAGGAACTCTGCAACTGCGTCATCTTCGCCGACGGTATCCACAAACTCATCACCGACACCGAGGTACGTGCCGACAAGACCATCCTCCTCGAGGACGGCAAGCCGATGATTTACGGCAAGAACCGCGACAAGGGTCTCATCCTCGATGGCTGGAACATTAAGTCGGTCACCATTGGCGAGAACGGCATCACCGAGAAGGATCTCCTCGTGCACGATGCCAAGATGGCCGATCCTACCTTCCACCTCAAGCTCGCCATGATGGGCTACAGCCCTTACGGCTATGCCGGTGCCGACGACAACCTGCCTATCGCCCTCGGCGTCATCCGCGATGTGGAGGCTCCGACCTACAACGACTGCGTCAACGAGCAGATCGAAGAGGTCAAGGGCAAGAAGCCACAGCGCACCCTGAAGGACCTCCTCCTCAGCGGCGACACTTGGGAGGTTAAGTAATCAGTCCTAATTTACACACGATAATCAGGCCATTCCGGTTGCGGGGTGGCCTGATTTTTTGTTGGTCGATGTCTTTCATGTCCCCGCACTTATCAACGTCATTGTTCATAAGTCTGTGGATAACTACGTGGATTTCGTTGTTGAAATGTCGGACGTCGGACGATGAAGCGGCGGCGGAAGTCGCGTAGCGTCTCTTTTTCGTGCAATCTGTTGCTGTGTTGGCCGATGTTGACTATCTTCGCGACCTGAAAAACAGAAACCGTCAGCTATGAAAATTGTTGGAATTATCTTCAGTGTCATCTTTTCGGGTGTGACGTCCGTTGCATCGGCCACAAACCCCATCGTGCTCGACAACTATACGGCCGACCCCTCGGCGCACGTCTTCCACGACACGCTTTGGGTCTATCCGAGCCACGACAGGAGCGATGCCGTGCGCTTCGACATGGAGGACTACCACGTCTATTCGACCACCGACATGGAGCATTGGCGCGACCACGGCGTGATTTTCAATCCGTTACGGCAGACGTCGTGGGCGAAGTCATGCGCGTGGGCTCCCGATTGCATTGAGCGCGACGGCAAGTTCTACCTCTATTTCCCGACCGACAAGCGGCACATCGGCGTGGCTGTGGCCGACAGACCTGACGGGCCGTTCCGCGACGCCTTGGGTCATCCGCTCATCTCGATCGACTCGCCAGGCGTGGTGTGCGACCGCGATTTCATCGACCCCTGCGTCTTCATCGACCGCGACGGACGGGCCTACCTCTACGTCGGCCAGAACACGCCGCTCTGTGTCCCATTGGCCGCCGACATGATTTCGTTGGCCGACAGCGTACACGTGCTTGACGGCGTGCCCGACTTCTTCGAGGCGGCGTGGATGCACCGCGTGGGCGACACCTACTATTTCTCGTACAGCGACGGCCCGTTCAACCATCACCAGCCGCGCATCACCTATTGCACGGCCACGAATCCGCTCGGCCCCTTCACCTATCGCGGCATCATCCTCGACCCCGTCAACAGCGGCACGAACCACCACAGCATTGTTGAGTTCTGCGGCCAATGGTGGCTCTTCTACCACACGGCCGACCTGAGCCTCTACAACGAGCCGTTCAGCCATCCGGGCGTGCGACGCAGCATTGCGGCCGACAGGCTTCACTACGCGACCGACGGCAGCATCCGGCGTGTCTGGCCGACGCACGAATTCGGGCGGATTATGGCCAATGCCGCAGCCCCGCGCAATGGCAACGTCCATCTGTTGTCCGACCGCGTCCGCGTGAGCGGTTCGGGCTGGCTGTACTACGATGTTACGGCGAACGCCATCGGCCATAACGACGGTGGCGAACGCGAGACGGTCATCCTGCTGCACGGCCATTCGCTCGACCGGCGGATGTGGGACGAACAGCTCGGTGCGTTGGCCGAAAAATATCGCGTAGTGCGCATCGACCTGCGTGGCTATGGGCTGTCGTCCGATCAGGTTGAAGGTGAACGCTTTACGCATGCCGACGATGTGGTCGCCGTGATGGATTCGTTGGGCATAAGTCGGGCGCATGTGGTCGGCCTTTCGATGGGTTCGTTCATTGCGGGCGATCTCGTTGCGATGTATCCCGAGCGGCTCTTGTCGTGCACGATGGCATCGGGCGGCATCCGCAACAGTCCGAGCGTCAACGAGCCGATGGACAGCGCAGAGTTGGCGCGGAAGTCGGCCGACATCGAGTCGGTGCGGGCGAAAGGCATCGGCCAATACAAGAAGGAATGGCTCGAAATTATGATGCAATCGGGTGGTAGTCAGCGGGAAAGGATGCGTAAGCCGTTGGCCAGAATGGTGGACGAATGGACGGCGTGGCAGGCTCTCAACCACGAGACGCACTGCTACTACGGACGCGAGGCGATGGATTCGCTCAAGGCGCGTCGGCCGTCGGTCCCGTGTCTGTTTGTGCGCGGCGAGAAGGATTGGCGCGAGGGTTCCAGAATCGGCATGATGGACTATCTGCCGAACAGCAGTCTGGTGGTGTTGCCCGACTGCGGCCACATGCTCAATATGGACCGGCCGGAGGAGTTCAACCGGGTGCTGACGGAGTTCCTTGAGGGAGCGAGGGAGTGATGAATTAAGAAATAAGAGTGAAGAATTGGAGGCTTCGCTACGTTGTTTTTGAGGTCACCTTCAGAAAAAAATGGGGCTACGACATTGTCGCAGCCTTTTTTCGTCATACGTTTGATGTGTCGGTCCGGTCAGTGTTCGACATCGACGATGACCTCGTTCTTCACGTCGTCGAGCAGAATTGCCGGACGGCCGTCGGGACGTTGCAATGCGAAGCGGACGTTGCGAAGGCGCAAGCCGTCAACGTGGCGAGCATAGAGTCCGTAGGCCGGCGTCGGACCAGCCCAGCGCGGTTCGGGGTAGTTGGTGCCCTGTTCTCGGTACGATTTTCCGGCCGGATAAGCCTCGCCGCCGCCGCGAAATTCCACGTAGATGTCCTGCAACGAGATGTTGTGCAACGGTTCATCGGCCATGCCCGTGATGATGATTCCGGCCAACGAATCGCAGTCGGTCGCGATGACGTTCGAGATGCTGATGTTTGCGGCGTACGACGGCGTGGTGACCTCCTTCGGACCACGGTTGCGGCATCCTGTGGTGATGTAGATGGGGTAGTGGTGGACGTGTTCGAGGGTGATGTTGGACACGACGATGTTCTCCATGCGGCCCTGGTCAACCTCCTCGAAGGCAAGTCCCGACGACCACATGCAGGTGCAGTTCGTGATGGTGATGTTGCGGTATCCGCCGTTCGATTCGGTGCCGAGTTTGATGCGTCCGCACACCCAATTGACCTTTTCCGGCTGGTATGTTCCGTCGATGAAAGTACCTAACTTGTAGCCTGTTACGGTGCAATTTGCGATGGTGATGTGCTCGCAGGCTGACGGACGTTTCAGCGCGTAGCTCGACTTGAGCACGATGGCGTCGTCGTTGGGCGTGTTGACCTTGCAGTTCGTCACCGAGAGGTATTTGCAGCAGTCGATGTCGATGCCGTCGCGGTTGGTGTCGATTGTCACATTGTCGATGGTTCCGATTTCGCAGCCCGTCACGATGATGGCGAAATGTCCACCGCGGTAGATTGTCACGTCGCGGATCAAGATGTTGCGGCACAGTTTGAGCGCGATGGCCTTGTCGCCCGTGCCGATGCTGCCTCCCTGCACGTTGCCCGCCTTTTCTGTGTCCTTTTTGGTCAATCCTTCACCGTCGATTGTGCCGCGCCCCGTGATTGAGACATTGTGCTGCCCCTCGGCCCAGATGAGCGAGTTGTGGAAGTAGGTGTGGCCGCCGTCCTGATACTCCGGGAAGCCGCCGAACGATTCGCTCTCGTCGTACGCCTTCATCGACGATGGCGCGGCCAATATCGTAGCTCCGCTTTCCAGATGCAGGTCGATGTTCGATTTGAGCCTGATGCTGCCCGACAGGTACGTCCCGGCCGGCAGACAGACCTGACCGCCGCCCGCCTTTTCGGCCGCCTCGATTGCCGCGTTGATTGCCGTGTGGTCGAGCGTCCGGCCGTCGCCCTTGGCTCCGAAGTCGCGCACGTTGAAAGTCGTTGTGGCCGATGCCGATGCCGCCGCCAATGCGAGCAGTGCGATGAAAAATGTCTTTTTGATTTGCATAAGATTTTTTTGGTTAAATTGTTTCGTGTGAATTGATTCGTTAGTTTTTTCTTTTGGCTATGTCCGATGCCTCGCGGTCGGGAATCGCCGTCGTCCTTTAGCCGATGATTTTGCGGATTTTTGCCTCTGGCGCATCGGGCAGAATCTGGCGGAAATGGTCGCGTAGCCGTTGGAATGACTCTTCGGGCGAGCGGCTGCATTGTCCGTCATCGTGGCCGAACAACTTTTCCGGCGTGGTGAGCAGCGACAAGCCCCAGCCGTAGGGCTGTCCGTGGCGGTCGGTGGGATAGACGAAATCTTCCGTAATCACGTAGCAGGCCATTTCCAGCCGCGTGACGTAGCCATCGAAGCGGCTGCGCATCCCGTGGCCCGTGAAGTCGCAGGCGGCGCGCAGCTGTCGGGTGATGAGGCTGCCATGTTCGCGCAGGGTGAGCAGGATGGCCTCTTCGATCGAGCCTTCGGCCGGCGCGGGGTAGCGGCTGCGCCGGTAGTTGCAGAAATCGGGCCACCACTCGCGGCTGATGAAACCGGCCTTCTTGTCGAAAAATTTGCCATAGACGCAGTTGCCGTCGGTCACCACAGGACCTTTCCATTTCCAGAGCGGCCAGTCCCAGCCACCGTCGGGAAAAGTCACGTAGCGGCAGTCGTCGGCCACCATCTCTTCGGCCGAAAAGCCTGCGATTGCGCTCGGCAGCAGCGGCAGGAAGCCGATTTCCTGAATGCGCTCCGTCAGCTGCGCCGCATTGTAGATTTCGCTGTAATTCATTGTGTGTTTGTGTGTGCTACGTGGATTCTGACCGCAAATTTACTCTTTTTTTCCCATTTGAGCAATGCTGTGCTGCTGAACGCCGATGACGTGGAAAAAATCACGCAGAGTGTAAGGCCGTGGAATGGCGTTTTTCCGTTTCGGCCGATGCTCACTACGCGAATAATACCTGATAGTACCCTAATAGTAGGCTGATAATACCCTCGCTACGCGATTTTTTCACCGTTTGAACACCGTTTGAATGCCATTTGAACGATGGTTTTCTCCACGAGTTATTTTTGGTTGGCGCGTCTCTAATTTTGGATAATTCTCCACGAATTGAAATCAATTGAAATCAGTTTTTTGAGGAGCAATCTGCCCGTAGAGACGCCACAATGTGACGTCTCAATTTCCAATTTGTTTTGAATATTCATTTTCGCCAGTGGATGGAGACGATGTGCACATCGTCTCTACATTCCCCGCAAAAAATGCGGAAATATTTACAATAATTCACGGACTAATTGTATATTTGCATCCTAAAAAGAATTATGGAAGACCAAAATATAAATAACGAAATGAGACATATTGTTAGCATAATATTAGCATTTATTCTGCTCTCTTCGTGCAAGAATGAATTTAAAACAGTTGATGGAATACAATATGAGACGATAAATTTCTCAGATTCCATAACGTTGCATGATGGCAGTAGATGTTTAATCGATATGGATATTGATTATCCAATTGGAAACTCTACAGACGTTGAAAATGTCCGAAATTGGATGACTGATGATGTCTCTTGGTGGATGTTACTTGTAAAAAAAATTGACTTTCATTATTCACCCAAAGAGTTCATTGATTCTTTATGTACACTGATTAGTATTGACACTATGCTTAATTATCCGGATTATTTTTCAATTAGTGTCAAGGCCATTTCTTCTGGCATCAATGGAATTTCAACATTCGAAACAAAATATAATACTCTTGAATTCCCTTTTAATTCAATATATAACAATACAGGAAATCCATTCAAGATAGAAGTTGACAGCATCTTTACAGAACTGTTTAACAATGAGTTAAAGCACCATCAGAGTCAAATTCTTGAGCATGGGCTCATATATAAGAATTACAGCATCGAGGATTTATCCCTTTTCTTAGAGAGCCACACGCAATATGTAGTTGATTCGAAATTTCTGATGGATTATAATTACAAATTGGATACAGCGGACACCCATGTGCCAATTTACCTACAAATTCCGATGTCGAAAATTCAACATTGTCTCAAGGATTAACATTTCATGGAGTGGATATGGAGCTTTGAGAAAATTCCCCTCAAGGGAATTCGTTCGACTATAAATCACAAATATCCTCTCGCAACCGCATCCCCACAATGCAGTTGCGAGATTTTTTTCGCGTAGTGCATCGGCCACAACCCCAAAATTGATTTCCAATTCATTTCAATTCGTGGAGAAATCCCCAAAAACAAAAAATGAGACGCCACAATGTGACGTCTCTACATGCGTTGGCGAACCGATGGCTGATGCGGCACGTTGCCAAATCCCATCGGCCGAGAAGTTCATTCTGCCGTCAGTTGGAGCACACGGCTGCACCAGTCGTTCTGCTTGTGGTAATCGACGATGTGGCGGTACGGCAGTTCGAGGCCGTGCGACATCAGATATGCACCGGAGTAGCTCTTGCCCTCGCACGCAAGCGGTTGACGGTCAATGCGGTTCAGCTCGTGAATCACGTAGCGGCGGTCGGGGTCGAGACCCTGCATCTTGATGCGCGGCAGGTGCTGGTTCTTGAAGGTTTCGAGCTTGTACCAGTAGAAGACGGCCAGACTGCGGTCGTCGGACACGTACATGAGTGAGGCCAAATCGTCGCCGGCGTAGGGCGAATGGAGGCGGTAGAGGTTGCCGAACTGCACGACGGGGCGGATCTGCTTGTAGTCGGCGATGGCGCGCCGGCACAGCTCTTTTTCATCGTTGGACATGTGTTTGGGCTGGATTTCCATTCCAAGACGACCCGACATTGCGACGTCGATGCGGTATTTGAGCGGCACGGTGCGGAACGTCTGGTGGTTGGGGCAGGCCGAGATGTGGCTGGCCATGGCGATGGCGGGGAAGAAGTAGCTTGTGCCCCACTGCATACGGACGCGCTGGAGGGCATCGGTGTTGTCCGACACCCAGAATTCGTCGAAGTAGGGGAGCAGGCCGTAGTTGGCACGTCCGCCGCCCGAAGCGCAGCATTGGATGATGACGTCGGGATACTTCTCGCGGATGCGGCGGCACACGTCGATGAGTCCGTTGTGGTAGGCGATGTAGAGGTGGCTCTGGTCGGCGGCGGGGAGGTATTGGCTGCCGTGGTTCATGACCGGTGCGTTGGCGTCCCACTTGATGTAGGCGATTTCGGGATATTGGCTGAGCAGGCGGTCAACCACGCCGAAGACGTGTTCCTGCACCTTGGGGTTGGCCATGTCGAGCACGACCTGAGTGCCGCCTCGTCCCATCATGGCATCGCGGTTGGGCACTTTGAGCACCCAGTCGGGGTGTTGTTCGTAGAGTTCGGATGTGGTGTTGGCCATTTCTGGTTCGATCCAGATGCCGAACTTGACGTTGTTGCGTCGGGCATCGGCCAACAGCCCTTCGATGCCTTTGGGCAGCTTGCGCACATCGACCGTCCAGTCGCCGAGTGCGGCATTGTCAACTGCGCGCGGATATTTCGAGCCGAACCAGCCGTCGTCCATCACG
>DFJU01000088.1:0-1504 GCA_002373755.1 Bacteroidales bacterium UBA3663 | reverse complement strand
TCATCCATCACGAAGAGTTCGCCACCCATCGATGCGATGTCGGCCATCATCTGAGCCATGCCCTCCTGGTTGATGTCGAAATAGACGCCCTCCCACGAGTTGAGCAGAATCATGCGTTCCTGATTGCCGTGGCGCAGCTGGTAGCGGCGTGCCCAACGGTGGAAGTTCTGCGACACGCCGTTGGTGCCGCGCTCGGAGTAGGTGTAGGCCGAACGTGGCGTGGAGAAGGTCTCGCCGTGGCGCAGGTGGTATTCGGAGTTGTCGGGGTTGATGCCGGCAAAATACTGGTGGTAGTCCGATTCGTCGGTGTCGATGGTGATGCGGAAATTGCCGCTGTAGAGCAGTGCAGCACCGATTACGGCACCGCTGTTCTCCTGCGGGCGGCCGTCGAGCGAGAGCATCACTTCGTTGCGCGATGATGTGGCGTTGCGCAGGCCGTCCTTGTTCTTGATTTCGAGTATTCCGGCGTGCAGAGGTTCATCGACCAGCTGCCCTTCGGCCGCCCACGAGCCGTAGAAGTGCGAGCACCAGACATCGCCCACACGCACCGGCAGCAGCGGGTTGTAGAACTGCGTGAGCGTGACGGTCTTCTTTTCGCCGTTGGTGATTTCGGTCCACGATTCGAGCATATCGACGTCGCTGTAGGCCTGGTAGTGGAGCCGCACGGTGGTGGCGTAGATGGGGTCGGAGAGCGTGATGGTGAGCTTCCGGCCGCTGCGAGGTGCGCCGTTGGGTGCGATGTCGGTCACATCGCCCAGTTCATAGCTTTGCGTGACGAGTTGCGTCGAGAGGTTGCCGTCGGCGTGGCGCATGGCGAGGCAGGTCTCGTTCATGGTGTGTGTTGCGCCATAGGCCGGATAGATGTTCATGCTGCTCCAGTTGTCATCGCCGTGCCATTCGAGGGCGTCGATGTCGGCCGATGTGAGCCGCGGGCCGAAGTAGCGGAACTGCGGTTCGGTGCCTTGGCTGACTTCGAGCACGAAACTGAGGTTCGGGGTGTTGAGCGTCACTTTCTCGGCCGATGCCGTTGCGGCACAGAGCGTCAGTGCGCCGATGATTGTGAGGTGCTGTTTCATGATTCAAATGGAATTTGTGGAGATGATTTTGTGGAGATGGTTTTGTGGAGTTAATGGGAGTTATTTGGAGTTAACGGGAGTTAGCGGACGGATGTTGAAGTCGCGCAATTTTTTTGTTCCACAGTCGTATCGTCTGTTAACTCCCAGAGCGGAGCGATAACTACCGTTAACAACTAAAGCGAATTGCTTTTTTGTCCCACAGTCGTATCGTCTGTTAACAATAACTCCAGTTGACTACAAAATAAATATCAGCCGATTGTCTTCGCTCTCTCAATGATTTCCAGACACATACGGCTGTTGTGGTACGGACATTTCCAGAATCCGGCGTGGTCGTCCTTGCGGTTTATGTTGCGTTGGGCATCGCGGCTCCAGAACCATTCGCCGAGGTTGTGGTCGATGAGGTTGTCCTGAATGTAGTGCCAGCATCC
>DFJU01000087.1 GCA_002373755.1 Bacteroidales bacterium UBA3663 | reverse complement strand
AGTACGGCGTGGTTGGTGCCCCAAGGCTTTACGCGGCCCTCCGGCACCTTGAATCCTGCTGGCAGTGCGTCGATGCTCTGGAAGCAGAGTTCGCATGGCACATGGCCTTCGTATTTGGCGAGAATCTGAGTGCGGAACTGCTCTTCAAAATCCTTGCGGATGACCCAAACGATCTTGCCGAATCCGGCCTGAATTGCATCGTAAATGGAATAGTCCATAATGGTTTCTCCGTTTGGTCCCAGACCATCCAACTGTTTCAGACCACCATAACGGCTGCCCATGCCGGCAGCAAGAAGAAATAGAGTAGGTTTCATTGATTTGATTGAATTTATTTGTTTAGGTTTGTGATAGTAAATGTGCATTTTGCCGCTTACAGCGGTTGTGCGGCCATTTTTAAGCCAAGTGCGAAAGTAAGGCTTTTAATGGAATTAAGCAAAAAAAAATATGTTTTTGTGAAAATTGGAAATAAAAACTTAAAAAATGATAAAAAATTGTTCAGCGTAAAAAAAAATTCATCTATATTTGCGCCGTTCAAAAAAACATTATTGCCTATTGAGAAAGACTCTACGCTTTAACCAATACATTTAGTTTAGATGAAAAATCTATCAGATGAGAGCTTGGTTGCTCTCTATGCGCAGGGTCGGAACGAGGCGTTCGATGAGTTGCTATTCCGCTACAAAAACAACCTCTATTCCTACATCTTTACCATCGTCCAGAACCGTGAAGCCACGGAGGACATCTTCCAAGACACTTTTACGAAGGTTATCGTCACGCTGAAGTCGGGACGGTATCAGGAATGTGGCCGATTTGCCGGCTTCCTTTTCCGCGTCGCACATAACATCATCATCGACTATTTCCGCCAGCAGCAGACGGCGCAGATGGTCAACGAGAGCGATGTCGATTACGACCTTTTTGGCCGACGCGAACTTGCCGGCGAGGGACTTGACGGCAGCCACGAGGACGCTGTTTCGTATCAGCAGGTATTGAGCGACATCCGCCGCATGATTAAGTATCTGCCTGAAAACCAGCGCGAAATCGTCATTCTACGATTCTATAAGAATATGTCGTTCAAGGAGATTTCAGACCGTCTCGGCATCGGCATCAACACGGCATTGGGGCGTGTGCGCTATGCTGTGATGAACATGCGCAAGTTGGCCGACATGCACCACATTTCGCTCGCCGTCTGATTGCCGGGCAGCAGAAAAAAAAGATAAAAATCGCGTAGCGAAGACTGAAAATGCTTTGCTACGCGATTTTTTGTGTCGTTGTCACTGTGTTTCCTGCCATGCCTCGCTGATGGCATCAAGGCCGATGCCGAGCAGCCGAGCCTGACGCAGCACCTCTGGCAACGTCTTCTGCAAGAACTCCTTGCGTTGACCGTCAAGGAGGCGTTCCTTTGCATCGGCCGCAACAAAATAGCCGATGCCGCGCTTCTGATAGACAATCTCCTCGCGTTGCAGCACCTCCATCGCGCGGATCACCGTATTGTAATTGATCTCGTAGGTCGCAGCAAGGTCGCGCACACCCGGAATACGGTCGTCGGCCGCGTAGTTGCACTTCAGTATCTCCTCGCAGATGAGATATGCAACCTTGCCGAAGATTGTCTTTTCGTTGGATGAAATCATATCATTAAAAATCCGTTATTGGCTGGTTGCCAGCGTTTGAATATCTGATAGTTGATGGTCGTGATTGCAACCGACAGCAGGAGAATGACGGCCTGTAGTATGGCCGAACCGTTGTAATGACTATCGGCGTGAATCAAAAAGAACCAACAGAACAGAAGCGGAATCAAGCCGATTATCTTGATGATTTGCTGGCGGAAAAGCAATGAAAATGTGAACGATAGCGTCACAATGAAAATACATGCTATAAAATATTTCGGCGTGCCTAAAAGTTCGCCGATAAGAATTGAGTCGTGACCACCTCCGATGAAGTTGCGCATCAAGAGTTCTGGAATGACTGAAAGCAGCAGGAAAAGGAAGAATGGGCAGATGCTGCGCACTTGAAGATAAGCGAATTTGACTTTCAATGCGATGGGCATCAATATTATTGTCCGTTGGTTCAGAATGGCGTTCAATGCTATGCAGGAGCCAATCAAAAGTCCGCCCAAAAAGCCGTATGAAAAGTCAACGCTGTGTCTTCCATTTCCATTGGAAAAATCTAAATACAATTCATAGGAGTATATCAGTAGAAAAAGTCCGGTTTGGAACATTACGGTCAACGCCTCGTTCCATAAAAATGCTTTATAACGTGTCATAGCATATTGGATGTAAATTGATTAGAAACTGATTTGTTGTTTTTCACCGAACGCAAAATACTGCTTGCGAAACAGGATTCTGTCATACCGTTTACGCTTGAAAGCAAGCCACGAAACGGGCAGCAAGGCAATTGCGACGGTCAACAATGCAACAATCACCGTTTTTTCGTATTCCGTGCCAATGCCGGCATCGACAGCAACCTGAAACGACAGTATATATGTCCAGAAAACGATGCTCGATGCAGCAAATCCATGGATATAGATGCCTAAGGTGAAGGCCGTAAGGTAGGCGAGGAGTACGACCGTTGGCACAAGAGTATGTTGCGACGACCAATTCCATAGCAGCACCAGGTTGTCTGTTGGATTTCCAATGCAATAACCCAGATTTTCAGCCACAAAAGTCCCGCTGTAAACGGCAAAAATGTAGGCGGCTATACTTACGGCCAATGTCATTGGCACATTGAACAACAGTAGCGACAGATATTTCTGCAACATATTGGCCGGTAGCAGGATATGGCTTTTATCGACAAAGACATCGGCCGACTTTCCAATCCGAATGATGAGAATAACGATGGAAAGCATGGCGCTGAACAACATACATTCCTTCTCTTTGAAATTTCCTGCCTTGCATGTGAGCACGATGAGCATGGCACACGATAGCCAGATGGCTAAAAATGTCCACAAGTGGTTGAACCGTTCTTTCAGCCACAAGAATCGAATCAGCTTTTTCATGATTTTCAGCATTTTGCATTGACATATTCAAACAGAAGTTCCAGATTGACAGGCGTCTCGTCCACGTCGGGAGTGCGTCGTGCCATGCAGATTTCGCCGTCCAGACTCTTCTCGCTGTACAGAATTTCGCCTTGCGGATTCGTGCCGAAGGTATATTCGTCGGCCAGTTCCATTGTCGATGCATCGAGCAGAACACCCTTGTTGCCAATGATTGCCACGTGGTCGAGCAACATCTCAACGTCGTGTACCTGATGCGTCGAAATGACGATTGTGCGGCCTTCGGTCATGTTGCTGGCAATCACCTTGCGGAACTGTCGTTTTGACGGGATGTCGAGTCCGTTTGTAGGCTCATCCATCAGCAGCACTTCGGTGTTTGTGGCCAATGCAAAACTCATCATCACCTTCTTCTTGGTGCCCATCGAGAGTTTGTTGAGTTTCAGGTCGGTCGGCAGCTCAAACTCGCGTAGGCACGACTCCAGAATCTCCTGACTGAAATCCTTGTAGAAAGGGCGGTAGATGTCGATGTACTTCTTGAGCGACCAGTTTGGCAATATGAATTCTTCGGGCACGAGATAGAGTTTTTCGAGCAGAGCCTTGCTCTTTTCGCCCGATGGCAGTCCGTCGATGCGCACCGAGCCGGATTTCGGCAGCAGCAATCCGCTGATGAGGTTGAGCAAGGTCGATTTTCCGGTGGCGTTCTTACCCAGAAGTCCGTAGATGCAGTTGTCGTGCATCTCCAGATTAAAGTTGTTGAACACGTTTTCGCCCGAGCGTTTGTAGCCGAAGGTGAGGTCTTTGATTGTAATCATAGTGTTTGATGTTAAGTGATTTATGTCCGATGGAAAAGCCCTGCGCAACGGCTTCAACCGACGATATTATGGCATTGAAATAGTGTCATAGTTAAATATGACGGTGCAAATATAAGGCATTTGTCACATCTTCCAAATCTTTTCGCAAAAATAAATAGTCGTTACGTCAAATTTCACTTGTGCTACGCGGATTTTTCGGGGGAGTGCGGTTGTGCATCGGAAAAAAAACATCCGCAGCCTTGAGAAGTTGCGGATGTCTGTAATTCTGGGCAGAAAAATGCGATTTCAAAAGCGTCGTTCAGAGCGATTCCCGATGCGTTGTCGGACTAAAGCGTAATGCTTTCGATGCGGAGCCGCAGGATTCCGGCCGGGACTTTCGCCTCGACCTCTTCGCCTGCCTTTTTGCCCATCAGGGCCTGCGCAATGGGCGATTTTGTCGAAATCTTGCCCTCGCGCACATTCGCCTCGTGCGGGTTGACGATGGTGTATGTCACTTGTGAATTGTTGGACAAATTGATGATTTCGACCTTGCGGAACAGGCCTACGGTTTCGCTGTTCAGTTTCGATGCGTCGAGCACGCGGGCATTTTCCAACACACGTTCCAGGAATCGGATTCGGCTCAGCAGCTTGCCTTGGGCGCGTTTTGCGGCGTGATATTCAAAGTTTTCGCTCAGGTCGCCCTTGTCGCGCGCCTCCGAGATTTCGTTTTTCACCTTTGGCAATTCGACCTTCACAAGTTCCTGGAGTTCGGCGTAAAGCTTGCCGTAACATTCCTGCGATAAGTATTCCATAATGATTTAGTCAAATTTGATTTGTGCAAATATAGCGAATTTGGCACGTCGCGCAAAGCCGCATGAAATAAAATTCGCTCGCCTTGCAATAAAGTCGCGTAGCGGCCGTTTTATAGTCGGACATCCCGCAGCAGGGGTGTTCAGCAATGTCTTACCTTAATAAAGAAAATGCCTATGCAGCATCGTTCTACTCCCTTTGTTGCGCCGATGAGCGCTTCTCTTTCAACGGTCGGTCCGAGCATGGAGACCATTTGCATGTTGCAGATGTTGGCGCGTGTTTACAAGCCGTCTATCTCAAAAAATGTAAGGCTCCAAAACCATTCTCTGACCTGAGAAGCCATCCAGATCGGTCAGTCGCACGCCTTGTTGCAGGTGCAGCATCTGAATGTGCGATGAATCGTCGGTAACGATGTGTGTCAGCGTCTCGTCGTTCGTAGCGGCAGGCGAAATGAGCACAAAGTTATCGGCGATGTTGTTTCCTTTCAGTTGGAGCGACAATGGCGTGTGGCGTTTCAGGTGGCCGATGAAAGCCGGCAGTCCGCCTTTTTCAGCGTAGAGGCTGTCCATGCGGTCGGTGATCGACTGCATGATGACGGGCGGCAACGTCTTAATGCGGATGCGTTCCTTCAGATAGGAGTCGATTTCCCTTGCGAATTGGGCGTTGATGCGGGCGGCGAGGTCTTCGCCGTTGGCCGACGCCGTTCCGCCGAAGATGAAGGTGACGATGTGGCGGTATTGGTCGAGGAAGTAGCCGGAGTCTTGCGGCAGCTGTTGGCGCGCCATTTCGATTTGCTGTCGGCTGAATTGCCCCACGTTGAGGCGTGCGAGGGCATCGTCGGCCTCCTTGTTGGCCATCAGCATGGCTTCGTCGAGCAGGCGGCGGCTCTGTTCGATGTCGTCCAGCAAGTCCTGCACCGACGGAATCAGCTCGTTGAGCAGCTTTACGGCAAAGCGGAAGCCGGGAAGCTGCGTTTTTTGTGTGTAGAGGATGGCTGCCTGCTGGATGAATTCCGTTAGGATGAGGTCGTCCTTCTTGCGCAGGCGTGCGAAGAATCCGGCGGAGTTCCATCGGCCGCAGATGTCGCTGAGCCGCCTTTCGGTGTCGGCCAGGGCCTGTTTGGTCTGTGCGGCGCAGTTCTGCAGTTCGAGCACCTTCTGTTGCAGCACGTTCACGATGGCGCGCAGGATGGTCTTCTGCGTCTCGGGCGAATAGGGGTGTGCCTGGATGACGCGGATGAATTCCTGACGTACGATGTCGTGCAGCACAGTCGCGTAGTCGCTCGTCTTCTTGTCCTGCAACTGGAAGAAATAGTCGATGCCGACGTCGCGGAAACGGCTCTGTGCGATGGCGTCCATGCGCTGCCTGATTCTGTTCAGCCATTCGCGGTGAGGGATGTCGTTCATGCCCTGCGACTCGCTTTCGGCGCAATCGTGCCAGAAGTCGGCCACCGGTTTCCATTGCGTCGGCCGGCTGGTGTCGAGGTTGAGGAAGGTCTCTTCCTGCAGGCAGATGCGCCCGTTCTGGATTGGGAGCGGGGCGAGGATGTGGTGGGCGACGGCATTGCACGTCTCGGCTGTGGTGGGGAAGGCGTCGGGCAGCGAACAGTTCAGCAGCGTGGCCACGTAGAGTTTTTGCAGGTAGGTTCGGACGTCGTTTTCGGGGTAGGAGATGCCGATGGTGTTGAACGTGCCGAAAATGGCCGGAAAACGCTCGGAGGCGGCATCGCGGTCGGATTCTTGTTCGATGGAAATCGCGTAGTGGCTCACTTCGTAGAGGAAGTCGGCCAACGATTGCTGCGTCGCGTCGTGATAGAGGAACACCTGACTGAAGATGTGGAAATCGGCGTGTTCGGCGGCGGCATTGTTGGTCGCGGCCAGATTGTTCCACACGGTCTTGATGGTCTTGGCGTCGGCCGACTTGACATCGGGCATCCACGCATAGGCGAATGTGCGGTACCGGTGGCTGGCGTCGGCAGGGAAGAGGCGTCGCACCAATCGGGCCGTCTGGATGAGGCTGGAGCTCTCGTCGGCATGGTCGAAACTGGCGCACAGATGGAATGTGACGTCGCTCGGATGCTCCTTTTCGCGGCGGCGCAGGTTGGCCACCTCGTGCAGCAGTTCGCGTTCTTCAATCGGACGGGTGAGGAACAGCAGTGCGGTGTCGCGCCGGTCGGCCGGATTGCGCGAAAACTTGTGGTATATCGGATTTTCGAGTCGTGAACGGTTGTAGTTCAGCAGTATGACAAGGTGCTTCATTTCTTCGTCATTTCCTGATAGCAGCAGCGGCAAAGTGGCATGTATTCCTGTTTTTCGCCCAAGAGCACCTGTTCGTCGCTGTCGGCCACGCGGTAGGAGTAGGTGGCCAGTCGTCCGCATCGCATACAGATGGCGCGAGCCTTGGTCACTTCGTCGGCAATGGCCATGAGTGCCGGCATCGGGCCGAAGGGGTGTCCCAGATAGTCCATGTCGAGGCCGGCCACGATGACGCGCTTGCCCGCATTGGCCAGGTCGTTGCACACGGCCACGATGTCGTCGTCGAAAAACTGGGCTTCGTCGATGGCAACCACGTCGTAGTCCTTGCTCTTGTGGCGGATGAGCCTTGAGTGTTCGACGGGGAATGCCGGAATCGAGATCTGGTTGTGCGACACGACATCCTCGCGGCTGTAGCGCACGTCGATTGTCGGCTTGAAGATGCAGATTTTCTGACGGGCAATCACGGCACGCTTGGCGCGTCGGATTAGTTCTTCGGTCTTGCCCGAAAACATTGATCCGCAGATGATTTCGATGCTTCCCGTCCTTGATTGCTCACGGGTGTACTTTTCAATATTCATAGTTCTCATTTTATATTTTTTCGATATTTTCCTTGTATTTGCGGCCGATGGGAATCTCTGCGCCGTCGGCCATTGTGACCGAATGTGCGCCGATGCCCGAGATGCGCTGCCTGTTGACGATGAACGAGCGGTGGACGCGCACGAAGTCGTCGGCCGAAAGCTGGCTCTCGATGCTGCTCAACGTGCCGAGAGTGCGCCGTTGCTGCCTGTCGGCCGTCACGATGCGCACGTAGTCCTTCACGGCCTCGAGGTAGAGGATTTCCTCCTGCCGCACGATTTCGTTCCTTCCGTCGATGCGTAGCGTGAGCTGCCGGGCCGTGCTTTCGCGCTCGATCTGTTGCAGGCGGATGGCTTTCCTGACCTTTTCGAGGGCCAGACGCAGACGGTCGATGGTGTAGGGCTTGAGCAGATAGTCGGTCACGTTGAGGCTGAACGAATCGATGGCATATTGGTCGAATGCGCTTGTCACCACGACGGGCAGGTCGTGTAGCCGCGCGAGAATCTGCATCCCGTTCAGCCCCGGCATCTGGATGTCGAGGAAGAGCACGTCGGGACGTTCGCGGTCGATGGCGGCCCATGCCGCAATGCCGTCGCCATAGGTGCTGATGTCGCCGCCTTCGCCCAACTTCTCCAGGAAGAGCTTCAGTTTGGCTGCGGCCAATGGTTCATCTTCGGCGATGTAGATTTTCATGCTTTGAAATAATTGCTGCTTGAATGTATTGTCTTTGTAAGGATTCATCATCGACACGAGCTTCAAGCAGTTCGGTCGGAATAAGGATGTATTTTTGGGCTTCTCGATTGCTAATTTGGTCAGAATGGATAATTTTGCCACGCGAACACGGGCTTGATTATCATTCTTTTATGTGAGATGTGCAAAAGTCGGCTGCAAAATTACAAAAAAGATGGAGAAATTCAACTATTTTCGGCCGTTTTTTAGTTACGCAAACTCTTATGGTCGCGACCGTAAAAAACTGGGTGTTTTGTGTGCGGCGCATAGTACCCTGATAGTAGGCTGATAATACCCTCGCTACGCGGATTTTTCCGTTTTTGAACGACGTTTGAATACCGTTTGAACGATGTTTTTTCTCCACGAATTGAAATCAATTGAAATCAGTTTTGTGGAGGCTCGCTGTCTGCCCGTAGATACGATGTGCACATCGTATCCACACGATTCCAATACCCCGTCCCACCGAGTGGGATTTCCCGAAGGTCTATGAACCTTCTATGAAGGAACCACAGGCGGATCATGGCCGATGTCCAATGCTGAAATTCTGCTACGTGCTGCAATGCTACAGTTTTTTTTGACCGTCAATCTGCACGCTGGACACCGACTGAATTCTGTCAACTGTCATTTGTCATTAAGGAATCGGAAAATCGCGCTTTGGAAGGAATCTGTGTTTTCGTTAATGACAGTTTTGACAGATGACATTTTTATCTCGTTTTGTTTTTCGCATTTCTATGGCGACGATGTCCCGTTTTTCAACTGTAGCCAATGGAGATGATTGGCACATCGTCTCTACATTCCCCGCAAAAAATGCGGAAATATTTGCAATAATTCACGGACTAATTGTATATTTGCATCCTAAATCTCATTCAACCTGCAATCGTCAAATACTTGCCATTTAAGAATGAAAATGCTTTATGGTTGAAGGATTTATATCCAAATCATTTTTGACTATGAAAAAAATCATCTTGTTCATTCTGTTTTTAATGACAAATGCCAGTTTGCCTGGAGCAACAATTCCAGCGGATTCTGTTTATGCAGGTGGAAAATATCGCAATATAGACACTACCAGTTGGGCTTATTTGGGACAGACGCAACCTTTTCATCATCACATCTCCTTGACAAAATATGAGCCAA
Source organism: Bacteroidales bacterium UBA3663 (assembly GCA_002373755.1). Taxonomy (GTDB): domain Bacteria; phylum Bacteroidota; class Bacteroidia; order Bacteroidales; family UBA3663; genus Liminaster. Next base: position 2,361 of record DFJU01000087.1, on the reverse strand, counting down.
AAGAGAAATGGATTTTGGAAGCAAAGACAGCTCTGGATTCATTTGTCCCCGATTCAACCGATTTTTATTTGTTCTTTTTCTACAAGGACGACAAACGACGACAATCAGTCACTGTCGAAAAATGGGACTTTCATGAAATTTTTTTCTCCGAAGATGAAGAACCGGATTTTGGCTACTGTGTTCTGGACGGCCAGATTGCTATATTGTATGGAGACGATTGGCGGAATTTCTTTGTTGAATTAGGAACGGAAGACAAATACGTGTTGAATTCGATTGCCAATCCAGAGGAGTATGATCCTTCTGGAGCAACTTTTTTGATATTGGACGACAAGGCCTACCTGACTGTGGACAGAATACGTCTCATAAAAATCTACGAAAAGGCATTGTCCATCATATCACAACAGGAGCAGATTGAACCATCGGACATAACCCTTTGCGACACAATCGTTCCATATCATTCCGGACGCGCTGATTTCGCCGTGAAAACGGATGCTTCACAATATATGACAAGTTTCAGACAGTTGTCAAGAGAAAATCTTGGCCTATGGGATGAATATATTGTGAAGTGTTGGCTTCAATCCTATAAAGCAACAAATCCAAAAGCGCGAATCACTTTCAGCGACATTGAAAATGGATACATATCAGCGAAATGTGAAACGGAAAAGGGAAATTTGCTTTTCTTCTTTTCGATACACTCAGATATGTCTGTTGAAATGGTGTCAATAGTGAGGTTGTCAGAATAGATAACATATTTCTCGCAACCACATCTTTCAAAATTCAGTTGCGATTTTTTTTGTCCGTATGGCATCGGCCGCAAAATTAATTTCCAATTGATTTCAATTCGTGGAGAGAATTCTTTCACTGTTTCGGATTATTTCGACAGCACGCGCTCGACGACTATTTCGGGCGAGATGCCGGTCATGCAACGGTAGTCGCCGAACTTGCAGGGCTTGTTGCCGTAGATGGAGCACGGACGACATTCCAGCGGTAGCGAAACGGCATCTTCCGGACGCTGGCGGTAGCCGAAAAAGCCGGCGCGCACATCGGTCGCACCCCAAATGCTCACCGCGCGGCAGCCGACGAGCGAGGCCATATGCATGTTGGCCGAATCCATCGAGATGATGCAGTCGAGGCGGGACATGAGGCGGAGGTCGTCGGCCAATGTCTGGCGTCCGGCAGTGTTGGTGATGCGGGATGGGTTGCGCTCGGCCCAAGCGTCGAGTTCTGCCTGTTCATCGGGACCGCCCAAAAGGTAGATGTGCAGGTCTGCTACGCGACTTATCAGCAGGGCAATCACGCGGAGCATCTGCTCCTTCGGGTAGATCTTGCCTCGATGTTGGGCGAATGGCGCGATGCCGATGTTGTTGGTTGCGGCCAATGTGACATCGGACGCAAGTGGTTGTGGCTCAAAGTCCAACGTAACGGGCAGGCCGAGTTGGCCAAACACCTCACGATAGCGTTCGATGCTCGTCTTGAGCTGCTCCTGGCACTTGTGGGCGACGAGAGCCTTCTTGTCGGCGCGTCCCTTGTCGATGTGGGCCTTCGGCGTGCGGTGAAGCGAGAATCGCAGGTTGAGCCACTTGGTGCGCAGCACGTCGTGCAGGTCGGCCACGGCATCGAAGCCCTCGGCCTTCAGCTCGTGATAGAGCCTGTTCAGTCCGCCGATGCCGTGGTAGTCGCGCTTCACGTCGATGCCCTTGACGCGCAGGTTTGTCACATCGGCCAAGACGGCACGGTAGATTTTTTCGCCCATGCGGCTGGTGAGCATCGTGACCTCGATGTCGGGGTACTGACGGCACAGCGATGCCACGACGGGTACTGTCATGGCAATGTCGCCCAAGGCAGAAAGTCGGATGACGAGCAGTTTCTGTATCACGGCAATAAAAATTACGAATTACAAATTACAATTTACGACGAATTACAAAAAGAAGGGAGAAAAGGATTTTACAACTTTTTGTGTCGTTCCTTTTGCTCCCTTGTCGTATCTCTTCAACTACTTTTCAATCATTTGCCGCCGTAAAGCACGGGGTTGAGGTTCGGGTCGTTGTACATTTTCATCTGCTTATAGACCTTCATGTACTTGCGGCCTGCGGCGATGTCGTCGAGCAGCTGGTCGATGGCCGATGAGAGGTCGGTGCGCTGGGTGAGGAGCACGTTGAGCTTCTCCTGGCACTTCTGGCGGTGTGCATCATCGACGTCGGTGCGGTTCACCTCGACCTGCATGTGGTAGATTTTCAGATAGAGGATTGACAGGCGGTCGATGGCCCATGCCGGGCTTTCGGTGTTGATTGTGGCATCGGCCAACACCTTGACATCCTTGTACTTGTCGAGGAAATAGCTGTCGATCATCTCGACGAGGTC
>DFJU01000105.1 GCA_002373755.1 Bacteroidales bacterium UBA3663 | reverse complement strand
TCTTTGCTTGACTGTATTTTTATCAAATTCATGACTATATTACGATTTATATGTTTATTTACTTCTGATTTATGCTCTTTAGTGCATTTGTAAACGCCCCAAGTAGGGAAACCCACAAACAACAATAGCGTAACTTCCACTAAGGCGTATGACCCAAAGAAGTCAACCAGTGTCTGGAATTTCAAAACTCCATCTACAAGGAAGACCAGGAGGACAAACCAGCAGAGAAAGAAGATGGCTGCATATTTGGAGTAAAAGTGACGTTTGTCGGGGTTTTCAAAGGGTTTTGCAGACATTAGCTGTCGTCCCTTTTACTCCCCTTTCACTCCTTTTTTGAGCCTTTCAATGCCCTTTTTTGATTATTCATCCTGATTGTGGCAGGTGAGACACCGCTCCTTGAAGTTGAACGTGATGCTGAGCATCATCGAACCGATCCAATCGGTGTTGACGGGAGTCGTTGTGCCCATTGCATAGGGGTCGGAGATGCCGTCGATGCCATCGGCGAAGGTTTTCGTCCAAAGGCAGGTGAGCTGCAAATCCCAGCGCGGTGCCATCTTCCACTTCATGCCGATGCCGACGGGCAGGGCAAGGGTCGATGTGCTGCGGTCATCGCCCGACGAGCTTCCGTTGGCCCAACCGAAGCCGATGCCGGCGGTGAGGAACGGAGCCAAACGGTGTTTTTCGCGATAGTCGGCACCCCAGCCATAGTTCCAGAAGGCGAATTCCGGACGGATGCCGAACTGCCAGTAGCGGCGGTCGAAACTCCAGTCGGTGCCACCGGGCATGACGTTGTCGAAGTCATGGCTGTCGCCCGTCAACCGGTTGCCCGTAAAGTCGAGCGCGAAGGCCCAGCGCAGGTTGACGTTGTAGCGGAACAGCAGTCCGTAGGCCAACGAGGGGTCGTAGAGCGCGCTGCTGCGGTTCACGTCGCCATAAGCCCAGCTTGCACCGACAGCGGGACCGATTTCGTACATATACTCCTCACCATCCTGCGCACGTAGCGGACACACGCCGACAAGGCTGCCGACGGCGGCAAGGCTGATTGCGAGGAGCTGACGTTTCATGGCCGATGGTCGTTTGCGGCTTAGCGGAGTTGATCCATGGCGAGGTTGGCGAGCTGTCCGGTCACGATGTTGCTCTCCTGTTCGCCGTCGTTGTTCTTGCCGCCGATGAAGTAGATGCGGTAGTTCTTCGGGTTGACGAACGCGCTGCTACAGCCGAACTGCGCAATCGGATACGTATCGCCGTATTTGTAGAATTCGCGTTGCAGCATCTTCCACGTCACGCCGCTGTTCTGGCTGAAGTAGAGCGTGTCGGTAACGCTGCCGTCGGCCCGCTCGCCGAGCTGCATGATCCAGAAGCTGTCGGGGTCGTCAACATCGAGCTGATAGCGCACGACCGATGAACGGCGGGCAGCCGGCACGATGTGCTGCGTGAACTCGACCCATTGCAGGCCGTCGGTGGCCCAAGTGCTCGATGTGAGAGTGCTGTCGGCCAACATTCCGCCGCTGATGTAGATTCGCGAACGGGTGCTGCCGCCCTCCAGGTCGGCCTCGACGGAAATCGGGCGTGTATAGTCCCACAACGGGAAGCGGGCGGGCAATGCCGATGTCGTGGTGCCGCCGATGGTCAACGAATCGAGCTGCCACGATGCACCGTCGGCCGAACGCACGAAGCGGCAAGTGTCATCGACCATTGCGATGGCGCACAAGTGCTCCGCTACGCGATTTCTGTCGGCCAGCTGGACACCCAGCAGGTTGACGAAGCTATAGTCGGCCGATGCCACACTCCATGCGATGCCGTCGGTCGTGGCAAGCAGCTGCTTGTCGTAGCCCACGCCGTAGATTTTGCCGCCCCAGTTGAGCAGCGTGCCGAGGTTGATGGCCGATGGCGCAGTGACGGCCTGTGCGTCGCTCCATGCGGTGATGTCGCCTGTCAGATCGGCCGTGCGCACCTGCTGTGAACTGTCGGCCGACATCGTGTACCAGCAGAGCGTCGTGCCCAACGTGTCAACGCGCTGGTCGATGACGTCGCTCATGTCGAAGAGGTCGGTAGCGGCATATTTCCACATGATGGTGTCGGACGTCTGGGTGTGGACGTTCATCTTCATGAAGTAGCTCTTGTTGGTCAGCTGGTCTTCGGCCACAACCTCGATGCGGGTCACGGCATAGTCGTCGAACCAAATGATCTGAGTGTCGGCATAGTTGGTGACGTTCTGAAGCGTCAGCGTCGAGTCGTACTGGAAGAAACGCACCTTGTAGGGCGACGAATACGACAGCGTCACCTTGATCGAGTCGGCCACAGAGCCAACCGGCAGGGAATCGGCATTAAAGATGATGCCCGGTTGCTGCGAATATTCATCGACCTGCCACAACGAAGCGCAGCGCTCGATGAGGTCTTCGTCGCTGGTTCCGAGATGGTCGATGGTAAATGTATAGCTGGAAAGGTTTGAGCAGACCTTCGTGTTGGTCGAAAGGCTGACCGACGTAATGAGCGCATTGTCGTAGTCGTTGACGATGGTTTCGGAGTCGTTGTCGTCGAAACAGCCGGACAACATGACGGCCGATGCAAGCGCGCAGAGTGCGGTTTTGGATATTCGGTTGATGGACAGGTTCATTCGTATGTCGTAAAAAAACGGGTGCGAAGATACTGAAAATTTGCGACATTCTCTTTTAAATAAAAAACTATTATCCAATTTTAGGACTTTTTCACGGCCGATTTTGTTTTTTTAAGAATTGGAAGTCACTTTTCGGCCGAATATGCCTAACTTCGCCCTGATTTTTGAACCGTATTTTCCCGAAAATGAAGCAAGCAATCCAGCGGCTGCAAGCCCTGCTCACACCCCTTTACGAACCCCGCGAAGCGAAGGCCGTCGTGCGCCTCCTGCTCGAAGAACTGTGCGGCTTCAGCTACACGCAGATCGTCATGCAGACGGCCGTCTTGTCCGATGCGCAACGCACCCAGCTCGAGGCCTGCGGAAGGCTTTTGGCCGACGGCATTCCGGTGCAGCAGGTGCTCGGCTACACATGGTTCCGCGGACGCAAATTCAGGGTCACGGCCGATGTGCTTATCCCGCGTCCCGAAACGGCCGAACTGGTCGATATGGTTGTTGATAACTTTGTTGACAAACGGTTGAGAAACGCCGAAAACCCAGTTGACAACGCTGTGAAAAACGTCGTTGAAAAGCCAGATTCCCCATCGGACAACGATGTTGAAAACTGCCCCAATCCGGTTGATAAAACCATTGACAACTCTGTTGAAAACCCATCGGACAAGGCCACTTCAAGCCCTGTTGAAAACTCCGTTGAAAACGCAAGTCGCGTAGTTGAAAAAGTGGTTGAAAACCCTGTTGACAAACCGGTTTACAACTTGCTCGATGTGGGCACCGGAAGCGGCTGCATCGCCCTTTCGTTGGCCGCAGATATAAACAGGTCGTTCATAACCGCCGCCGACTTGTCAACAGCGGCATTGGACGTCGCAAAATCGAACGCAAAAGCATTGGGAATCAGCAACGTGCGTTTCGTCGAGGCCGACATCCTGCGCGAAGAAGAAACGGACTTCTCAACCGAGTTATCCACACTTCCGAGCGAAGTTGTGAACCGCACTGCGGCCCGCAGCAATGCGCTCTACGATGCCATCGTGAGCAATCCGCCGTACATCTGCCGGCGCGAGGCTGTTGATATGGAGGCCAACGTGCTCGACCACGAACCACATCTTGCCCTTTTCGTGCCCAACGACGACCCACTGCTGTTCTATCGGGCAATTGCCCGCTACGGCCAACGGCACCTGCGCCCGGGCGGTGGCCTGTACTTCGAAATCAACGCATCGTTCGGTGCAGAAACCTGCCAACTGCTACGCGACTTGGGCTACACCGGCGTGACGCTGCGCAAGGACTTCGACGGACGCGACAGGTTCGTATTGGCCCAAAAACCTCACAACCTCATAACCTCATAACCTCACAACCTTATAACCTCAACAATGACCTACGAACAAGCACTCAACCGCGCCGCCGCATATTGCAGCCAAGCAGAACGCGCACCGCACGACGTCGCGCAGAAACTGAGCGACTGGGAAACGGCCGAAGCCGACATCGAACGCATCATGCAGCGGTTGCGCGACGAGAAATTCCTCGACGAGGCCCGTTTCGTACACGCCTTCGTGAACGACAAGTTCACCTACGAGCGATGGGGCCGCGTCAAGATTGCCTATGCCTTGCGACAGAAGGGCATAGGCGGTGCGCTGGTTCAGAACACGATGGACGACGTCATCGACCCGGACAGCTACGTGACCACGCTGACCGACCTGCTACGCGGAAAAATGCGCGGAATGAAGCTGCCATTGTCGCCCAACGACCGCGCCCGCATCTACCGTTTCGCGGCGCAACGCGGATTCGAGAGCAACATCATCGGCCAAGCCCTGCGCCAGCTGAACCAACCCGACGACGATGACCTATGAACTGCCTGTGCTGCCAAAAGGAACTCGTTGATGGCGAAGAATTTGTCTGCCTCGACTGTATGCTCGGATTCCCGTTGGTCAACAGCGCCGACGAGCACAATCCGCTGTGGCACAACCTGACGGGAAAGGTCGCCTTCGAGCACGCCACACACCTCGGCTACTACCAGCCTGGCGACCCGTTTTCGCTGCTCATCGCACAGGCAAAATACGACGACAAGCCGATGCACAACGAGCTGCTCACCAACATGCTCTGCGACCGTCTGGAGGGCAGCGGATGGCCGTTCGACATCGACGTCATCGTGCCTGTGCCGGTGCATTGGCGACGTCTGCTCATCCGCGGCTACAACCAGGTGACACCCATCGTGCGCACCCTCAGCCGGAGGTGGCATCTGCCCGTAGCCAGCAACTGCCTGTCGCGCTCGCACTACACCGCATCGCAGGTCGGAATGTCGGCCGATGTGCGCCACAACCACCAGACGTCGGCCTTCACGTTGCGCAACGGCCAAAAACTGCGCGGCCGGCACGTGCTTCTGGTCGATGACGTCTGCACCACCGGCGCTACGTTGATTTCGTGCGCCGAACAGCTTCTGCAGGTCGATGGCACGCGCGTCTCGATGCTCACATTGGCCGCAACGCTGAGACTATGAACGGAACACATTGAAAACAACCGAGATATGAACAAGCAAAAACAGGCCGCAGTGACGGCCGATTTGGCCGATATGCTCATCGGCTATGCACAACGATATGAGAACGAGGCGTTCCTCACGGGCGATCCGTCGTGGTTCATGCACCAGGTAACGGGCGATGCCAACCGCGAGACGATGGCCTTCCTTGCCTCGTGTCTGAGCTACGGCAGCCGCAGCCAGTTCATGCCCAAAATCCAGCAGTTGCTCGACAGCGCATCGGGCGAACCCTACGAATGGGTGCGGTCGGGCAGCTTCCGCCAGCTTTTTGCGGCCGATGACCACCGATGCTTCTACAGGCTCTACACCTGCGCCACGATGCACAGTTTCCTGACGGCCTACGAGCAGATGCTCGCCGAACACGGCACGCTGGGCGACTACGTGCGACGCAATGCCGACGACGGGCTCGGCGCCGTGCAGGCCATCTGCCAATACTTCGGAAGCCACGGCATCAGCACCGTCGTGCCGAAAGACGCGCAATCGGCCTGCAAGCGCGTCTGCATGTTCCTGCGATGGATGGTGCGCACAAATTCGCCCGTCGATCTGGGACTCTGGTCGGACTTCATCGACCGCCGCACGCTCATCATGCCGCTCGACACCCATGTAGTCAGCCAGTCGGTGCGTCTGGGACTGCTCAACAGCCGATGCGCCTCGATGCACGCCGCAATACGCCTCACGCAGTCATTGGCCGCAATCTTCCCCGACGACCCACTGCGCGGCGACTTCGCCCTGTTCGGCTATGGCGTGAACGAAGGCCGCGAGGTGTGAACGACTTTTTCGGCCGATGTCCCAACATTGTCCCACGTTTTTTTTCCGGCTATTTGTGGCCGATGACTACCTTTGCAGCTCCAATCCATAAAACACACACAAGATGAAGACATTGTTACTGACAATCCTGTCGGCCATCATCGGCCAAATTCTGTTCATTGGCTGTACGGCCGATGCACCAAGCGACGCATGGCGCATCGAGGGCACCGTAAAAAGCGACAACGCGGCCGACACGTTCTACATCGTGAGCGAGGCGGATCGCGACACCATCGCCACGCTCTACGCCCGCGACGGACAGATTGTGCCGTTGCAGGACACCGTCGGCCACAACACGCTGTGCCGCATCGCCGCATCTGGTCACCGTCGGGTGCAGACCATGCTAATCTGTCTGGAATATGGCACAATCCGACTCGACATCGACCTGACCGGCGAACGGAAGGCAATCGACAACATGGGCGGGACACCGCTCAACGAGGTGCTAAGACGCTTCTTCCTGGCCCGACAATTCGACTACGAGCACGGCACACTGGACGACTGGCGTCAACGCTGCAGGCGCATCACGGCCGAGGTCTGCAACATCGTCAGCCAATATCCCGACCATCCGATTTCTGAGTTCGTCATCTGGGTGGACTTCAACGTCATGCCGCCACAGGTGGTCGATTCACTGCTCAACTCGCTGTCCGCGCCGGTGCGGATGCGCAATTACGTCTCCATCGTCGAAGAGCAGAACTCGTTCCGCTACGGCTCGCAGGAGGGCGACCTGCTGAAGGACGCACGCGGCATCGACCTCCATACAGGCGACTCGGTGCGGATGTCGGACTACATCGGCCACGGCCAATATGTGCTGCTGGACTTCTGGGGCTCGTTCTGCCGGCCGTGCATCGCCACGATGCCACGTTTGCAGGAGGTTTATGAACGATGCAAGGGTAACGGGCTGCTCATGGTTGGCGTGATGCCACGCATGTCGAACAATGTGGAACGGGCGCGCGAAATCGTGCAGCAACTCGGCGTGACCTACCCACAGGTGGCAGACATCAAGACGATGAGCACCTACGGCGTGTGCAGTTTGCCGACGCTCATGCTCATCGGTCCCGACGGCCGAATCTGCACACCGTGCGGTGCGGATCCAGGAATCATCCTGGCCGACGTGGAACGACGCTTCGGCAATGGCGACGGTCTATGAAAACCTACTGAATGACAGACTGCTACGCGACTTTTCCGTCAGCATTGGACAGGAAAAGTCGCGTAGTTCGTTTTTGCTGGCGCGTCAGAGGTCGGTTGTCTTCTTGTTTGTCACGATTGCTTGCCAAAAAACAACATTCTGCTTCCGGTTGGCAGGTGCGTCGGCCGCTACTCGACAAAGTTGTGGGGCGTTGGCCGATTTAACGACGCACGCGCACGACATTGCCCAAAAAATGCTATCTTTGCGCGATTTTCAGGTCCACCGGACCCACCCTGTTTGGGGAGTTTCAGGAAGCCGTCATCGGCCGCCCACCAAAAAAATTAAAGATAAAATTCATAATAACAAACTAAAATATAACCGCTTATGAAAACAATCGAACGTCTCGTAGCCGAAAAGCTCATGGCCATCAAGGCCGTCAAGTTGCAGCCATCCAACCCATTCACTTGGGCTTCGGGCTGGCATTCGCCAATCTATTGCGACAACCGCAAGACCTTGGCCTATCCAGAGGTGCGCACCATCATCAAGACCGGTCTGGTCAGCACCATCCAGCGCATGTACGGCGGCAAGATCGACGCCATCGCAGGTGTTGCAACGGGTGCCATCGCTCAGGGCGCACTTGTGGCCGATGCCCTTGGCGTACCGTTCCTCTACGTGCGTTCGGCTCCGAAGGATCACGGCATGGGCAACCTCATCGAGGGTGAAGTGAAGGAGGGCTGGAACGTGGTCGTCGTCGAAGACCTGATTTCAACCGGCATGTCGTCGCTCAAGGCCGTTGCTGCCCTGCGCGATGCCAAGGTCAACGTGCTCGGCATGGTGGCCATCTTCACCTACCAGTTCCCGCAGGCACAGCAGGCTTTTGCCGATGCCAACGTCGAACTGACCACCCTGTCGAACTACAGCGAACTCGTGGCCGAGGCTGCCGAGCTGAACTACATCAAGGCCGACGAGATTGAGGTGCTCAAGCAGTGGCGCGCCAATCCGAGCGAGTGGGGAAAGTGAGGCTTTTCCCATTCGCTTAGGTTAATACTGACGTGTTAATACTGCGTGTTGATATTCGCTGGCGCTCTTGTTAATACTCGCTTCGCTCGTGTTAGGCCTGCGGGTCAAGACGAGGTCAAAAGAGTTTAACGGGGGTTCGAGGAGAGAATACAGCTATTGACTATTAACACGAACAGAGTGAGTATTACCACGCAGTATTAACATGAGCGAAGCGAATATTAACACGAAAGTAAAGAATTATGGCTCGTTACGAAAGCAAAATAAAAATCGTCAATGCGCTCCAGGAGAGCGTCTATAACCGTTTCGCCGACCTGAGCACCCTTCAGGCGATGAAGGACAACATGCCGGCCGAGATGAAACAGCAGATCAAGGCCAAGCTCGAAGAGCAGGGTCAGGGCAAGGTGCAGGTGAGCAACTTCCAGTTCGACACCGACACCGCCCGGTTCAAGGTCAACGGCATGGATGCCTGCATCCGCATCGTGGAGCGCGAAGAGCCGAAGTGCGTCAAGTTCTCGGCCGACAATTCACCCGTGCCCGTCACCATCTGGATCCAGATGCTGCCCGAATCGGCCTACCAGACAAAAATCCGCGTAACGATGGATGTCGATATCCCGTTCTACCTCCGCCCAATGGTGGGCAACAAGCTGGAGGGCGCGGCCGACATGATTGCCGAGGCATTGACCAAGATTCCGTACTAAGACCCATCCCCCAGCCCCTCCACAAGGGAGGGGTGAGGATTGAACCATTGGCCATAAAGGGTCGTAATTTGTAATTTAGTAATCTGTAATTTAGTCGAAGACTATGAAATTGTGGGAAAAATCTGTCCAAGTGGACAAGGACATCGAGAAATACACCATCGGCCGCGACCGTGAAATGGACCTCTATCTGGCTCCGTTCGACGTGATGGGGTCGATGGCGCACATCACCATGCTGGAAAGCATCGGTCTGTTGACGGCCGATGAGCTGAAAGTGCTGTTGGCCGAGATGAAGAAGATCTATGCCGACGCCGAGGCCGGCAAGTTCGTGATCGAAGAGGGCATCGAAGACGTGCACAGCCAGGTCGAGCTGCTCCTCACCCGTCGTCTGGGCGACATCGGCAAGAAAATCCACTCCGGCCGCAGCCGCAACGACCAGGTGCTCGTCGATCTGAAGCTCTACATGCGCCACGAACTGAAGGAGGTCACATTGGCCGTAAAGAGCCTTTTCGACATGCTCCAGAAGCAGAGCGAGCAGTACAAGAACGTCCTGATGCCGGGCTACACGCACCTGCAGGTGGCCATGCCGTCGTCGTTCGGCCTGTGGTTCGGCGCCTATGCCGAGAGCCTTGTCGATGACCTGATGGTGCTCCAGTCGGCCTATCGCGTAGTGAACCGCAATCCGCTCGGTTCGGCTGCCGGCTACGGTTCGTCGTTCCCGCTCAACCGCCAGATGACGACCGACCTCTTGGGCTTCGACTCGATGGACTACAACGTCGTCTATGCGCAGATGGGACGCGGCAAGACCGAGCGCATCGTGGCCCAGGCCTTGGGCGGAATCGCTGCCACGCTGTCGAAACTGGCGTTCGACGCCTGCATGTTCTCAAGCCAGAACTTCGGCTTCATCAAGCTGCACGACGCCTTCACGACCGGCTCCAGCATCATGCCGCACAAGAAGAACCCCGACGTCTTCGAACTTACGCGCGCCAAGTGCAACAAGATCCAGGCCGTGCCGCAGGAGATCATGATGATCTGCAACAACCTGCCGTCGGGCTACTTCCGCGACCTGCAGATTATCAAAGAGGTCTTCCTGCCCACGTTCGACGAGCTGAAGGACATCCTGCGCATGGTCACGCTCATGATGGAGCACATCACGGTGAACGACCACATCCTGGACGACCCGCGCTACGACCTGATGTTCTCGGTCGAAGAGGTCAACCGCCTGGCCACCAACGGAATGCCCTTCCGCGATGCCTACAAGAAGGTCGGCCTCGACATCGAAGCCGGCAAGTTCCAGCCCGTCAAGCAGGTCAACCACACGCACGAGGGCAGCATCGGCAACCTCTGCACCGAGCAGATTGCGGCCTTGATGGCCAATGTCCTTGCCGGATTCAACTTCCAGAAGGTCGATGAAGCAGTGGAACGTCTGGTGCGCTGACCTGCTGCTGTTGTGGTGCGCCACGGCTTCATGCCGCGACAGCGTGGGCGAAAGTCCCGTGCCGGCCGGCTACGTGACCTATTCATGCACATTGGCCACGGTCAACGAAGTGATGGAGCAGGGCGCACCACAACCCTCAATCGAGGTGCAGGGCGGTTATGTGCGATGCTACGACCTGACGAAGCGCATGGGCAACGAGTCGTGGGGCACGGGCGGCCTGCTTCTGGTGCACGGCTACGATGCGACGACATTCTATGCCTACGATCTGGCCTGCCCCTACTGCTACGCGACCTACGGCTCTTCGGCCTCGAAACTGCACCAGCTCGATATGGCCGATGACGGTCAGACCGCCATCTGTCCCGACTGCGAATCGGAATTCGGTGCCATCTTCTGGGGTTCGCCCGCGCCGACCGCCGGTCCCGCCAACCAGAACAACTACGTGCTGCGCCAATACCGCGCCTCACTGGTGGGCGACAAGCTGGTGGTGAGGAATTGAGAATATGAATCCAAAAAAACTATCCAAAAACTTTAACTCAAATTTGTAACAAGAAACAGAAAACAATTTTTAGTTAACATATTTATTATAAACAATTAGCGTTTGCTACTATATTCGAGATGCTCCGAAAATTTGGCGATTAGAAGATGCAAAATCAAGAATAAGTTCAGTAAACGTCTGCGCCATGGGCGTGGACGGAACTTATTTGATTTTGCGGGTCACGCCAAATACCTCGGAGCATGATAAGGGAAGTTCACGCCCTTATTGTGCACTGAGGTATCTGTTTCTGTAGCGTGACCTGCATCATCGGTAAGTGGCTGAACGCGCAAAAGCTACGCCGATGAGTACAAACATCTCCAAACTCCATCGCGAAGATTTGTTGGACAAAATCCGACAGATTCGCACCTACATTGCCTCAGCCCAGCGAGACCAGAACACGGGCAACCTACTCCAGTATCTCGACGAACTCGTGAAAGACGTAAAGGGCAAGAAATACGGCCTCGTCTTCGAGCAGCACCGCGAGGCGATTGACGAAACGCTTGAAACACATGTACCCGTCCTGACCGAGCAGCCCGACCTCTTCATCGACAACGGCGGACAGATGAATTTCCTTATCGAAGGCGACAACCTTGCATCTCTCCAACTCCTTGAAAAAACACACAAGGGCAAGATTGATGTCATTTACATTGATCCGCCGTATAATACGGGAAAGAAAGACGATTTTACGTATGACGATAATTATGTTGATATAAATGACACATTTAGACATAGTAAATATATTTCATTCCTTTCAAAAAGATTAAAGGCTGCTAAATCGTTACTAACAAAATTTGGGTGTATTTTTATTTCCTGTGATGATAATGAACAAGCATCAATAAAATATATTTGTGATAACATATTTGGCGAGAAAAATTTTGAAGGGCAAATTCATTGGAGACGACGACATAATCAGCCAAATGACAAAACCAAATTGATAGGCTTAGTAGCAGAACATATTATCTGTTATTCAAAAAACAAAGAGGCACATAAGAAATTTGGCGTTGGTAAAGTTGAAATCACTGGAAAATTTTCAAATCCAGACAATGATCCACGCGGTGCTTGGGCGACAAAACCGTGGAAGGCTGCGAATAATCAGTCTGGATGTTTTTACAAAATTGTAAGTCCAACTGGTAAAATTTTTGAAGAAGAATGGTTAGGTGAAGAATCTACATTCAATCAACTAAAAAAAGAAGGACGAATTGTATTTCCCAAAAATGGCAACGGAAGTCCAAGAAAAAAATATTATAAGTCTGAACGTTTAGAAGAAGGTCAATGTGCAACAAATTGGTGGCCAAACGATTTGTTCGGTTGTAATCAAGATGCAACTGACGAATTAAAAGAGTTGTTTAGTGGAGAATCTCCTTTTACAAATCCCAAACCGACAAAACTCATATCATCAATAATTGATTTAGGAAGCATAAAACCGAACGCCACCATCCTCGACTTCTTCGCTGGCAGTGGCACGACGGGTCACGCCGTGATGAAACTCAATGCCGAAGATGGCGGCAAACGCCGTTTCATTCTCTGCACCAACAACGAGAACAACATCTGTCGCGATGTGACCTACGAACGATTGAAAACAGTCATCTCGGGCAAGCGCAAAGACGGCAGCGAATACTCGGAAAAATACCCTGCCTCGCTCAAATACTACAAAGTCGATTTCGTCCCCATCACCGACAAGGTCTATTACGAATACGCCGACGAACTGCTGCTCCACGTGCGCGAGTTGGTGGAACTCGAGAACGGCATCAACTTCACGGGCAACAGCGAGATAGCCATCGTGCTGACCGACGACGAAATGGCAAAATTCGTAGAGACGTTTCATGAAACGTCTCTACAACCGCCACACACGCTGTACCGTGGTCACAACGTGCTGCTGACAGCCGAACAGGAGGCGTTCATCGCAGCACACGGCATACACGTGCACGTCATTCCCGATTATTATTACAACGAAATGACGAAATAATTTTTTCATCCATTCACCCGTAGAGACGCCATAATATGACGTCTCTACAGAACAACAAACATACAGACGCGCCATGGCACGTCTCTACAGAAAAAATACGATTATGCAATTATTAGATTTTCAGCTACATACAATTGGCAAACTGATGGAGGCGATGAACTCCAGCAAGCGCGAAATCATCTTGAAAAGCCCAACGGGCAGCGGCAAGACCATCATGCTCACGCACTTCATGGACGAGTATTGCAAAAGCGTCGCAAACACCGTTTTCATCTGGCTCACGCCGGGCAAGGGCGACCTCGAGGAACAGAGCAAGGCCAAGATGGACAAATACATCCACAATGCGCAGACCAAACTGCTTGCCGACGTGATGACTAGCGGATTCAGCGAAAACGACTGCTGCTTCATCAACTGGGAAAAACTGACCAAGAAGGGCAACAACGCCCTGAAGGAGGGCGAGCGCAAAAACTTCATCGAACACATCGAGACGGCGCGCGACAACGGTCTGCAGTTCAAAATCATCGTCGATGAAAGCCACCAGAACGACAGCGTGAAGGCCAACGAGATTCTGCAATATTTCCAGACCGACAAGATAATACGCACCTCGGCAACGCCGAAGAATTTCAACAAAGATGCCGTTGAGTTCATTGAGGTGGACGAGGCGGATGTCGTTGCATCTGGACTGATAAAGAAGCTGCTCGTCATCAACGAGGATTTTCATCAGAACGAAAAAGTTGACGACCAAATCGACTTCCTGCTCGAACGGGCATTGAACAAACAACGCGAACTGACAACAGCTTTTCTGCAACAAAAAACGTCGGTCAACCCATTAATCATTGTCCAATTGCCGAACAAGAACGACGTTTTGCTCGACGAGGTCGAAACGTGGTTCGAGAGCCATCAGATAACCTACGAAAACGGCTCGCTTGCAGTGTGGCTCAGCGACAAGAAGGAGAATCTCAACGACATTGAACGCCCCGATGCGCAACCCATAGCCGTCATCATCAAACAGGCGGTGGCGACAGGCTGGGACTGCCCACGCGCGCACATCCTCGTCAAGCTACGCGACAACATGAGCGAGACATTCGAGATTCAGACCATCGGCCGCATACGCCGAATGCCCGAAGCGCACCACTACGACAGCGATTTGCTCGACCGCTGCTACCTCTACACCCTCGACGAGAAATTCACCGAAGGCGTGCAGACGACGATGGGCAAAGGCGCATTGAACGCCGTGAAACTATACTTGAAAAAAGAGCATAAAAATTTCTCGCTCACGGGCGAACAGAAACCGGGACTGAGCACCACGCCGCGCGACAGCTATCAGGCACTCAACGCCATCGCACTCTATTTTCAGAAGACGTACAATCTGGGCAAAGATTTCAAAGAAAACCAGACACGATTGGAGACGGCGGGCTACAACTTTTCGGCCGACATTGTGAAGCACACCGTTTCGGGCGACCTGCGCAAACTCAGTCAGGAGGAAATAGACAAGTTGAACGACATTGCCATCCGTGAACCATTGAACACACACCGCCATGGTCGTGATTTTCATCATGAGTTGTCGCAAATAGCCCTAAAAATCAGTATGCAATACGACCAGATGAACCTGATTGCACGCCGTCTGTTTGGAAAGAAAGACAAGTACGACAAGAAGCTGCTGAACCTTGAACCGCGACAGCTCTACGCCTTTGTGCTCAACAACAGCGACCGCCTGCGCCACGATGTGCAAGAGGCCATAGCGTCGAACGACACGGACAATTTGCCGATACCGATTGACAATATCACGGAATACAAATTCACCATTCCGCAAGAGACCATTTTCACCTACAATGCCACCTCGAAAGACCAATCCACCATGACGAAAAGCGTGTACGATGGTTATCTCGCCTCGGCCGAACCACGTTCTGACTCAGAGCGTTCGTTTGAGAAATATTGCGAGACGTGCGCAGCGGTGAAATGGGTTTACAAGAACGGCGACAAGGGTAGCGAGTATTTCTCCATCGTCTATGCCGACAACGCGGGCAAACTCAAATCGTTCTTCCCCGACTACATCATCGGCCTCGAAAATGGCGAAACGTGGATTGTCGAGACAAAGGGTGGATTCGACCGTACGGGCCGGAGCGAAGACATCGACATCTTCAGTCCGAAGAAATTTGAAGTACTGAAAGCCTATTTGCAGAAACACAACCTGAAGGGTGGATTCGTGCGCAAAGACAAGCAGAGTGGCGAACTCTGCATCTGCACCGAACATTATTCTGACGACATTGCAAGCAACGACTGGCAGATGCTGAAAGACTTCCTCTGAAGATTCTCCACTCCCCCTCCACCCTGATTGAAGCCCGGACGGCGCGCAAAGTGCCGTCGCCATCAAAATAAATCGCGTAGTTCTTCGTTATAGATAGGTATCAAACCCATTGAAGCGATGCAACTACGCGATTTTTCAATCCTTGCTCTGTGGGCGGCAATGCTATGCGCCTGTTCCGACGACGATTTTTCAACCAGTCCGTCCGACCAGCCGACACCATCGGCCGACACCATCAGCATGGGGCTGCTCCTGACCGGCAACAGCAGTCCGACCTACCAGTTAAAGCTCTACAACCGTTGCGGCAACGACCTGCTGCTCACCTCGATTGCCCTGCGCGGCGCATCGGACAACGGCTTCCGCATGAACGTGGACGGCATGAACGGCACATCGTTCACCAACAGCGACCTGCTGCGCATCGCATCTGGCGACTCTATGTTCATCTTCGTCGAGGCAACATTCCCGAGCGACGGCACATCGGCCACCGCCCAACATACCGACTACATCGACATCACCTGCAACGGACGCACGCAGAGCGTCGTGCTCGATGCGCAGAGCAAGGACGTGGCCAAACTGCGCGGCGAGGTCGTTGCGGCCGATGCCACCTGGCCGTCGGGCACCGAAGTGCAGATTTACGACAGCCTCGTCATCCCCCACGGTGTGACGCTCACCATCGGCGACAGTTCGACGCTCTACCTGCACGACAAGGCCGACATCCGCGTGTACGGCACCTTGCGCTGCGAGGGCGCCCTCGGCCGACCCGTCACCCTGCGCGGCGACCGCACCGACTGGATGTTCGACAACCTGCCCTACGACAATCTGCCGGCACAGTGGGGTTCGCTCATCATCGATAGCACGGCCACCGGATGCCTCTTCCGCCACACCGACATACGCGGCATGAGCGACGGAATCCGTCTCGACTCGACCGATGTGACGTTCGATGCCTGCCGACTGAAAAACAGCGGTAGCCACCTCATCGCCTGCCGCATGACGCGCCTCACCCTGCGCAACTGCGAACTGAGCAACGCGTCCGGAGCCTTGCTCAACATCTGCGGCGGCTGGCACGACATCACCCACTGCACGTTGGCCAACTACAACTTCGCCGCTGCCGTGACGCGCCCCGCGCTCTGTCTGGACAACATTTCGGCCAATGGCGAACGCGCGCAACCGCTCCATGAGTGCGTCATTCGCAATACGATTATCTGGGGCCGATGGAATGATCCGGACGTCAGCCTCCCGGAGAAAACGGCATTGGCCGGCGACATCACCAGCTACCGCTTCGACCACTGCCTGATTCTGGCCGAAGGCGGCACGGACGACAACGACTTCATTGCCACGGTGTGGAACCAGGATCCGCTCTTCGCCCTCATCGACATCCCGAACTATTCGTTCGACTTCCACGTGCAGTCCGAATCGCCAGCCATCGGTGCAGGTGCGGCCAATGGAGCTGCCATCTGTCCCACCGACCTCGACGGCAAGACGCGCGCGGCAGATGCGCCGACGATAGGGTGCTATGAAGACCCCATCCCCTGACCCTTCCCCGTTACATAGGGGAAGGGAGTAGTTTGCTCATGCAGACAAAAATCGGTTTTCGTGCCTTTGGTTAAAAAAATCATAAAAATTTATAGATATGGCAACATTTCCAAAACAAACCTACATCGAGCGCCGCGAACGCCTGGCCAAGACGATGGGCAGCGGCCTGCTGCTCTTCCTCGGCAACGGCGTGGCCTCGATGAACTATCGCGACAACAACTATCCGTTCCGGCAGGACAGCACCTTCCTCTACCTCTTCGGACTCGACTACGAGGGGTTGGCCGCCGTCATCGACATCGACAACGCGCGCACCGTCGTGTTCGGCGACGAACTGACCATCGACGACATCGTCTGGACCGGCCCGCAACCCACATTGGCCGAAAAAGCCGCCAGTGTCGGCGTGGCCGACACCCGTCCGCTGGCCGCACTCGAGCAGTACGTGGCCGATGCCATTGCCCGCCGCCAGCCAGTGCATTTCGTGCCGCCCTACCGAGGCGAGACGGTGATGTGGCTGCAACACCTGCTGGGCAAAAAAATCGCGGCTCCGGCAGGCGACCCGTTCATGGCCGATGCGCCATCGGCCGCACCGTCGCTCGAACTCTGCTACACGTTGGCCGACATGCGCAACCACAAGAGCGACGAGGAACTGACCGAGATTGCACGCGCCATCGACATCACGGTTGAGATGCACGAGACGGCAATGCGCATGGTGCGCCCCGGCGTACACGAACGCGACATCAACGCCGCCGTGATGCAGGTCGCCCTCAGCCAAGGCTACTTCTATTCGTTCCCGACCATCGCCACGAGTCACGGCCAGACGCTCCACAACCACGGCTACATCCACACATTGCGCGACGGCGACATGCTCCTGCTCGATGCCGGAGCCGAGGCCATGAGCCACTACGCGGGCGACTGCACATCGACGATGCCCGTCGGCCACGACTTCACGGCACGCCAGCGCGAGGTCTATGACATCCTCTACGCGACCTACGAGGCCACTACACGGAAAATCCGCCCCGGCGTGACCTACCGCGACTGCCACGTGCGGGCTTGGTCGCTCATTGCCGACGGACTGAAACAGCTCGGCCTGATGAAGGGCGACCCGATGGAGGCGGCCGAAGCCGGTGCCGTCGCCCTCTTCATGCCCCACGGGCTTGGCCACATGATGGGGCTCGACGTGCACGACATGGAGAACTACGGCGAGGTCTATGTGGGCTATCCGCGCGGCGCACAGAAGGACAGCCGCTTCGGATTCTCGTCGCTCCGACTGGGACGCGCGTTGGAGCCGGGCTTCGTCTTCACCGTCGAGCCGGGCATCTACTTCATCCCCGAACTCATCGACCAATGGCGCGCCGAAGGCAGGTTCCGCGAGTTCATCAACTACGACAGGCTCGATGCCTTCCGCGACTTCGGCGGCATCCGCAACGAGGAGGACTGGCTCATCACCGACGACGGCGCACGACGCATCGGCCACAAAAAGCCGTGCAGCATTGACGAAATCCTAAAAACGAAAGGAGAGTGACCTATGAACAGCATCTTCATCGTACTTCCCATCCTCACCCTTCTGATGTTCGACCTCGGCCTGACCCTGCGCATCAGCGACTTTGCGCTCATCGTGCGCTCGCCCAAGGCGATGCTGATGGGTCTCGTCGGCCAGCTCGTCCTGCTGCCCCTCGTGGCGTGGGGCGTGGTTGCCGCGTTCGACGTACCTGCCATGTTCGTGGTGGGCGTGATGCTGATTGCCTGCTGTCCGGGCGGTTCGTCGAGCAACGTGTTTTCGATGCTGGCGCGCGGCGACGTGGCGCTTTCGGTGTCGCTCACAGCCGTCAGCTCGGTGGTCACACTGTTCACCCTGCCGCTCGTCATGCAGTGGGTCACGGCTCAGGTGGGCGATGCTGTCGGCATCCACTTGCCGGTGGGCAACCTGCTGATGCAGAACTTGGCGACGATGTTCGTGCCCATCGCACTCGGCATCGTGGTGCGCTGGCGTTGGAGCCGTGCGGCATCGGCCATCGAGAGGGTGCTGTCGCGCTTCGCCTTCCCCGCGCTGCTGCTGCTGGCCACCATCTTCTTCGTGCAGCATCAAGACACCATCGCCGAGCATTTCACCACCTTGGGCGCGTGCGTCACGGCATTGTTGCTTGTGTCGGTCATCATGGCCGGACTGCTGAGCCGCGTAGCGAAGCTCGACGAGGCTCAACGCCGCACCATCGTCATCGAGGTCGGTATGCAGAACGCCGCACAGGCCATCGCCGTGGCCAGCAGCCCGTTTGTGTTCAACGACGGCCGCATCGCCATTCCGGCCATCATCTACGCACTGATGATGAACGTCGTCCTGCTAGGCTACGTGGCCATGATAAAGGTGCGTGGCAAGTTCTCGGCGTGATTTTCGGCCAATGCGACCCTTTAGCTCGACTTCAATGCCTTGCTACGCGACTTTTATGGCCTTTGATTCCGTTGTAGAATCAAAGGCCATTATTTGAATTAACAAGGATTCGGATGTTATCGCTCCCTTCACACCGCACAACGGGTCTTCGCAGCGAAAAGAAAGGGCCTGTTGTTCACTCGAAGAAGAAGAGCAGCGAGATGCTCTTGTTGTGCGCACGGCCGATGGCTTCGGTGTAGGGCAAAAGCGTCTCATCCTTCAGCCCCTTGCGTTCGTGGTCGATCATGTCAAGCAGACCGATGTTGAAACGCAGTTCGGGACAGAACTTGAAGAACGGCAGATAGCCGTCGCACCCCAGAGCCACGTGCAGCCCCACGTCGGCGCGCCGGAACACGATGGGCTGTTCCTTCTCTTGTGCGAGGTCGAAGTCGAGCTGTGCACCGAGCAGCATGTACGGCCGATAGTTGTTGAGCCGGTGCGTGGCCACCTTCAGGCTGACGGGCAGCGAAATGTAGTTCGACTTGAGCGTCTGCGTGCGCGTCTCGGCCGTTGTGGCGTTGCGGAACTTCACGTCGCGCGACATGAAATGCAGCATCGGCGTGCAGCGCACATTCAGGTTTTCGGTCAATGCGACATCGCCCATCAGTCCGACGCAGAATGACGGATTCACGCTCGGACATTCTGCCGCCCACGCATTCGCCCCGCTGTGGCTGAAGGTGACATCGGACATGTCAAGCCCCAGCAGGAAACCGTAGTGCAGGCGCCGCTGGTCGATATAGGGGATGTTTTTGAGCGACTGACGCTGGGCCGACAGCGGTGCGATGGCCAGGCAAGCCGCCAAAAGGAACAGGAATCTTTTCATTGCGTCGGTGGTCGATGAGGAAGGTATAGTTCTTATGCTCAATTTAAAACGCAGAAATGACAAATTATTGCCCGAAGTCCGCGCCCTAATGACGGATTATTGTAGTTTCGATTGTACGATGATTCTATTCTTGCTCCCAAAAGGTTTAATTGTCAAATCCCCTTTGTGCCACACACCATTGGAGTCGGGCGTGATGGAAAGGCATTTGCTCACTATTGAGTCTAAGGCAAGATGAACGTCTTGTCTATATTTACGTCCACTACTTGCATAACTGGTATTATATAAATCCAACCAAACAGTAGTAAGCATCTGTGTCTCTTTCTGATAGCAGTAACTGACGCAGAAAGAATCGAACTCGTCTATGGCATGAAAATAATTGACACGCTCATGGTCACCTTCAATTTTTTCTCCATTGATTCGTGAATTGAAATCCACCCCTATTACCTTTTTCTGATATTCGGATGTGATATATCCTATCCAATTGGTTTCCAAAATATGCCCATCGTGCTCTCCCCCAATCTTTTCCTCCAATGCCCTGACTTCATTCATGCAGGCTTTTCCTGTATGGTTGGCTGCGAAGTCAATAACTTGTTCCAATGCCTCGATACCTCTGTATTGCAGCGTGTCGGAGTGTTTTTTGATGTATGTGATGCGGATGGTATCTTGGTCTATGTTCAAAATGCCATCTTTGGTCCAATCCTCTTGAAAATAATAGGTCAGTTCGTCTTGATTCTTTCGACCTTGAGTATATTTCACAGGGATATTGCCCAACGACAAAACCTTTTCTATCGAACCGTGTCGGCTTTTTATATATTTGGCAATGAAAGTGTCCTCCGAGCCTCTCATCAAGAAGTGCATTTGGCCGTTGCGCATAAAGCCAGTGCAGAACAAGGTGTCTTGACTATGGTCGTCAGAAAAATCATATTCAATCCAATTGCGGTATTTTGTTCCATAGACAATACCTGCTGGTGGAGCGACCGAAGACCATCGCCCATATTTTATGCTGTCATCCATTTCCCAACCCTTATGTGGGTCAGAAACCTTGCGTAGATGTAGAGGTCCGACGATATAGTAGGCATCGCCAAATTTGGCGTATAGCTCATTTTGCAGGATAAATTTGAGTAGTAGCTAGTCAATAGCTCAAATTGCAGGATGACTTTTTTGACATTATTTTTTGACATCTGCAAAGAAGTTTGCATCTTCGTTTCGCAGTCCGAAGCATAGTGGAGCTCTGCTGGGGAGCAACTCTGCGAGGAATAGGATTGCACAAAACTACAGGCATGGGCAGGAGTCTCTATCAACGGGGCTCCTGCCTTTTTTCATGCCTAAGTTTCTGTCAATGCCAAGAAAAACCCAGAAATGAACCGCCTGCGGTTCTCTATCGACAGTCCGCTATGGTTGTTCAGGTTTT
>DFJU01000059.1:5256-20756 GCA_002373755.1 Bacteroidales bacterium UBA3663 | reverse complement strand
CCGTTCTGGCCGCCATTCATGCCCTTGATGACCTGTCCGCTCTTGCCGCAGTTCACGAAGATGTTGTTCTGAACGGTGTAAGCCAGCCACTTCTGGTTTGACTGACGGTGCGTGAAGAAGTTCTTGCCAGAAGCCAGATTGTACATGGTGTTGTTAGTGAACGTGAAGGTCTGCGTAGCATCCTCCTTGTACTCCGTAGCCTTCTGTCCGCCCTGTGAGCTGTAGAGCGACTTCGTTGTAGCCGTAGGAGCATAGAACGTAGAGTTCGTCACGGAGAAGTTCACAGCCGTGCTGCCCTTCGTGTAGTCGAAGGTGGTGGCATCGGCTGCAAGCTCGACAACACAGTTGTCAACAGTGACATCACCGAAGTAGTTCTTGCAAGCGCTATAGAACAGTGCCTTGGCAAGACCCTTCACGGTAACGCCCTTGATGGTTACGTTGGCCTCCGTCCACTCGGTTGGGGTCTCAACCACTGCCATCTCGATGAAGTTGGCGGCCAATGCCGATGCATCGACTGTTGCGCCGTTGCCGTTGATGGTCACGCTTGCCGGAGCAACGATTGATGCGCTGATGGTGTAGCTGCCACCCTCTGCGAGGTTGATGGTGATGTTGCCGACCTTCTTGCCCTCGATTGCAGCAGCGAGTTCGGTTGCGATGTCCTTGCCAGATTCGAGAGTAAGCTCGATGTCTTCAGCAGCTGGAACAACCTCTTCAAACTTGACATTCTTGAACGAGAGCCAGCTGATGTTGTTGTCGGCTGCGACGTTGAACTTGACGGTCAAGACGCCATCTTCGCCAACAGTACCCTCGGCTGTAACCTCCTTCAGATAGAACTGTGAGGTGCCGATCTGTGCGCCATCGGCCACATTGACAGCCTCGCCGTCGTTAGCCTGGAAGGTAATGCCAGAGGCTGGAGCCTCTGCGCCATTCTTGATGCGTACACGAACCCATGCAGAAACCGCGTAGTTGCCGGCAGCAACGCCGTTCAAGGTAGCAGTGAGGGTCTTTTCTCCAAGGCTGCCGTCATCGCCGGTCCAATATTCGATGAATGGAACCTTGAATTCAGAGCCGTCAGTGTTGCCTTCAGTTGACCATGTGTTCACGTGGTAGCTGTTCCAGTTCTCGACGGTCTCGTCCCATACGCTCATTATCAAATCATCAACAGTGTTGCTTGCACGCCAGCCGGTCACGGTGTTCGGATCCTGCAAGGCGTTGGCCTCGTCGGTGGTCAATGTCTTTGCAGCCAACTTTTCGGTCCACTGTGTGTAGTAGGTTGCCAATGCCTCGGCTGTGTAGAGGTTCGTAGCATCGACGAATTCCTTCATCGCTGCGAGCTTCTCGCTTGCCGATGCGTAGGCTGTAGCCGATGCCTTGGCAGCGCTTGTTGCTTCGGTAAGTGCAGTAGTTGCAGCTGCGAGAGCATCGCCATTGGTCTTGTCAACTTCAGCGGCGATGGCTGCGGCAAGAGCGGTTGCCACCTCGGCATTCATGTTGCCGGTGACGGCTTGTGCTTCAGCAAGAGCATTGTTGTAGGCAGTTGTCAGACCTTCCATGTCGAAGCCCTTAACGAAGGTGAGACGGAAGTTGTCGACCTTGTACCAATATTTGTTCACGCCCTCGGCTCCGATGGTTGCGGTATTGTCAAGCACGTTGAATTCGACCTGACCCTCGACACCGGTACCCTTGTCTGTAGCGTCAATCTGGATGCTCTTGTCATTGGCATTCAGCTGTACCTTTTGGCCACCATCGGTTGCGATGGTTGCTGTCAGGATATATGTACCGTTCGGCAGGTCTTCGACCTTCTGGCTGATGGCGTTGCCGCTGCTCCAGATGTTGAAGAGGTAGTTACCGTCGCAGTTCGTCATGGTGTAGGTCGCATTGCTGTTCTCCTTGGCACCGTGGTCGTTGCTGGTCTCGTATGTCCAGCCAGTCGTTCCGTTCTCGAAACTTGGGTTGGTGATGGCAGATGTCATGTCTGCGCCCTCGGTAGCCTTCGATGTGTTGACAGCCAATTTCACGAGGTGCAGAGCCTCGGTTGCGGCAGCTGCGGTGGTTTCGGCCGAAGCGAGTACGGCCTTGGCATCGGTTGCGTCAACTCCGGCAGCACTGGCATCGGCGATGGCCTGTACCAGTGCGTCGTATGCGTCTTTTGCAGCATAGAATGGAGCGATGGCAGCCTGTGCAGCAGCCTTAGTCTCGGCCGCAGCGATGGCAGCCTTCTCTGCGCCTGCTACGTTGGCGTATGCCTCGTAAGCGGCCACGGTTGCAGCAATGCCCTTCCAATATTCATCCTGTGCAGCAGCATCAGCCTCTGCCTTGTCGCTGGTCTGGGTGAGAGACTTGATCTGGATGGTGTGCCAGTTAGAGCCTTCAACATCCTTGCGCAGACCCATCTTCAGAGTACCGTCGCTCACAACTACGTTTTCGAGAGTTACGATGTTGTTGGTACCGACAGCAGTCTGATGAACGACAGGGATGGTCTTTTCAACATCGCCAGCATAGACGATGGCACGACCAAGCTCACCATTCAAGGCTGCCGAAGTGAAGCCACGGCCAGAGGTGTATGAAGCGTTGGCATAAAGTTCGACGGTATATGTACCATTAGCCAAGCCCTCAACGGTCTGATAAAGGACATCACCGAGGAGGGCTGTAGTAGCACCATTGTAATGCTCCTTCTGAGCAACATCCTTGGTGTAGTTGCCTACGCCATTGCCGGACATTTCACTCTTCCAGCCATTCACATCAACCGATGCAGTGCAATCGACTGGGGAGAATGGAGCTGTTACCTCTCTAGTAATAAGCAACTTCGTGATAAATACGTTGGTAGAAGCCTTTGAGCGTGCCAACTGAATCTGCTTGCTGCCAGCCTGATCGGTGATGGTGTAGGTGTTTGTGTTTGCCTCTTTAGCACCGCCAATGGCATTGGCATTAATGTTGTTCCAGACATTGTTGCTTCCCTCATCGATGGCAGTACCAGTGCCAAAGGCGATGTAGAGATTGCCCACTTTCTCGGTGGGTGATTCGAGAAGGTTTCCATTTCCGTCGGTGGTTTCATCCTTGTCACGGTAGCCTGTGATGGCGATTACGTCACCTTCGGCCAATGCATTCTCCAATGTGATGGTCACATTGTCGTCTGCGATGGCAGCCTTCTTGGCGCTGACTGTGATGCGGGAGGCGGCAATGGCCGTGTTGGCTCCATTGGCCACAACCGTACCACCAGATTCGGTTGCGGCTTCACTTCCGCCCTCCCAAGAGTAAATGACGACTGTGTCAGCCAGTGCACTGCCTGTTGCAAGCATCATTGCACTCGCTGCTACAAAAGAAAAGAATTTCTTCATGTGCATTTGTGATTTAAAAGTTAATAATAAGGTTAATTGAGATTTTTGAGAATTCACGGTTTGATCTAATCAGCTAACTGTTATTCAAGATTTTTATTGGCAAGTGTCGGTTAATTAGATTCGGTCATTACAAACTTACAGGGTATGTAGATTCGCGGCTGCAAAGATATATTTTAAATGTTAAGGCGCAAAGAAATTGTAAAAAAAACATCGAATGGAATCCATCGGAACAAGAATTTCGCACAACTACGCGAAAAAAATTCAAACGTCCGATAAATTCCATTCAAAATCACTTCAAGTTGTCGATGAAGAGCAGCAGGCGGTTGGTGATGTTGACCTCGCTCACACCGGCGTCGAAGTCAATGCTGAGCAGATTCATGTCGGGATAGACCGCCTTGATGCGACGCTCCACGCCACGCGCGATGATGTGGTTGGCGATGCAGCCGAAGGGTTGCAGCGAGATGACGTGGTTCACGCCCATCTTGGCAAATTCTGCCACCTCGGCCGGCAGCAGCCACCCCTCGCCGAACTGCGCATTGAGCGTCAGGATGTCCTGTCCGGCACGCGCCTCGTCGAAGATGTCGCGTAGCGGCTGGTAGTAGCGGAAACGCGCACCGATGCGGTTGAACTTGGCATATTGGCGACGGATAATCTTGTAGAAAGCCGCAAAGATGAAGTCGGGCACCTTGCTGCGCGTGATGTGCGTGTCGAGGTTGACGCGGCGGTTGACGAACGACTGCATGAAGAAGTCGATCAGGATGGGCGGCTGGACTTCGATACCTCGGCCGATGAGCCAATCGACGACATGCTTGTGCGCGTAGGGATGGAACTTGAGGAAAATCTCGCCCACCACGCCGACCTTCTTCGTCTCGCGGTCGATGCAGATGTCGTTGAACTCGTCGGCGGCATTGGCCAAAAGGCGCAGCAGGCCCTTGCGGTCCTTGCGGGTGAGTGCCTCGACACCGAGCTGCAGGTATTTGTCGCGTAGCGCATTGGCCAACCCAGGCTCCTTTTCGCGCACGGCAGCGGGATAGTAGAACTTGGCCAAGACGTCGCCGTACATGATGCCGTAGAACACCGTAGGCAGGATTTTGCGCACAGGGAATGTGAAGCCAGGCTGGTCGTTGCCGAGGTCTTCGAACGCGACGCTGATGACGGGCACCTGCGGGAAGCCGGAATCAACCAATGCCTTCTTTATCAGCGTGATGTAGTTCGATGCGCGACATTGGCCACCGGTCTGCGTGATGGCGACGGCTGTCTTTTCGGGGTCGTAGCGGCCGCTGCGGAACGCCTTGACGAAGTCGCCCACAATCAACGTAGCGGGGTAGCAGACCTCATTGTTCGCGTAGCGCAGTCCCATGTCGCCCGACAGGTTGTCGCTGAGCGGCAGACTTTCGCAGTCGTAGCCCGACAGCTTGAACACAACGGGGATGAACGGCGAGACGAACTGCGTGAAGAACGGGATGAGAATCTTGCGGCCGCGGCACGATTCGTCGAACGTCGGCGTCGTGGTGAACTTCTCGGGATTGCGTTTTTGGCCGATGGCGTTCTTCTGCTTGGCCAGCTTGAGCGACTCGATGAGACTGCGGATGCGCAGCTTCATCGAACCGACGTTGTTGATGTCGTCCAACTTCAGGAGCGTCAGCGACTTGTGATGCCGCACCATCAGGTCGCGCACTTCATCGACAAGGAAGGCATCCGGCCCGCAGCCGAACGAGGTGAACTGCACCAGATGGACGTCGTCGCCCTGCATCGCACACCACTTGGCCGCCTTCAGGATGCGGTTCGGATAGGCCCACTGCGGCACGAAATGCACATCGGCCAAGTCAATCTGCTTGTTGCGCACAATGTCGTCGGTGATGACATCGACGCCCATTCCGGCAATCATGTCGGCCACCTGATGCTGGATGAGCGGGTCGCTGTGGTAGGGTCGGCCGGCCAAGAGGATGACCATATGGCCGTTGTTGCGCGCCTCGGCCAGGATGTCGTCGCTGTAGCGGGCCAAAGCCTGCTCATATTCGTGCTGTTCGTAGCGGGCACGCGCAAATGCCTCATGCACAATCTTTTTGCTCTTCACGCCGAGCTGCGCCATCAGTTCGGTGCATTGGCGGAGGAGCAGATTTTCGTCCTTGAAGCTGATGGCCGGACTTATCATGTTGATCTGGCCGCCCTGCACGCTGCGGATCACCTCGCTGTAGCCCGTCACCACGGGGCAGTTGTAGCTGTTCTGCCCGTCGGCCTGCTTCTCGTGGATGACGAACGGCAGGAAGATGTCCGTCACGCCCTTGTCAATCAGGTTCTGCACGTGGCTGTGCATCAGCTTGGCCGGGAAGCAGATGTTGTCGCTCATCACCATGCCGGCCTTCTGCTCGTAGCGGCGGTAGTTCGACACATCGCTCAGCACTACGCGGATTCCGCACTGCTCGAAGAAGGTGTGCCAGAACGGGAACTCCTCATACTGGTTCAAGCCGCGCGGGATGCCGATGGTCTGGATCTTGGCCGATGTCGTTTTCGGGGCGTTGGCCGATGCCTTTCCGTCGCGGTCGAACAGCGCACGGAGCTTCATGTCGTAGGCATTCAGACCCTTCCTTTTGGCCGATGCGCCATTGACGAAGACCTTCTCGCAGCGGTTGCCGGAGAAGTAGGTCTTGCCGTTGCCGAACTTGTAGGTCGTGACCAGACATTGGTTGTCGCAGCCGTGGCAATAGACATTCTTGGTCGTGAAGTCGGCCTTAGCCAACAATTCATCCAACTTTTTGTTGGCCGATGGTGTATTCAAACACCCTCCCTCGGGAGGGTTGGGGAGGGGTCGCGTGTTGTTCATCGCATACAGCGCACAGCCGTAGGCACCCATCAGTTCGGGCTTGTCGCAGCGCGACACTTCGGCACCGGTAAGCAGTTCGAGAGCGCGCACCACGGCATCGTTCCGCATCGTTCCTCCCTGCACGACGATGTGCTTGCCGAGGTCGTTGACCGACTTGAGTTTCAGCACCTTGTAGAGGCAGTTGCGGATGACGGAATAGGCCAATCCGGCCGACAGATCGGCCACCGATGCACCTTCGCGCAACACCTGCTTGACCTTCGAGTTCATGAACACCGTGCAGCGCGTGCCCAAGTCGCACGGAGCCTGGCTCTTGCGCGCCTCGGCAGCAAAATCGGCCACTCCATAGCCCAACGATGTCGCAAAAGTCGAGAGGAACGAGCCGCAGCCCGACGAACATGCCTCGTTGATTTCCATGCGGTTGATGACGCCCTCCTGCACGAAGATGGCCTTCATGTCCTGACCGCCGATGTCGAGGATGAACGACACTTCGGGGTCGATGTGCTGCGCCGCCATGAAGTGCGCGATGGTCTCGATGATGCCGTGGTCGAGCTGGAAGGCCGCCTTCATCAGGTCTTCGCCGTAGCCCGTCGAACAGCTGCCCACGATTTCGAGGCTTGCGCCATTGGCCGACAACCTCTCTTTCAGTTCCTTCAGTCCGGTTTCGACCGCGCGGATTGGGTTGCCGTCGTTCGTATGATAGTAGTCGAAGACCATGCGGCCGTCGCTGTCGAGCACAACGATTTTCGTGGTCGTCGAACCGCTGTCAATGCCCAAAAATCCGCGTAGCGTCTGCCCCGGTGCGATGTCGGCCGATGGAATCCGGTTCCGCAGGATGCGCTCTGCCCATTGGCCATAATCTTCAGAAGATTGGAATATTGGGGCCAATGCGCCGGCCGACGTCATTCCTGCGACGTTGAACGATGACTCAATCCGCTCCACGAGCTGCGCGACTGTCAACCATTCTTCATCGCTCACATTGGCCAACGCCGCACCCTCGGCCGGCAGCAAAGTGCCGCGCTTGGGCAGGATGAGGTCGCCATCGGCCAAATGCATGTAGTCGATGAACGCGCGTCGCAATGCCGGAATGAAGTTCAACGGGCCGCCACAGAAGAGCAGCGGACGGCGGATGTCGCATCCGTGGGCCAACGTCATGACGGTCTGGACGGCGACGGCGCGGAAAATCGAGGCTGCGATGTCGCTCTTCGGAATATTCTTGGCAATGAGATTCTGGATGTCGGTCTTGCTGAACACGCCGCAGCGCGACGCAATCGGATAGACCTGCGTGCTCTGCATGGCCAACGTGTTAAGTTCATCGACCGTCACGCCGAGGATGATGGCCATCTGGTCGATGAAGGCACCCGTTCCGCCGGCGCAGTTGCCGTTCATGCGCAGGTCCTGCGCCTCGCCGTTGCGGAAGAAGACCACCTTGGCATCCTCGCCGCCGATGTCAATCATAGACTGCACTTCGGGATATTCGTGCTGGATGCACTTCGATGCGGCGACGACCTCCTGCACAAACGGCAAATGGCAGCGTTCGGCAATGCCCATGCCGATGCTGCCAGTGATGCGCAGGGAAACAAGACACGATTCGGGGTCAAATCCGGGTTCGCCCTGCATGGCCGACCGCAACTCTCCGAGCGAGTTCACGACCGACGCTTTGGCACGAGCCATGTGACGCTCGTAGCGACTGAAAATGACGTTGCCCTGCGCGTCAAGAGCCACCATTTTAGTCGTGGTGGAGCCGACGTCGATGCCAACCTTCAAGCAGTGCTTTTCCATGTTCCGTACCTGTTTTAGTTCAGATATGCCCTTTTTTAGCGAAAAATGCGCGTCCCGAAGAACACGCACCTCAATCACTCTGTTGCCCCACCGAGACTCGAACTCAGTCAAACAGAACCAAAATCTGGTGTGCTACCATTACACCATGGGGCAATCATTTTTGCCACTGGGAGAGCTATGCCTCCGTTTTAGCGAGCGCAAAGGTAGCATTTTTTTTAATCTCAACCAAATTTTTTCCCGAATTTTCCGACGAAATTGCAGTTTCGAACCATCGCCCATAAAATCGCCAAACCATTTTTTTGCATCTGTCGCAGAAAATGCTATCTTTGCCCATAACAATGTACCCAAATGTGACACATTTATACTTTAAATTTATGAGCAAAATTGAAGACACAATCAAGGCCCGGGCCGAGTGGAATGCCCGCTTTGGCCTCAGCAACGTAAACGATTTGAATGCAGCAATCCGCGCAGGCCGTGCAGGCGACATCATCCGCACCACCGAAGCCCTTCAGGAGAAACATCTGGCTGCCATCGCCGAAGAAATTGCATCGCGACCCGAAATCAGAATCATACTTTTGGCCGGCCCATCGTCCAGCGGTAAGACATCGACCTCAAAACGCTTGGCCATCCAGCTGATGACCTGCCTGAAACGACCCGTCGCCCTCTCGATGGACAACTGGTTCGTGAACCGCGAAGACACGCCGCTCGACGAAAACGGCGAAAAGGACTACGAATCGGTCTATGCCATGGACCTGAAACAGTTCAACCGCGACTTGCAGGATCTGATTGCAGGCAAGGAAATCAAGCTCCCGACCTACAATTTC
This sequence comes from Bacteroidales bacterium UBA3663, assembly GCA_002373755.1. Classification (GTDB taxonomy): domain Bacteria; phylum Bacteroidota; class Bacteroidia; order Bacteroidales; family UBA3663; genus Liminaster. The sequence goes on along the minus strand of DFJU01000059.1, from coordinate 11,991 downwards.
CATTCCGGCCGCCGCGAATATCACGGCCAAAAGCTGAGACTGGCCGATGACAATCTGCTCATCATCGAGGGCATCCACGCGCTCAACCCCGTATTGACCGACAGCATTCCAGCCAAGAACAAATATCTGGTCTATGCCTCGGCTCTCACCGCGCTACAATTGCAGGAGGGCGTGCGGATTTCGACGAGCGACAACCGCCTCATCCGCCGCCTGTGCCGCGACTACAGCACACGCGGTTGCTCGGCCGAATCTACACTTTCGCGTTGGCCGTCGGTGCGTCGAGGCGAGGAGAAGTGGATTTTCCCGTTCCAGGAGAACGCCTACGCGGTTTTCAACACGGCAATGGTTTACGAATTGGCCGCACTTCACCCTAAGGCTCTGCACGTGCTTAATGAAGTGCCGTTCAACTCGCCTTGCTACGACGAGGCACAGCGTCTGCTTAAGTTCCTCGCCTATTTCACGCCGATTCCGGACGACGAAATCCCCAAGAACTCGCTGCTACGCGAGTTTATCGGCGGGTCGGTGTTCGACGTGGGATAAAGATTCGGGAGTGTGACCAACGACATTGCGGTCACACTCCCGAAACATAAAATAACAAATTTTGGCTGTTAATGCGAATCGAACTTGTCGGGGTACTTAGATTCGGTTGCACACTCCACTCTTCCGTTGGATGAATATGCAGATAGCGGTTGCGCAAATCCCATTGCTCGTCCAACAACAGATTTCGGAAGAAACGCTCCAAATAATCCGCTCATAGATGCTTCATAGAGCCTTTGGTCGGCGAGTCTGGTTAGGCAACGCCATTGGCCAAGGCAAAAAAAGCCTCCCTCCAGCGCGTGCCGGAGAGAGGGAATCTTGTGACCATTGGCCAATGCAATTACTGGGCGTACTGCTTGACCATTGCGTCGGTAGCGAGGACGTAAACCTCAACGCGACGGTTGGCGGCATCGGCCGCATTGTCGGTCTTAGGCTCGCTTGAAGCCATGCCGTACTCCGTGATGCGCGAAGCTGCAACGCCGTTGCTCTTGAGCACCGTACCCACCGATGCAGCACGCTTCTCCGACAGAGGCTGGTTGATCTTGTCGCCGCCTGACGAATCGGTGTGACCCTTGACGACGATTGCGGTGTTGACCATATCCTCACCAGTCATATTTGAGGCGAACTTCTGGAGAGCGGTCTTGGCACTGGCCGAGAGGGTTGAAGAATTCTTGGCGAAGCTCATGTCTGCATCGAACGTAACCTTGATGGCGGTCAGGCCCTGCGAATCCTCGACGGTCTCGACGGCAGCCTGCTCGGCCATTGCAGCCTTAAGTGCGGCAGCCTTCTTGTCCATCTGCTTGCCGATGATTGCGCCGGTAGTTGCACCGACTGCTGTACCGACAGCTGCACCGATAATCGTACCCTTGGCATTCTTGCCAATCAATGCGCCGACGCCAGCACCAACAGCGGCACCTGCGCCAGAACCGATCAATGTACCTTTGGTTGTGTTGCTCATCGAAGAGCAAGAACCGAGACCCATCGCAATGATGGAACCTGCCAAAAGGCAGAGCACAGTTTTCTGAAACATACTGTAACTAAGATTTTAAAGTTAATAATTGAGGTTGTTGTTTTGCATTTTACTGTTCACCGTTTCGGTCATTTGCTTCCACAAAAAGTGTCGTCATGCCATATGCCGGAATGGAATCATACGCGTTGAAAACGATGTTCAACACGACCGCAAAAGTAACGAAAAAATCTATAAATAATCAAAAAAGATTGTTTTTTTTCGTTTTTTGTCCGACGGCTCTCCAGACGGCGCCGATGCACCACCTTCGGCCAACACCTTTTGCTTTAGCAAATTGCTACACTTCCAATCCGGCAAACAACCCATATTGACACAAGCACCTTGCGAATGGGCAACTCCATCGCACAAAAACAAGGAAGACAAAAGGCCAAGCCCCACATTTTTAAACTTTTTGGCCGACGATTCTATCTTATGTTAAAATTATTTATTACCTTCGCTGCCGAATTTTGGCCGATTATTTTGCTGCAACATGCCCAAACGAACGATAACCCAAATACAGAGCAGCAATGCCGCGTAGCAACGGAACGATGGACAGGACACTCTCTACGCGAATTTCAGATTGGCTTGATTCCGAACAACGAACGGACTAACACTTTACATACAATGAAAAAGATTTTATTCACGATGGTAGCTCTGGCAGCCGGCTCTTGCTTGGCGCAGAACAACTATCCAATTACCCCGATTCCATTTACCGAGGTAAAGATCACCCCCGAGACTTTCTGGGGGCAGAGACTGGATGCAAGCCGTGAGGTGACAATCCCATTGGCATTCTCCAAGTGCGAAGAGACAGGCCGTTACCGCAACTTCGAACTTGCAGCGGCCCAACTGAAGGGACAGGGTTCCGACACCGTGGTCGTGCGCGGATTCTCGTTCGACGACACTGACGTTTACAAGACCATCGAGGGTTGCTCTTACCTGCTGAAGACCTACCCGACTCTCAAACTGAAAATCCAGCGTCAGGGACGTACCGACGTCGTTTCTGCCACGCAGTATATGGACTCCGTGATTGCCATCGTTGCGGCAGCACAGGAACCTGACGGCTACCTCAACACCGCCCGCACCATGAATCCGAAGAATCCGCACAAGTGGATGGGCGCACGCCGCTGGGAAAAGGTTGAAGAGCTGAGCCACGAGTTCTACAACCTCGGCCACATGATCGAAGGCGCAATCGCACACTACCAGGCTACGGGCAAGGACAACTTCCTGAAAGTCGCAAAAGCATACGCCGACTGCGTGTGCCGCGAAATCGGCCCTGCCTCAAACCAGCAGATCCGCGTGCCAGGACACCAGATTGCAGAAATGGCATTGGCGAAACTGTTCCTCGTGACGGGCGACAAGAAATATCTGGCCGAAGCCAAGTTCTTCCTTGAAAAACGAGGCCGCACAGCCCGCACCGACGCCTACAGCCAGGCTCATCAGCCCGTGACCGAACAGTCGGAAGCCGTCGGCCACGCAGTCCGTGCCACATATATGTATTCAGGCATGGCCGATGTCGGAGCCCTCACAGCCGATGTAAACTACGTGAAGGCCATCGACCGCATCTGGCAGAACATCGTCGAGAAGAAGATGTACATCACCGGCGGTATCGGCTCGACAAGCAACGGCGAAGCATTCGGCGAGGCATACGACCTGCCGAACATGTCGGCCTACTGCGAGACCTGCGCAGCCATCGGCAACGTATATTTCAACTACCGTCAGTTCCTGCTGCACGGCGATGCAAAGTACTACGATGTGCTGGAGCGCACTCTCTACAACGGCCTTTTGTCTGGCATCAGCCTTGACGGCGGCTCGTTCTTCTACCCCAACCCATTGGAGAGCATCGGCCAGCACCAGCGTCAGGCATGGTTCGGGTGCGCCTGCTGCCCAAGCAACGTCTGCCGTTTCATCCCATCGCTGCCGGGCTACCTCTATGCGACCCGCGACAACGACCTATACTTCAACCTCTACGTGAGCAACACCGCCGAATTCAAGGTCAACGGCCGCACATTCGAGATTGAGGAAGTCACCGACTATCCATTCAGCGGCTACGTGAAAATCTTCTTGCGTAAGGCTCGCGGCGCCGCCAACGTCAAACTGCGTATCCCGGGCTGGCTGCGCAACCAACCCGTTCCATCCGACCTCTACGAATACAGCGACGGCAAGCGTCCGAACTTCGTAGTGAAAATCAACGAAAAGCCGGTCAACGTCACTGTTGACAAGTTCGGCTACGTGACTTTGAAGGGTGTTGACTGGCGCGCAAACGACAAGATTGAGCTCGTCATGGACATGGAACCTCGCGTAGTGAAGGCCAACAGCAAAGTTGAGGCCGATTTGGGTCGCGTAGCTGTTGAACGTGGTCCGCTCGTATATTGTGCAGAGTTTGCCGACAACCCGTCGTTCGACGTTCGCAACATCCTGCTGAACCAGGCTCCGAAGTTCACGACGAAAGATGACAAACTGTTCGACAAATACAACGTCACCCTGCTCACCACCGATGCACAGGTATTGCTCTTCAACTCACGCGGCGAACTCCAGTCACGTTCCGTACAGCTGAACCTCATTCCATATTACGCATGGAACCACCGCGGACCTGGCTCGATGGCCGTATGGCTGCCACAGGATCTGCGTGCCACGACGCCTGTAATGCCTCCGACATTGGCATCGCGCTCGACCGTCAACGCATCGCACAAGGTCAGCTCAATCAGCGCCATCAACGACCGTCTGGTTCCAAAGAGCGAGAACGACCAGAACATTCCATATTACAACTGGTTCCCGAAGAAGGGCGGCATGGAGTTCATCGAATATAGCTTTGTACAGGCTACTCCAGTGCAGTCATCGACCATCTATTGGTTCGACGATTCTCCATGGGGCGGCTGCAAAGTTCCGAAGAGCTGGCGTCTTCTCTATCGTGCATACGATGGTTCTTGGAAGCCTGTCGAAGGTGTCGCCAACTATCCTGTCAAGAAGGGCGTTGCCAACACCGTCCAGTTCAAGCAGGTAACGACCACCGCCATTCGACTTGAAGTCACCCAGCCAGACAATGCCTCATGCGGCATCTATGAATGGGAAATCAAATAATCACATTATATATAAGAGCTGTCTTCGCAACGGAGGCGGCTCTTATTTTGCATCGGCCAAAGTGCAACCAAAAATTGCATTTTATTGGACGTTGCCGGATTTTATCGGCCATCGACATTAAAAAAAATGACAAATTTGGCCAAGACCTAAAATCCAATTATCTTTGCGCCAATTTAAAGGTATGGCAAGGACCACTTTAAGGTATTCAAGCGTCAAAAGGTATCAACTCAGGGCGTCAATGCGACAAAGCGAGGCGCATCGGACAGAATAAAAACAACCTAAATATAAATAAAAGGCAATGCAAAACGAAAAGGCAGTTTCGCTAATCCTTGACGATGGCCATGTGTTCCGTGGCTACAGTTTCGGCTTTGAAAAGCCCGTCAATGGAGAAGTCGTTTTCAACACGGCGATGATGGGTTATCCCGAAAGTCTTACAGACCCGAGCTACAGCGGTCAAATTCTCGTTATGACGTTTCCGTTGGTCGGAAACTATGGTGTCCCAGCAGCATCACACGATGCCAATGGGCTTTCTTGTTTTTATGAGTCGGAGAAAATTCACGTAAGGGCTCTCGTGGTGAGCGATTACTCGCAGAAGTACAGCCACTGGAACGCCAACAAATCGTTGGCCGACTGGCTCAAAAGTGAACAGATCGTCGGCATCGAAGGCATCGATACCCGCGAACTGACCAAGGTGCTGCGCGAAAAGGGCTCGATGAAGGGCAAGATTGTGTTCGACGGTGGCGACGACATCGAGTTTGAAGACCCTAATCTGGTTAATCAGGTGGCAATCGTCTCGACCAAGGAGGTCAAGCACTTCGGCAACGGCAAGAAGAAGGTCTGCCTGGTAGATATGGGCGTAAAGCAGAACATCATCCGCTGTCTGTTGCGCTACGATGTTGCCATCACGATGGTGCCGTGGGACTACGACTTCAACCACATGGGCGAAACTTTCGATGGTCTGTTTATTTCCAATGGTCCTGGCGACCCGAACCTGTGCGGCAAGACAGTCGAGCACGTCAAGGAGTTCATGAAATCGGGCAAACCCATCTACGGCATCTGCATGGGCAACCAGATCCTCTCATTGGCCGCAGGCGCAGAGGTCAAGAAACTGAAATATGGTCATCGCGGACACAATCAGCCGGTTCAACGCTACGAAAACGGCAAGCCCACCACCCAATGCTTCATCACCAGCCAGAACCATGGTTTTGCGGTCGATAACAGCACGATTCCAGCCGACTGGGAACCACTCTTCATCAATATGAACGATGGCTCGAACGAAGGTATCCGCCACAAGAAACAGCCTTGGTTCTCGGCTCAGTTCCACCCCGAGGCTTCGTCGGGTCCTACCGACACTGAGTTCATTTTCAAGGAATTTGTCAACCTTTTGTAATTGTCTTGCTTCTTATGGTCAACAATAAAATAAAGAAAGTTCTGCTGCTCGGTTCGGGCGCACTCAAGATTGGCGAGGCCGGCGAGTTCGACTACTCTGGTTCGCAGGCTCTCAAGGCTCTCAAGGAGGAGGGCATAGAGAGCATCCTCATCAACCCTAACATCGCCACTGTCCAGACATCCGAAGGTGTGGCCAACCGCGTATATTTCCTGCCGGTTACCCCTTTCTTCGTCGAGAAGGTCATCGCCAAGGAACGTCCTGACGGCATCCTATTGAGCTTTGGTGGTCAGACGGCCCTGAACTGTGGCGTCGCCCTCTACCAGAGCGGAGTGTTGGAGAAATACAATGTCAAGGTGTTGGGTACTCCCGTGCAGGCTATCATGGACACCGAGGATCGCGAACTCTTTGTCGAGAAATTGGACGAAATCAACGTCAACACCATCAAGAGCCATGCCTGCAACACCCTCGACGAGGCACGCAAGGCAGCTGCCGACCTGGGCTATCCTGTCATCATCCGTGCAGCCTATGCGCTGGGCGGACTGGGTTCGGGCTTCTGCGACAACGAGGAGGAACTGAATGTGGTAGGCACCAAGGCCCTCTCCTTCTCACCACAGATCTTGGTCGAGAAGTCGCTCAAGGGTTGGAAAGAGGTTGAGTATGAGGTGGTACGCGACAAGTATGACAACTGTATCACCGTCTGCAACATGGAGAACTTCGACCCGCT
>DFJU01000059.1:4025-5198 GCA_002373755.1 Bacteroidales bacterium UBA3663 | reverse complement strand
AGAACTTCGACCCGCTGGGCATTCACACCGGCGAATCGATCGTCGTGGCTCCTTCGCAGACCCTCAGCAACCGCGACTACCACAAGCTACGCGAACTTTCCATCAAGATCATCCGCCACATCGGCATCGTGGGCGAATGTAATGTGCAATATGCCTACGACCCGAACAGCGAGGATTATCGCGTCATCGAGGTGAACGCCCGACTGTCGCGTTCTTCGGCATTGGCCTCCAAGGCTACAGGTTATCCGCTCGCCTTCGTGGCTGCCAAGTTAGGTTTGGGTTACGGTCTGTTCGAGTTGAAGAACTCAGTCACCAAGACCACATCAGCCTTCTTTGAGCCTGCACTGGACTACATCGTCTGCAAGATTCCTCGTTGGGACCTCGGTAAGTTCCAAGGTGTGGACCGTGAACTCGGTTCGAGCATGAAGTCGGTAGGTGAGGTCATGGCCATCGGCCGCACCTTCGAAGAGGCCATCCAGAAGGGTCTGCGCATGATTGGACAAGGCATGCACGGCTTCCTGGAGAACAAGGTTTTGCAGGTGCCCGACATCGACAAGGCATTGCACGAACCAACCGACAAGCGCATCTTCGTCATCAGCAAGGCCATGAAGGCCGGCTATACCGTTGACCAGATACACGACCTCACCAAGATCGACAAGTGGTTCCTGGAGAAACTCAAGGGCATCGTCGATACCGACAACGAACTGCAGCAATACAGCAAGGTGGAGGATGTGCCTGCCCAGTTGTTGCTCGAAGCCAAGCAGAAAGGCTTCTCCGACTTCCAGATTGGCCGCGCCCTGCTGAAGGGTGAGATGGCCGAGGAGGCAGAAGAGGAGATCCTGCGCGTCCGTGCACAACGTAAGAAGTTGGGCATCGTGCCGGTGGTCAAGCAGATTGACACATTGGCCGGCGAATTCCCGGCACAGACCAACTACCTCTACCTCACCTACAACGGTGTGGCCAACGATATCGACTTCCCCGAACCAAAGGCCGACGACATTCACAGTCAGGCCGTTATCGTCCTCGGTTCAGGTGCTTACCGCATCGGTTCGTCCGTCGAGTTCGACTGGTGTTCGGTCAATGCTCTCACCACAGCACGCAACCAAGGTTACCGTTCGGTGATGATCAACTACAACCCGGAGACCGTCTCGACCGACTACGACATGTGCGACC
>DFJU01000059.1:0-3943 GCA_002373755.1 Bacteroidales bacterium UBA3663 | reverse complement strand
AGCGCGTCATGGACATCATCGACCTGGAGAAGCCTCACGGTGTCATCCTCTCGGTGGGTGGTCAGATTCCAAACAACCTCGCCATGCGTCTGGATGAACAGAAAGTGCCTATCCTGGGTACGCAAGCCAAGTATATTGACAATGCCGAGGACCGCCAGAAGTTCTCGAGCATGTGCGACCGCATCGGTGTCGTCCAGCCAGCATGGAAAGAGTTGACCAACATGGACGACGTCAATGAGTTCATCAAGCAGGTGGGCTTCCCAGTACTGGTACGTCCTTCGTACGTACTGTCGGGTGCTGCCATGAACGTCTGCTCCAACCAGGACGAGTTGGTACGCTTCCTCCAGATGGCTGCCAACGTATCGCAGAAGCATCCTGTGGTCATCTCCCGCTTCATCGAAGGCGCCAAGGAGATTGAGATGGATGCCGTGGCCGACAAGGGTGAGATTGTAGCTTACGCTATCTCGGAGCACGTTGAGTTTGCCGGTGTGCACTCAGGTGATGCTACTATCCAGTTCCCACCACAGAAACTCTACTACGAGACCATGCGCCGCATCAAGAAGGTAGCCAAGAAGATTGCTGCCGAGTTGCACATCTCCGGTCCATTCAACATCCAGTTCATGGCGCGCGAAAACGACATCATGGTCATCGAGTGCAACCTGCGTGCCTCACGTTCGTTCCCATTCGTCAGCAAGGTGTTGAAACTCAACCTCATCGAGTTGGCCTCCAAGATCATGTTGGGCGTACCTTACGAGCGTCCTACCAAGACCGAGTTCGACCTCGACTATGTAGGCATCAAGGCATCGCAATTCTCCTTCTCTCGTCTCCAGAAGGCCGACCCTGTATTGGGTGTCGATATGTCATCGACCGGCGAGGTGGGTTGTCTGGGCGACGATGTCAACTGCGCCATTCTCAAGTCAATGCTCTCAGTTGGCCTGCGTGTACCAAGCAAGGACAAGGGTATTCTGATCAGTTCGGGCAATGCCAAGCAGAAGGCTCAGTTGCTCACTCCGTGCAAGCAGTTGGCCGATGCCGGCTACAAGCTCTACGCTACGGGCGGTTCTTACCGCTACCTGGTTGAGAACAACATCCCTTGCGAACATGTCTATTGGCCATCGGAGGAAATGCAGCCTCAGGCTCTCGACATGGTGCGCAACAAGGAGGTCGATATGGTAATCAACATCCCAAAGAACTTGACTTCGGGCGAGTTGTCCAATGGCTACAAGATCCGTCGTGCCGCCATCGACTTCAATGTGCCGCTGCTCACCAACGACCGCCTCGCTTCGACCTTCATCAACGCCTTCACCACCATGTCGCTCGACGATTTGGCAATCAAGGCGTGGGACGAGTATAAGTAAGGTTATAAGGTTGTGAGGTTTTTAGGTTATAAGGTGGGAAATGCTCCATAAAGCAAATTCCGTCCGTGACCGAACCTCACAACCTTAAAACCTTAAAACCTCAAAACCTAAACCTATGCTCCAAATCCGCTGCAAAAACAACGGTCTGACAAAAACTTTCAACGAGGGAGTCTCATTGTTGGAAGTTTTTCAGTCTTTCGACCTCGATTTCCCCTACCCTGCCGTATCGGCCAAAGTGAACAATGCCTCACAAGGATTGAAGTTCCGGCTTTGGCAGAACCGCGATGTGGAATTTGTCGATGTGCGCGACAATTCTGGTTTCCGCGCCTATGTACGTTCGCTGTGTTTTGTGCTCTACAAGGCAACACAGGACGTTTTTCCCGACAGCCGCCTTTACATGGAGCATCCGATTTCGCACGGCTACTTCTGCAACTTCAAGAAGGCTGATGGCCAATTTGCATCGGCCGACGACGTGAAACGCATCGAAGCCAGAATGCACGAAATCATCGACCTCGACATGCCATTCCGGCGCACGGAATCGATCACGGAGGAGGCCGTACGCATCTTCCGCGACCGTGGTTTGCACGACAAGGCACGGCTGCTGGAGACCAGCGGACAAATCTACACCGACTACTATACGTTGGGCGACACCATCGACTATTACTACGGCGCACTCGTGCCGTCGGCCGGCTATTTGAAGGTGTTCGGCATCGAGAAATACCAGCAAGGCATGCTGCTACGTGTGCCCGACCGCAAAAATCCGACGCAACTTGCACCACTTGAATCGCAACCGAAGACGTTCGACGTCTTTGCCGAAAATGTACGATGGAACGTCATCATGGGACTTCAGAACGTCGGCGCTGTCAATCAGGCATGTCTGCGCGGCGAAGCATCGAAACTCATCCAAGTGAGCGAGGCATTGCAGGAAAAGAAAATCGTACAAATTGCGGAAGAAATCAACGCACGCTACCACGACGCAGAGCACCCTGTGCGACTCGTACTGATCACCGGCCCGTCAAGTTCGGGCAAGACGACATTCTGCAAACGCCTCTCCATCCAACTCATGGCGTGCGGTCTGAAGCCGATTTCTTTTTCGACCGACGACTATTTCGTCAACCGCGTCGATACTCCGAAGTTTCCCGATGGCCGATACGACTTCGAGAACATCAAGGCGGTCGATAGCGCAACGATGGAGCGCGACCTCAAAGCTTTGCTGGACGGCAAGAAAGTCGAGATTCCGGAGTACAATTTCCGAACCGGACTACGCGAGTACAACGGCAAACGGCTGCAACTGGGCGAAGGCAAGATCCTGCTCATCGAGGGCATCCACGCGTTAAACCCGACACTCACAGCACAGATATCGGACGAATTTAAGTACAAGGTCTATATTTCGACGCTCACAGCCATCTCGCTCGACGACCACAACTGGATTCCTACGCGCGACAACCGCCTGCTGCGGCGCATCATCCGCGACTACAACAGCGGTGCATTTTCGGCACGCGAGACCATCGCCCAGTGGCCATCGGTCTGCGAAGGTGAAGAGAAATGGATCTATCCCTATCAGGAGAATGCAGATGCCATGTTCAACTCGGCACTGAACATCGAGTTTGCGGTTTTGCGCCTACACGCGGAACCGATATTGGCCGCAGTCCCCAAAAACTGTCCAGAATACAGCGAGGCACACCGTCTGATGAAGTTTATCCATTATTTCATCCCCGTGCCCGACAAGGAGATTCCGCCAACGTCAATCATGCGAGAGTTCGTCGGCGGCAGCTCATTCAAGTATTGAACTTCGACCACAAAAAAATCGCGTAGCAAACTTCACTACGCGATTTTTTCATCGTACATAACCCCCCAAAAACAGAGGCACCGGATTTTTGTCCGATGCCTCTTGCCTCTATATAATTCCGTGAATTATTACTCAGCTACTACGTTGACAACGATATCAGCGCTGACCTCACGATGGAGGCGTGCAGATACGGTGTACTGGCCGAGAGACTTGATAGCGTCAACGTCGATGGTCTTGCGCTCAATCTTCACGCCCTTAGCCTCGAGAGCCTCGGCAATCTGGATGTTGCTGACAGAACCATAAACCTTGCCGTCCTCAGAAGCCTTGACAGCGATGGTGAGTTCGCCGGCAGCTGCAACCTGAGCTGCGAGAGCCTCTGCATCGGCCTTAATCTTAGCCTGCTTGTTAGCCTGCTGCTTCTGGCGCTCAGCGAGCTGCTTGAGCTCAGACTCAGTAGCAAGGATAGCCTTCTTGGTTGGAATCAGGAAGTTGCGGCCATAGCCATTCTTTACCTCTACAACGTCGTCCTTATAACCAAGGTTCTTGACGTCTTCAATCAGAATAATCTTCATAAATGGTCTAAAATTTTACTTGGTTAATAATTACTTCAACATATCGCAAACGTAAGGAAGGAGGGCGATCTGGCGAGCACGCTTGACAGCGGTAGCCACACGGCGCTGGAACTTCAGCGAAGTACCGGTGATGCGGCGAGGCAGAATCTTGCCCTGCTCGTTCAGGAACTTCTTGAGGAACTCAGGATCCTTGTAGTCGATGTACTTGATGCCGCTCTTCTTGA
>DFJU01000128.1 GCA_002373755.1 Bacteroidales bacterium UBA3663 | reverse complement strand
TGCACGCCAACACGCAGGTGCCGAAAGTGGTTGGTTTTGAGCGCATTGCCGAGCTTTCGGGCGATGTCGAATATCACAACGCCAGCCTCAACTTCTGGGATTTCGTCACCAACGACCGCTCTCTCGCCCTTGGCGGAAACAGCCGTCGCGAACACTTCCCGAGCAAGGAGGCTTGTCAGGATTTCGTGACCGACATCGACGGACCCGAGACCTGCAACACCAACAACATGCTGAAACTCACCGAAAATCTGCACCGCGCCAATCCGCAGGCAATGTATGCCGATTTCTACGAACTGGCCACCTTCAACCACATCCTTTCGTCGCAGCATCCCGAACACGGCGGATACGTCTATTTCACATCGGCCCGCCCACGCCACTACCGCAACTACTCCGCCCCCAACGAGGCCATGTGGTGCTGCGTCGGCACAGGCATGGAAAACCACGGCAAGTACGGCCAGTTCATCTACACGCACTCAGGCAACGCCCTTTTCGTCAACCTGTTCGTGGCATCGGAACTCAACTGGAAGCAGAACGGCGTCGTAATCCGTCAGGAAACGGACTTCCCGTATTCCGAATCGAGCCGCATCACCATCGCCGACGGAAAGGCCGCCTTCAAGCTGATGGTGCGCTATCCTGGCTGGGTCAAGAACGGCGACTTCAAGATCACGGTCAACGGCAAGGATTTCGACTACGCGAGCGGCCCGTCGTCGTACATCTGCATCGACCGCAAATGGAAGAAGGGCGACGTGGTTGACATCGAATTCCCGATGCACAACAGCGTGAAATATCTGCCAAACCTGCCGAAATATATCGCACTGATGCACGGCCCGATTCTTCTGTCGATGAAGACCGGAACCGAAGACCTCGCCCACCTGATTGCCGACGACAGCCGTTTCGGCCAGCTCGCCACCGGCCGCCAGCTGCCAATCGACAAGGCTCCGATGCTTGTGGCCGACAACATCGAACACATTGCCGACGAAATCCACCCCATCGAGGGCAAGCCGCTGCACTTCAGCCTCAGCACCAAGATGATCAACGGCATCGAGGGTGAACTGATGCCATTCTTCGAACTCCACGACGCGCGTTACATGATGTACTGGCTCGCATTTACGGGCGACAGCTATAAGGCATACCTCGACCAGCTCGGCAGAGAGGAAGAGGCGCGCCAGAAACTCGAGGCACGCACCGTCGACAAGGTACAGCCCGGCGAACAGCAGCCGGAGAGCGACCACTTCATGGAGACCGACAAGTCGAACACAGGCAACAACCACGACTGCGCATTCCGCGACGCCCGCAACGGCTGCTACTTCAGCTACCTGATGAGCACGGGCAACCAGACATCGCTCAAGCTCCGGCTGAAATACTGGGGCGTGGACGATTGGCGCACGAACGAATTTGATATCTACGTGGACGACGTGCTCGTCAAGACGGTCAACAACACGCACAAGTTCCGCACATCGGCCTTCAAGTTCGAGGAATACGAAATTCCGGCATCGGCCGTAGAGGGCAAGGAAAAGGTGCGCGTCAAATTCGTCGCCCACAAGAACCGACAGGTCGGCGAGCTCTACGAGGTGCGTCTGCTCAAGGCTGAATAAAACCTACAGAGCGCAACTCGAAGCATCGGCCACGACGTTCACTTGATTTCAGGCCAAATATTTGCGTGTGTCAAGTTTTATTCGGAACTTTGTGTCGATGTTAAGCAACGATGGCGGCAGCAGTCAACTTGCGGGCCGCCATCACTTTGCAAATCCACGTAGCATCGGCCACAAGACTGAATATAAACATATTACACAATAATTCAACCGACAACGAAATGACAAAACAGCAACTTTTCGCGCAGATCAAGCGCAAGCGCAGTTTCCTGTGCGTCGGCCTCGACACCGACATCAAGAAGATTCCAGCCCATCTCCAGTCTCTCCCCACACAGGAGGCCATCTGGCAGTTCAACAAGGCCATCATCGATGCCACCGCACCCTACTGCATCGCCTACAAGCCCAACCTCGCGTTCTACGAATGCTTCGGCGTGGAGGGCTGGATGGCCTTCGAGCAGACCGTGCGCTACATCCGTGAGCAATATCCCGAGCAGTTCATCATTGCCGATGCCAAGCGCGGCGACATCGGCAACACCTCGCAGCTCTACGCCCGCTCCTTCTTCGAGCACCTCGACATCGACGCCGTCACCGTGGCTCCCTACATGGGCGAAGATTCGGTCAAGCCTTTCCTCGGCTACGATGGCAAGTGGGTCATCTGCCTGGCATTGACCTCCAACAAGGGTTCGCACGACTTCCAGCTGCTCAACGTGGGCGACGGCGACCGCCTGTTCGAGCGCGTCCTCCGCACGGCACAGACCTGGGGCTCGTCGGAACAGATGATGTTCGTGGTCGGAGCCACCCAGGGCCAGCTGTTTGAAGACATCCGCCGCGTAGCTCCCGACTCGTTCCTGCTCGTGCCCGGCATCGGCGCACAGGGCGGTTCATTACAGGAGGTCGTCAAGTACGGCATGACCAGCGAGTGCGGCCTCATCGTCAACTCCAGCCGCGCCATCATCTACGCCGACGGCACCGAAGATTTTGCCCGCGTAGCCGGACAGAAGGCCGCCGAAGTCGCTGCCGAGATGGACGCCTGCCTGAAGTCAAAGGGACTGTAAACGACAACAAGTTTTTTCACAATAACACTACATCCGACGAAACCGCAAGGTCTGGCCGGATGTAGTGGTTTTATATTCAATCCATAATGTCATGTTGAGCAAAGCGAAACATCTCCCATTTTCATTGCTTTTTCTCTATGTTCATAAAGACAAATTACAGGAGTCCGTTTTGCTCAAAAAATGTTTTAGGAAAGCTCTATAAATCAAGAATTTGAGAATTTGAGATTTCCTAATTTGTTGAGAATAAGAATTGTTGAGAATTAGAGACCCGCTTCAATTCAATTCTTAGAAAATCACTTTAGCGAAAACTCTATCTTGCCATATCTCTATAAAAAAACGACCCGCACATTTGAGCATCGTTGAGAGGCTTGGCGGGTTCTAGTGGCACTAAGATATAAAGATTTTTCCAATCTTTAGGATGGAAAATGCAATTTCAGATGCGCTTCCTGGTGATTTTTGATGAAATTGTCCGCAGAAAAACAACGGAGACACGACACACTTCCACAACTCTCGGTCTCCCCTCTGGGGGCGATGGATGACAAATTTCAGAAGTTATGACCCTTGTTTTTCAGTTTCGCACAAAAAATAGAATAAACCAATCTTTTTTACGACCTACGTCAAGCGACAAATCAGTTTTTTTGCCATCTTTGCAGCGTCATTGAGCCGCAACGGCGGAACAACTCATTGACTTTTTATAAAAAGACGCTACAATCGTCGTTATCTTCGATCTTCTGATATTCTCGCAAAATTTCATGCTGAAGATAATGCAGCGAAAGGGTGTCTGCGTTAGTGAATTGTATTCCAATAGTCTCTACTTACGAATGTAGAGTATTTTGGTTGTACATATTCACAGACGTGGGGCTTTTATCGTTGCTTATCTTAGCATAAGGCATTGCGAGAAGCCCTGAAGACGGATAAGCAACCGACATAGAGAGCTCCCGTCTTTTTTTCATTTCAGACCAAACCAATTGTTTTCCTGCCATTTTTGGAGCGAAAAGGCGACCTGCATTTTAAAGTAAAAAACATTTTAATCCTATTACTTATGAAAACAAAATTACAAACTTTCGGCCTTGCGGCATTATTGATGCTGTTCGGGCAATCGCTTTTCGCCTACGATTTTGAGGTGGATGGCATTTGTTACAACATCACGTCAAGCACGGATTTGACTGTAGAGGTGACGGAAAATGGAGGATCTGACTACTACAACGGCGATGTGGTCATTCCTGCCACAGTCTTTAATGACAGCAAGTCATATAGCGTGACGAGCATCGGCGAAAGTGCGTTCGATGGCTGCAGTGGCCTGACGAGCATCGAGATTCCAAGCAGCGTGACGAGCATCGGCATCCTTGCGTTCGAACGCTGCACCGGCCTGACGAGCATCAAAGTTGATGCAGGCAACAGCGTTTATGACAGCAGAAACAATTGCAATGCCATCATTGAAACGGCAACTAATACATTGATTGCCGGTTGCAAGAATACTGTTATTCCAAGCAGCGTGACCAGCATCGGCGACTATGCGTTCTATTATTGCAAGGGCTTGACGAGCATCGAGATTCAGAACGGCGTGACGACCATCGGCAACTATGCGTTCTCTAATTGTGACGGCCTGACGAGCATTGTGATCCAGAGTAGTGTGACAAGCATCGGCTACGGTGCGTTCTATGGCTGCACGGGCCTGATGAGCATCGAGATTCCGAGCAGTGTGACAAGCATCAGCGACCAGGCGTTCGGATGGTGCAACGGCCTAACGAGCATCGTAGTTGATGCAGGCAACAGCGTTTATGACAGCAGAAACAATTGCAATGCCATCATTGAAACGGCAACTAATACATTGATTGCCGGTTGTCCGAATACGGTCATTCCGAACAGCGTGACGAGCATTGGCTACGAGGCGTTCTTAAGTTGCTCTAGCCTGACGAGCATCGAGATTCCAAGCAGCGTGACGAGCATCGGCGACCAGGCGTTCATTTACTGCAACGGCCTAACGAGCATTGAGATTCCAAGCAGCGTGACGAGCATCGGCGAATATGCGTTCTATTACTGCACGGGTCTGACGAGCATCGAGATTCCGAGCAGCGTGACGAACATCGGCTTATGTGCGTTCAATGGCTGCACTGGTCTGACGAGCATCGTAGTTGATGCGGGCAACAGCGTTTATGACAGCAGAAACAATTGCAATGCAATCATTGAAACGGAAACTAATACATTGATTGCAGGTTGCCAGAATACGGTTATTCCAAGCAGCGTGACGGGCATCGGCTACAGTGCGTTCTTAAGTTGCTCTAGCCTGACGAGCATCGAGATTCCAAGCAGCGTGACGAGCATCGGCAAATATGCTTTCTTTGGTTGCAGTAGCCTGACGAGCATCGAGATTCCGAGCGGCGTGACGAGCATCGGCGAGAGTGCGTTCTGTGGCAGCCGGAGCCTGACGAGCATCTATATTCCAAACAGCGTGACGAGCATCGGCGACCAGGCGTTCTGGGACTGCGAGGGACTGACGAGTGTGACTGTATTGAATCCAACGCCTGTTCGCATCAATTATGACACATTCTTCAATCGCGCCAACGCCACCCTATACGTACCGAAAGGCAGCAAGGCGGCATACGAAGCGGCTTCATATTGGAACGAGTTCAAGGAAATCATGGAAATTGAGGTCGGGACGGAAGACTTGTACGTCATCACCGTGCCGGAATTTGCGCTTGGCAGCGTGAGCTCGGACAAGGCGCAGGCTGCGGCTGGCGACATCGTGACATTCACGGCAGTGCCCAATGCCGGCCACTATCTGAAGGAACTGAAAGTGCAGAAATGCACCAGCGCAGACGAGGCAGAAGCTGCGCCACTGCGTCCTGTCGATGTCGCATCGGCCGAAAGCGTCACGATGACCTACGATGCCGCGACGGGAAGCTACACGGGCAAATACACGATGCCAGCCTGCGACGTGGCTGTCGTGTTGGCCGACTTCGCCGCAAAGACGAGCCAGAGCCTTGTGGCCAATGACGTGACCGCGACACTGGGCGAGACCGCATTGGCCGTCACTGCCACCAACGGGACCCAGGGCGGCGGCGCGTTGACCTACGCCGTGAGCGAGGGCAGCGACGTGGTGAGCATCGATGCCGAAACCGGTGCATTGACCGTGCTGAAGGCTGGAAAGGCCACTGTGACCGTCACGGCAGCCGAAACGGAGCGGTATCTGGCAACCACGGTGAGCGTCAAGGTGACCATCCTGGGCACAATCGTCGCGCAGGCCGACAACGTGAATGTGACCTACGACGGCACGGCGCACGGCATCGCGGTCAAGGTGAGCGCCCCGTCGGCGGGCTACACCATCGTGTACGGCACGGAGGCCGGCCAATGCACATCGGCCACAAGCCCGACACAGACGACGGCGGGAACGCTGACGGTCTATTATGAGGTATCGGCCGACAACTACGCACTTCTGACAGGCAGCGCGACAGTGACCGTCGCCAAGGCCGACATCGCCGCAGGGGGCTACAGCGCACCTGAACCGGTCGTCGTGACGGGTGACGGCATCGCCTATTCGAGCGGAGAGCAGGCTCTGGTGAGCGGAGGCACATCGGCCGACGGCACCGTCCACTACCGCGTGAACGGCGGCGAGTGGAGCGAGGAAACGCCATCGGCCACAGAACCGGGCACCTACATCATCGACTGGTATGTGGAGGGCGACGCGAACCACAACGACGTGGGCAGCGAGACGGAGCCGGCTGGGTCATTGGCCGTAACCATCCTGGCACTACGCGAGGTGACGATGACCAACGGCGTGGCGACGTTCTACGACGGTGCATCGGCCTACAACATCCCCGACAACGTGCGCGCATGGACCGGTACGGTGGACTACGCGAACGGCTGCGTGAACATGAGCGAGGTGACGGGCGGCGTGATTCCGGCCGGAACAGCGGTGGTGCTCACAAGCGACGAGACGGCAATCACGCTCGTGCAGAGTCTGTCGGCGGCATCGGCCATCGAGAGCGACCTGAAGGGTACGGATACCTACACGGGCGGCGCGCTGACGGGCGTAGAAAACATCTACGTGATGCGCGGCGGCGAGTTCGTCTGGGCCAATTCCGGCACGTTGCCATCGGGCAAGGCATATCTGACCTATGACGCAAGCCAGGCGCAGGCAGCCGCTACGCGACTTTGGCTGAACTTCGGCGGCGAGGAACTTGGCATCGCGGCGATTGAATCATTGGCCGAAAAACAGAGCCTCTACAACCTGCAAGGCCAGATGCAGGCTCAGCCTCGCAAGGGAGAAATCTACATCAAGGGCGGCAGGAAGGCGGTCATCCGCTAAAGCCTTGTGGCGACATTTATCAGGGAGAGCTGCATCCTCGTCGGGGTGCGGCTCTCTCGTCATTTCAAGGCGCCACAAGGGCACGCGACGGCACTTTTTGACCAATTTGCTTGGCAATATGACAGAAAAAGAGCAACTTTGTACCCGTTTTTTCTACATTTGAAATGACTATGAGCAATCCGCAACTTCTTTGGGCCGACGATGAAATCGAGCTTCTCAAACCGCACGTAATGTTCCTGCAGCAGCGCGGCTACGACGTCACGACCGTGACCAACGGACAGGACGCCCTCGAACAGGTACGCACCCGCACGTTCGACCTCGTCTTCCTCGATGAGAACATGCCAGGCATCTCCGGCCTCGAAACGCTTCAGGCCATCAAGGACATACAGCCCGCATTGCCCGTCATCATGGTGACGAAGAGTGAAGAAGAGAACATTATGGATCAGGCCATTGGCGGAAAAATTGCCGACTATCTGATCAAGCCGGTCCTCCCCTCGCAGATGCTGATGAGCATCAAGAAGAACCTGCACGCGCGCGAAATCACACAGCAGCAGCAGACGTCGGGCTACCAGCAGGAATTCGGCCGGCTGAGCATGGCGATAAGCGACGCTCGCACGTTCGACGAATGGGTCGAGGTCTATCGGCGGCTGGTCTTCTGGGAGCTGGAACTGAGCCAGAGCGACGACGCGGGATTGGCCCAAATGCTCCTGATGCAGAAGGACGAGGCCAATGGCCAGTTCGCCAAGTTCGTGAAGCGCAACTACGAGGACTGGATTGCCGAAAAGATGTCGCCGGGAAAGGCATCGGCCAATGCCCCGCTGATGTCAACCGACATTTTCAAGACCAAGGTCTTCCCCGCATTGGACAACGGCGAAAAGCTATTTGTCGTCGTGATCGACAATTTCCGCCTTGACCAATGGCGCACCATACAGCCGCTGCTGGCCGACTATTTCAACTGCACGGAAGAGGTCTATTGCTCCATCCTGCCCACGGCGACGCAATATGCGCGCAACGCCATCTTTTCCGGACTGCTGCCCGACAAGATCGCGCAGATGTTCCCCGACCTCTGGGTCGATGAAGACAGCGAGGAGGGCAAGAACCTGAACGAGGAGCCGCTCATCCGCACGCAGCTCGAACGCTACCGCAAGCACTACGCGTTTTCGTACCACAAGGTGAACGGCTCGCGCTACGGCGAACACCTCGCATCGCAGCTGAAGAGCCTCGGCCAATATCCGCTCAACGTCGTCGTCCTCAACTTCATCGACATGCTGAGCCACGCGCGCACCGACATCAAGGTGGTCAACGAACTGGCCCACGACGAGGCCGCCTACCGCGCGCTGACCAAGACGTGGATGGAACATTCATCGACGCTCGACCTCTTCCGCCGAATGGCCGATATGGGCTACAAGGTCATCCTCACCACCGACCACGGCACCATCCAGGTGAACAATCCGGTGAAGATCATCGGCGACCGCGAGGTGAACACCAACCTGCGCTACAAGCTGGGCAAGAACCTGAACCATCAGGACAAGAACCTCTACGAAGTGACGCGGCCGAAGGACTTGGGCCTACCCGTGCTGAACATCTCGACGAGCTACGTCTTCGCCTGCGGACGCGACTTCATGGCCTATCCGAACAACTTCAACTATTACGTCCAGCACTTCAAGGACACGTTCCAGCACGGCGGCATCTCGATGGAGGAAATGCTCATCCCGCTCATCACGCTGGAGCCGAGATAGACCCTTACTTCCGGCTGGAAAAAGGCATTGGCCGACAACATCCCAATGTCCATTATGGCCGATGCCATCCGCTCTAGGCTGCGACAATGGTCTTTCAACATAAATACCTGACGGCCGATGCCCATCGGCCAAGAAAAACAGCCCGAACAAATGAATCTAATTGACATCAATCTAAATCCACTTGACATGAAATCAAGATTGAACGCGGTGCTCGAACAGAGCATCCGTGACCACTGGAATCTGCCCGCCCTCTCGAACTATCAGGGTGAGACGTTCACCTACGGCGACGTGGCACGCCAGATTGCGAAATATCACCAGATGTGGCGCGAGGCCGGCTACCAGCCCGGTTTCCGCTTCGCCATCTGTAGCCGCAACAGCGCACAGTGGAGCATCGCCCTGCTGGCCGCCTTCACCTATGGCGCAGTGGCCGTCCCGCTGCTGCACGAATTCACGCCCGATATGGTCGAGCGGCTCGTGGCCCACTCCGAAAGCAAGTTCGTGCTTATGGCCAATGACCTTGTCACGCTCAGCGACTGCCCCGACATCGGCCCCGACGACATCCACTACATGCGCCACCAGCCGGACGACCTGCTGATGATCAACTACACGTCGGGAACGACATCGGCCCCAAAAGGCGTCATGATTCCCGAACGGGCGATGTGGAGCAACATGGCCTTCGCCGAACAGGTGCTGCCCAACCTGCACGCCGGCATGAACGTCGTCTCGCTGCTCCCGACGGCACATCTGTACGGCATGGCCTTCGAGTTGATGTACGAATTCTGCGTCGGCATCCACGTGACGTTCATCACAGGCGCATTGGCCGCACCCGTCATCCTCAAGGCATTCAAGGAGATCAAGCCCGACCTCATCGTCGTCGTGCCGATGCTCATCGAGAAGATTGTGCGCAAGGGCATCCTCGGCCAATACAACGGCCCGAAAATCAAGATGCTGCGTAAAGTACCGATGCTGCGCAACACCATCAACCGCAAGTTCCGCGACGGCCTGATGGCGGCTTTGGGCGGCCAATGCTACGAGGTCATCATAGGCGGCGCGGCGCTCAACACCGAGGTCGAAGAGGTGCTGCACGAAATCAAGTTCCCCTACACCGTGGGCTACGG
>DFJU01000061.1:7486-7670 GCA_002373755.1 Bacteroidales bacterium UBA3663 | reverse complement strand
CTACGACGTGGTGCTCATCAACGGCATGGGCCTGCGTCCCACCGAGGAGCAGCGCGCCCGCATCCAGGCATTGGCCGACGGCGGACTGCCCATCCTCACCACCGCAGCCACCAATCCGGCCAACGCCATCGTCAGCCTCGACGAGTGGGACGCCGACTCGCTCAAGCAGTACCTCTCGGCCGAT
>DFJU01000061.1:0-7437 GCA_002373755.1 Bacteroidales bacterium UBA3663 | reverse complement strand
TACCTCTCGGCCGGCGGACGCGCCAACTTCCGCAACCTGCTCAACTACCTGCGCAACGAGGTCGATGGCAAGCTCTTCTTCACGCGCGAGGTCGAGCCGGTGCAGCCCAGCCGCGCCCAGCTGATGTATCATCCCGACGTGCAGCGTCCGGGCAACGAAGATGTGACGTTCGCCACCATCGGCCAAAACCAGCAGTATCTGACCGACAACGGGCTTTTCATGGCCGATGCGCCGCGCATCCTCATCACCGGCATGATGGGCGATGCCACCCAGCTCATCGGCGCGCTCGAAAAGTCGGGCGATGTGGTCTATGCCACCACGAACCTCGCACGGCTCGTACGCACCGGCGCGCTCGACAGCATTGCACCATCGGCCATCATCAACATGGCGCACGGCCGCATCGGCGACTATGTGGTCGATGAGCTCCGTCGCCGCAACATCCCGCTCTTCGGCACGGTCAACGTGAACCGCATGACGGCCGACTGGGAGGCCGACCGGCAGGGAATGCAGGGTGGATTCCTGGCGCAGAGTATCATCGTGCCCGAGGTCGATGGCATGATCCGCCCCACGGTGCTTTTCGCCATCCGCGAGGGTGAGGACGGACTGCCCGAATCCTACACCCTGCCCGAACGTCTGGAGAGTTTCGTGGCCAATGTGAACCGCCACATCGCCCTGCAACGCAAGCCCAACGCCGAAAAGCGCGTAGCCATCGTCTATTTCAAGGGCCCTGGTTCGGCCGCGCTCACGGCCAGCGGCATGGAGGTCGTGCCGTCGCTCCATAACTTCCTCCAGAGCCTGAAGAGGGCGGGCTACAACGTCGCAGGACTGCCTGCCACGGCCGACGGACTGGCGCAGCTCATCCAGCGGCAGGGCAGCACCTTCGGCACCTACGCCGAGGGAGCACAGGCCGAGTTCATGGCCAATGGCAATCCGCAGCCCGTCTCACGCGACGAATTTGAGGCATGGACGCGCGCATCGTTCACCGACAGGATGCTACGCGAGTTGCAGCAGGCCAACGGCCGCTTTCCGGGCAACTTCTTCGCGCTCGACGACGACCATCTCGGCCTTCCCGTGGTGCAGTTGGGCAACATCGTGCTGATGCCGCAGATGCCGGCCGGCACCGGCAGCGACTCGTTCAAGATGGTGCATGGCACATTGGCCGCACCGCCCTATCCCTACATCGCGCAGTACCTCTGGGCGCAGCGCGGATTCGGGGCCGACGCACTGATCCACTTCGGCACGCACGGCTCGCTTGAATATACGCCGGGCAAGCAGGTCGCCCTCTCGCAGGACTGCTGGAGCGACCGTCTGGTGGGCACGCTGCCGCACTTCTATTTCTACACCATCGGCAACGTGGGCGAGGGCATGATTGCCAAGCGCCGCACCTACGCCAGCCTCACGTCCTACCTCACGCCGCCCTTCATGGAGAGCCGGCTGCGCGACACCTACCGCCGCCTAAGCGAGGCCATCGAGGCCTACGACCGCCAGCCTGACGAACGTGGCGCATTGGCCATAAAACGACTCACTGTGCAGATGGGCATCCACCGCGAACTGCGTCTCGACTCGGTGCTCTCGCAGCCCTACAGCGCCGACGAAATCGCCCGCATCGAGGCATTTGCCGAAGAGCTGTGCAACGAGAAGGTGACGGGCATGAGCTACACGCTCGGCGTGCCCTACGAGGCCGAACGCATCCGCACTTCGGTCTATGCGATGGCGACCGACCCGATTGCCTACAGCCTCTGCACACTCGACAAGCAGCGCGGTCGGGTTGCGGCCGATGTGGAGAAACACGCCGCGCAGTTCACCGCACGCTACCTCACGCCGGTACGTTCGCTGGTCACCACGCTGCTCAACCGCACGACCGATGTGACCGACGTCGAAATCTGCCGCATTGCCGGGATTACGGCCGATGACCTTCGCCGCGCCCGCCACGTTGACTCGGTGCAGAAGGCTCCGCAGCAGATGATGTCGATGATGATGTCGATGGCGGGCGAGATGCCGGGTGCGCGCAAGTCGGTGCCCGTCGGCCATAAGGATTCGGCTGCAACGGCATCGGACACGACGGCAACGGCATCGACCATAACCCCCGAACAGCGCAACAAGATGCGCGAGATGGGCAAGGGCATGGACCCGAAGAAGGCGCTCGCTGTGGCCAAGATGATGGGCGCGTCGCCCGAACAGCTCAAGAAGATGAAGGCCGCCATGATGGGCAAGGGTGGCGACGGGGCAGCGGCATCGGACAACGCATCGGCCCACAAGATGGCCAACATCCCGCCAGCCATGCAGCGCATCGTCGATAAGGTTGCCGAGGCCGCAATGCTCACGCCGGAGGACAAGGAACTGGCCCGCGTAGTGCTTGAAGTGGAACGTACCGTGCGCAACGTCGCGGCCTACCGTGAGGCATTGGCCACATCGCCCGCAGTAGAACTGCGCTCCATGCTGAACGCGCTCGACGGCGGCTATACGGCTCCATCGCCGGGCGGTGACGTCATCAGCAATCCGCAGGCCGTGCCGACGGGACGCAACCTCTATGGCGTGAACAGCGAGGCGTGTCCGACGGAACTGGCGTGGGAGCGGGGCAAGGAGCTGGCCGAGGGGACGATTAACCTCTACCGCCAGCGTCACAACGACAGCATCCCGCGCAAGGTGAGCTACACGCTCTGGTCGAGCGAATTCATCGAGACGGGCGGCGCAACCATCGCACAATGCCTCTATATGCTCGGCGTCGAACCAATCCGCGATGCCTTCGGCCGTGTGACCGACATCCGCCTCATCCCGTCGGAAGAGCTGGGTCGGCCGCGCATCGACGTCGTGGTGCAGACTTCGGGTCAGCTACGCGACCTGGCCGCATCGCGCCTCTTCCTGCTCAGCCGTGCGGTCGAGATGGCGGCATCGGCCAACGATGACAAGTTCCCGAACCTTGTGGCCGATGGCGTGCGCGAGTCGGAACGCATCCTGATCGAGAAGGGCCTGTCGCCCAAGGAGGCGCGCGAGACATCGACCTACCGCGTGTTCGGCGGCATGAACGGCAACTACGGCACCGGCATCCAGGGCATGACGATGGCGAGCGACCGCTGGGACGACGAGGGAGCATTGGCCGAGGTCTATCTGAACAACATGGGCGCATTCTACGGCAAGGAGGGCAGCTGGGAGGAGATGCGCCAGTTCGCGTTCGAAGCGGCATTGGCCAACACCGACGCCGTCATCCAGCCGCGCCAGTCGAACACGTGGGGCGCACTGTCGCTCGACCACGTCTATGAATTCATGGGCGGCATGAACATGACCGTGCGCAACGTGACCGGCAAAGACCCCGACGCCTACCTGTCGGACTACCGAAACCGCAACCGCATGAGGATGCAGGAGGTCAAGGAGGCCATCGGCGTGGAGAGCCGCACGACGCTGTTCAATCCGGCCTACATCGCCGAGAAGATGAAGGGCGGCGCATCGGACGCCAGCGGTTTCGCTGAACTCGTCGAGAACACCTTCGGCTGGAACGTGATGAAGCCCGACGTGATCGACAACGAGATGTGGGACGAAATCTACGACGTCTATGTGGCCGACAAGTTCCAGCTCTCGACCCGCCGCTTCTTCGAGTCCAAGAATCCGGCCGCGCTCCAGGAGATGACCGCCGTGATGATGGAGTCGGCGCGCAAGGGCTATTGGAAGGCATCGGACGAGATGTTGGCCAATGTGGCACGCCTCCACACCGAGCTCGTGGCCCAGTTCGGCGCCAACGGTTCGCAGCGCGTGTGCGACAACACGAAGCTACGCGACTTCATCGCCAGCAAGGTCTCATCGGCCGACGCCCAACAGTACCGCGACCAGATCAGCCGGACGCGCGAGGCGCAGGTCGCTACGGCCGACGGCAAGGTGCTGAAGCGCGAATCGACCTCACTCGCTGCCGACGAGGAGACAACCTCGGTGAGCAACCTCGTCGTGGTCGGCATTGTCGCCGCATTCGTCGTGATTGTCGCGCTGCTGGTGAAGAGGAGGAGGAAGTGAGAAATAATAACGACCCCCTCCCGACCTCCCCGAGTGGAGGGGTCTGTTTTTCATAATCGTTCCGACCGCTGCGAGGACCCCGAGGGGAGGGGTCTGCCCATACGGTACAAAATTTCAGTCATTATTAATGAATATAGCAAACTTTTTAATCTCCTCCCCTCGGGGAGGATGGGAGGGGGTCTCATGCAATCCATCGTCTTTGCCATAATCCTGCTGGTGTGCCTCAACTTCGTGTTGAAGCAGAGCTATCGCCGCCCCGCCGTGGTGGTAGTCACATCGCTCGTGGCCGCACTCTTTGTGGCTTTTGCGTGGCCGATGGCCATCGAACAGAGCCGGACGCAGATACGCGACTGGCTGGCCAATCCCGCGCTGATGCTCGATACGGCCGTCGTGCTCACCGTCGAGGTCGTCGTCCAGATGGCCTATTGTCTGATGGCCGTCCACCTGATGACGTCGGGACGCGTGCGGCGGCGCACGGTGTGGCTCTACCGCGCCCTGCGCTGGTTTCCCGGCCTGCTGATTTTCGCCGTGCTCTTCTACATCGAGACGCAGTGCATGTTCCGCAGCTCTGGCATCGAGTTCCGCTACGTGGCCTGGACATTGGCCGCAATCGTCGCCATCATCGTCCCTGCGCTCACTTGGGCTGTGCGGTGGCTCATCCCCGAACGCGAATTGCGGCTTGAGGTCTTCTTCTTGTCCAATGCGCTGATGGCGGTGCTCGGCATCGTGGCCACGGTCAACGGTCGCACTGCGGCTGCCGGCACATCGGACATCGACCTGAAGGCCCTCGCTGGCGTCGCCGTGCTCGTCGTCGTGATGGGCGCAATCGGGTTCTGTCGGCGGAAGAAGACCCCAAAATCAAATTAAAACACCGAATTAAACGAATTGAACGAAATGGACTATTGTGGGATGTCCTTGAAATTGAAACGAATCTCGAATTCTTAACAATTCTGAATATCAGTAGATTAGAATTCTCTTAATTCTCAAATTCTTGATTTTTAGAACGTCCTTTAAAATTGTCTTGATTCGTTTGATTCGGAGACAAAACTCGCGTAGTGAAGATTTTTTCGTATCAATTCGTCTTAATTCGGTGATGAAAATCAACTCTTAATTCTTATTTCTTATTTCATAACTAATTCAGTATGAACTACATTTCCGACATCCTCTATTGGATTTCCACCGGACTGCTTGTGCCGGTCATCATTCTGCTGATTCTGTTGTTCGGACGCGCGCTGCTGCTCGTCGGCAACTTTTTCGGCCAATATCTTGCCGTGCGCAAGTCGGCGGCGCAGTGCAAGTCCGTTTTTGAGCAGCTTACGGCCGACAATGTCGCATCGTTGGCCGACCGACTGCCGGACGGTGACGGTTCATTGGCCATAAACTACATGCGCCAGATGCTCGCCCACCGCGACAGCGAGGCGCACTTGCAGAAACTGCTGTCCGACTTCGAGATTGCTGCGGCCGATGACCTCGCGTCGAGCAAGACATTGGCCAAGATGGGACCGATGCTCGGCCTGATGGGCACGCTCATCCCGATGGGGCCGGCGCTGGTCGGACTGGCTTCGGGCGACATTGCTTCGATGGCCTACAACATGCAGGTGGCCTTTGCTACGACGGTCGTCGGACTGTTTTCGGCTGCCATCGGCTTCATCACCGGCCAAGTCAAGTCGCGCTGGTACCAGCACGACCGTGTCAACCTTCAATTCCTTGCCGACCTGCTATGCTGAAACGACGTAACAACACTCCATTCGGTGCATTGGACGAAGAGGACGATCCGATGTCGGTCGTGTCCAACCTCTTTGACGTGGCGATGGTCTTTGCCGTCGCTCTGATGGTGGCACTCGTCACCCGCTACGACATGACCGAGATGTTCTCGCAGGAGGACTTCACGATGGTCAAGAATCCGGGCAAGGACAACATGGAAATCATCACCAAGCAGGGCCAACGCATCGACCGTTACACCCCGAGCGAGGACCAGTCGCAGCAGTCGGGCGCAAAGGGCAAACGCGTCGGCACAGCCTATCAGCTGGAGAACGGCGAAATCATCTACGTGCCTGAGTAGTTCGGGGAAAATGCTGTCATTCAACCTTTTCATATCGGCGAGGCTGTGTCCCGTTGGCTCGCGTGTACGGCAAATTTAGGCGCATCGTTTACCACGCAAGCGATTATTTCCGTATATTTGCGCGCATTTTAAGAAAAAGTGCCATTTTGAGCCGAATTTTCTAATCAAAAACAAGAATATGGAATACAACTTCAAGTCCATCGAACAGTCATGGCAGCAGCGTTGGCGCGACGAGAAGACCTATCAGGTCGAAATTGACCACAGCCGCCCAAAGTGCTATGTGCTCGACATGTTCCCCTATCCATCTGGAGCAGGCCTCCACGTCGGTCACCCTTTAGGCTATATCGCCAGCGACATCTACAGCCGCTACAAGCGTCTGTGCGGTTTCAATGTGTTGCACCCAATGGGCTATGACGCTTACGGTCTGCCTGCTGAGCAGTATGCCATCCAGACGGGTCAGCATCCTGCCGTAACCACCGAGAAGAACATTGCCCGCTACCGCGAGCAGCTTGACCGCATCGGTTTCTGCTTCGACTGGAACCGCGAGGTGCGCACCTGCGAGCCGGGCTACTACAAGTGGACACAGTGGGCATTCAGCCGGATGTTCAACTCGTTCTACAGCTACAAGGAGCAGAAGGCTCTGCCAATCGCCGACCTCATCAGCCGATTTGAGACGGAGGGCACCAAGGGACTGAATGCCGCCTGCACCAAGGAACTTGACTTCTCCGCCGACGAGTGGAACTCATGGGACGAGCAGAAAAAACAGCAGGTCTTGATGAACTACCGCATCGCCTACCTGGGCGAGACGATGGTCAACTGGTGTCCGGAATTGGGAACGGTGCTGGCCAACGACGAGGTAGTGAACGGTGTATCGGAGCGTGGCGGTTTTCCTGTCGAGCAACGTGTGATGCGTCAGTGGTGTCTGCGCGTTTCGGCCTATGCCCAGCGCCTGCTGGATGGTCTGGAGACCATCGACTGGAGCGACTCAATCAAGGAGACACAGCGCAACTGGATTGGTCGCAGCGAGGGAACCGAGGCACAGTTCAAGGTGGTGCCCAACGATAATCCTGCCACCAAGGACGGACTTGAGTTCACCATCTTCACTACGCGAGCCGACACGATGTTCGGCGTGACCTTCATGGTATTGGCTCCCGAGAGCAAGTATGTGCAGCAGGTCGTCACATCGGACAAGAAAGCCGAAGTCGATGCCTACCTTGAGGCATGCAAGCGCAAGACCGAGCGCGACCGTCAGGCAGCACACGAGGTGACGGGCGTCTTCACCGGAGCCTACGCCGTCAACCCGATTACGGGCGACAACATCCCGATTTGGGTGTCCGAATACGTCCTCGCCGGCTACGGCACGGGTGCCATCA
>DFJU01000102.1 GCA_002373755.1 Bacteroidales bacterium UBA3663 | reverse complement strand
AAGCCGGATTTCCATCACCTGCTGAAGATTATAGTCACGAGACACTGGATTTCAATCGTG
The DNA here is from genome assembly GCA_002373755.1 of Bacteroidales bacterium UBA3663. Lineage (GTDB taxonomy): Bacteria > Bacteroidota > Bacteroidia > Bacteroidales > UBA3663 > Liminaster. The sequence goes on along the minus strand of DFJU01000102.1, from coordinate 12,783 downwards.
ATCTGATTCGGAATCCAGAAGCAACATTCTATGGCAAGGTGGAAGGTGATTCGATGATTGAAGCTGGCATCAATGATGGTGATATTGCTGTCATTGACCGTTCCGTCGAAGCTCAGGATGGGGATATTGTCGTTGGCCTTTGAAAACCCCGACAAACGTCACTTTTACTCCATTTTTACTCCCCTTTCACTCCCCTTCAATACCAAATAAAAAACTATGGCAACTCTTGAACAACTCGATAAAAGCCGCATGCCGAAGCATGTCGCAATCATCATGGACGGCAACGGCCGATGGGCCAAGGCACAGGGCAAGGACCGCAGCGAGGGCCACAAGGCCGGCATCGGAGCATTGCACAACGTGCTCGAAGCCGCAGGCAAGGCCGGAATCAAATATCTGACCGTCTATACCTTCTCGACCGAAAACTGGAACCGCCCGAAGGAGGAGGTCGATGCGCTGATGAACCTCATCGCGTGGGGCATCGACAAAGAGAAGGAGGAGCTGATACGCAAGGGTGTGCGCCTGCAGATTCTGGGCGACATCGACCGTATGCCCGAATTCGCCCGCACGAAGACCATGCAATGCATGGAGGAGGCCAAAGACGGCAAGGTCATCACCCTTGTGGTCGCCTTCAACTACGGTTCGCGCAACGAGTTGGCCGGCACCATGCAGCGCATCGCCCGCAAGATTCAGGCAGGTGAGCTTTCGGCCGACGAGATTACCGAACAGACCATCAGCGACAACCTACAGACGGCCGGAATGCCCGACCCCGAACTGCTCATCCGCACGGGCGGCGAGCAGCGCGTCTCGAACTACCTGCTCTGGCAGATTGCCTACAGCGAACTCTATTTCTGCGACACCTTCTGGCCCGACTTCGGAGCATCGGAGTTGTACGATGCCATTCTGGACTATCAGGGCCGCGAACGTCGCTTCGGCAAGACATCGGCCCAGGTGCAGGAAGAGGAAAAACAGAAATGAACCTTGGCCGACAGCATTGGCCGTGCCAGACATCGAAACAAAGCAAGCTAAAAGATATCCATACAGATAAATGAAGAAGTTAAGTCTTCTGTTCGCCTTTATAGCGACCTCAGCCCTCGCGTGGGCTCAGCAAGCAGACAGCCTCAGCACAGCAGTGCCTGCCGCTCCCGACAGCATCGAAACAGAACCGACGAAAGTGGATTCCGTCGCAGCACGTGCAGCTGTACCCAACGATACCGTTTATAGCCCGACGGTCAACCACTCGAGCACAGTGTCGCGCAAATACACCATCCAGGGCATCGAAGTGACCGGCGCCGACAACTACGAGGACTTCGTGCTGATCGGTTTCTCGGGTCTTTCGGTCGGCCAGACGATCTCGGTGCCGGGCGACGAAATCACCAAGGCCATCAAGCGATTCTGGAAGCAGGGACTGTTCAGCGACGTGCGCATCACGCTTGAGAAGGTGCGTGGCAACGACTGTTGGATCAAGATCGCATTGCAGCAGCGTCCGCGCATCGCCAACATCGAATATGACGGCGTGAAGAAGAGCGAGCGCGAAGACCTTGACCTGCAGATGGGCGTGGCAAAGGGCAGCCAGGTGACGCCGAACATCATCGACCGCGCAAAGAAGCTCATCAAGCGCTACTACGACGAGAAGGGCTACAAGAATGCCGACGTCGAAATCTATCAGACCGACAGCGAAGTCGGCGAAAATATGGTCGATCTGACGGTCTATGTCGATAAGCACGACAAGGTCAAGGTTCACGCACTCAACATCGACGGCCTTGCCTATTGGGATTCGGTCGGCGTGCGCTACTGGCCAGTCTTCAAGAAGAACTACATGACCTATCGCGGCGCAAACCGTGCGTTGAAGAAGACCAATGCCCGCCACAAGTGGTACAACATGTTCCGCGCAAAGAAGTTCACCGACGACCTCTATAAGGCCGACAAGAAAGCACTCATCGACAAATATCACGAACTCGGATTCCGCGATGCCCGCATTGTGAGCGACTCGGTGTCGAAATATGACGAAAAGCACGTCGATGTCACCATCCATCTGGAGGAGGGACAGCGTTACTACGTGCGCAATATTGACGTAGTGGGCAATTCCGTCGAATCGAGCGAGGACATTCTGGCCCGTTTGCAGATGCAGCGCGGCGATGTCTATAATCAGGTGAAGCTCAAGAAGCGCATCGACGAGGATGAAGATGGCATCGGCACGCTCTACATGGATCAGGGCTACCTCTTCTTCCACCTGACCCCAATCGAAGTGAACATCGACGGCGACAGCGTTGACCTCGAACTGCGTATCACCGAGGGTCCGCAGGCGCACATCAACAAGGTTGTGATCAACGGCAACGACCGCCTGTACGAGCATGTGGTGCGCCGCGAGTTGCGCACGCGCCCGGGCGAACTATTCTCCAAGTCCGACCTCATCCGTTCGGCACGTGAGTTGGCCCAGACCGGCCATTTCGATCCCGAAAAGATGAATCCGCGTCCGGTGCCAAATGCCGAAGACGGTACGGTTGACATCATCTACGACCTCGAGTCGAAGGCAAACGACCAGATTGAATTCTCGCTCGGCTGGGGTTCGACGGGTCTCATCGGCCGCATTTCGCTCAAGTTGACCAACATCTCGATGAAGGATCTGTTCCACCCCGAACGCTATCATGGCATCTATCCGTCGGGCGAAGGCGAGACCTTCACCATCTCGGCACAGACCAACGCGAAGTACTATCAGTCGTACTCGATGCAATACGTCAACCCATGGTTCGGCGGCAAACGACCCAATTCGTTCAGCGTGTCGATGTTCTATTCGCGTCAGTCGGACATCAACTCGCGCTACTACAACAGCAACTACCTGAGCAGCTACTATGGCTCGTCGTACTACGGCAACTACGGTAGCTACGGTGGTTCGTCATCGAGCTACGACTATGCCATCGACCCCGACAAGTCGATTCAGATGATCGGTGCATCGTTGGGCTTCGGCAAGCGTTTGAGCTGGCCTGACGACTGGTTCTCGCTCCAGACGTCGCTCAACTACCACGTCTATATCCTGAAGGACTGGCAGTATTTCCCTGTGACCAACGGCACGTCCAACAGCTTCTCGTTCGAGGCAGTCCTCTCGCGCAACTCCATCGACAATCCGTACTTCACCCGCAGCGGTTCTTCGTTCACCATCGACGGTGAGGTGACACCGCCCTATTCGCTCTTCGAGGGCAAGAACAAGTATGCCGACGACGATGACAAATACTCGAAGGAGAAGATGAAGTGGCTGGAGTTCTACAAGATCAAGTTCTCGACCAAGACCTTCACGCCGCTCACGTCGGGCAAACACACGCTTGTGTTCCACACCCGTTCGGACATGGGCTTCCTGGGTCACTACAACAAATACAAGAAGTCGCCGTTCGACAGCTACTACATGGGTGGCGACGGCAATTCCTACTATTCGTCGAGCTACATCACCGAATACATCCCGCTGCGTGGCTACGAGAATGGCGCCATTACCTCGGGCTACGGCACCGATGTCGCAACCTGCTACGCGCGTTTTGTGGCCGAACTGCGCTTCCCGTTCATGCTCGAAAGCTCAAGCACCATCTATGGTCTGGCCTTCGCCGAGGCCGGCAATGCGTGGCGGTCGTTCAAGCACTTCAATCCGTTTGCCCTGAAGCGTTCGATGGGCGCCGGCGTGCGCATCTTCCTGCCGATGATCGGTATGTTGGGCATCGACTGGGGCTACGGCTTCGACAAGTGCTTCGGTTCGTCGAGCAACAGCGGTTCGAACTTCCACTTCGTCATCGGACAGGAGTTCTGACCCTGTGGCGGGGGGGAAATGCCATCCCGCACACTTCCGATTAAACTTGAAGAGCTGAAGTCCGTCTGAATGGCAACGCGACCGACGAAACCGGACACAAGAATTCATCAAACAAAAATTATTACCGCTATGAAAAAGATCCTTTTAGCAGGCATCGCCATGATGCTGATCAGTGCAAGCAGCTTTGCGCAGAAATATGCGTTGATCGATATGGACTACATCCTGAAGAAGATTCCGCAGTATGAAATGGCCAACGAGCAGCTCGACCAGATTTCCAAGCGCTGGCAGAGCGAAGTCGAGGCATTGGCCGCCGAAGCCGAATCGATGTACAAGCAGTATCAGGCCGACATGGTGTTCCTCACCGCCGACCAGAAGACGGCCAAGGAGAATGCCATCGTTGCCAAAGAAAAAGAGGTGCAGGACCTTCGCCTGAAGTACTTCGGCCCCGAAGGCGAGCTTTACCAGAAGCGCAACAGTCTGGTCGGCCACATTCAGGACGACATCTACAACGCCGTCAAGGAAATCGCCGAGCGCAACAACTATTCGATGGTCATTGACCGTTCATCGGCCGAGTCGATAATCTTCGCATCGCCAAAAATCGACATCTCAAAAGAGGTGCTCAGCAAGTTGGGATACTGATAGTCCAATAAGTGCGAAAAGACGAGTTGACGGGAGATGACAGGAGTTAGCTGACGAATGTTGTTATCACCAGATAACTCCGATTAACAACCATCAAGTGAGCAAAAAACGCGTAGCTTGAAAACCCTAATTAAAATTACAAAACCAACATAATTCTTAAAAATCACGAGATGAAAAAAATCATGACTTTTGCAGTGTGCGCCATGTTGGCCATGACTGCATCCGCACAGAAATTCGGCAACATCAACATGGGCGAGGTCTTCGAGACGATGCCTGAACGCGCCGTAGTGCAGAAAGAGATGGAGGAACTTCAGGCTAAGTATGAGACTGAGCTCTCGAAGATGGGCGACGAATACCAGAAGAAGGTCAACGACTATCTGGCCGAGCAGGAGAAGCTCGAGAAGAGCATCGCCGATGCCCGCGCTCAGGAAATCGAGCAGTTGCAGCAGCGCATCCAGAACTTCCGCGAAATGGCCGCCAAGGATCTCCAGACCCAGCAGCAGAACAAGGTTCAGCCAATCATCGAGAAGATCAACAAGGCCATCCAGGCCGTTGGCGAGAAGGAGGGCTTCACCTACATCTTCGACCTCTCGCAGGGCAATATCCTCTACGCAAGCCCATCGCAGTGCATCGATGTGCTGCCTTTGGTAAAGAAGGAGCTCGGCCTGCAATAATCGGCCACATAACCACAAAGTGCAGGGAGGCAACCGCCTTTCCTGCCTTTTTCTGTTTTTACGGCCAATGCCACAATCCCTTTCGACAAAATGAACATCACAGACATCGTCCGCCGCTGGACACACATAAGCCTCATCTGGCGCATTGTCGCCGGATTGGCTGTCGGAGCCGTGCTGGGACTCGTCGTGCCGCAGTGGAGCGCAATCGGACTGTTGGGCACACTATTCGTCGGCGCATTGAAGGCTGTTGCGCCCGTGCTGGTCGCGTTGCTTGTCACATCGAGCATAGCCCGCGCCAATGGCCATCTGGGACCGCGTTTCCGCACCGTCGTTGCCGAATATGTCGTCAGCACATTGCTCGCAGCCGTGGTTGCCGTGGTTGGCAGCCGGTTGTTTCCCGTCACGCTCAATTTGAGCGGCGTTTTGAGCGGCGATGCTTCGTCCGATGCATTGACCGACGTGCTGGAACGTCTGCTTTCCAACATGGTGATGAATCCCGTTCAGGCAGTCGTGTCGGCCAACTACGTGGGTATTCTGTTTTGGGCCGGCATCATCGGCTACGGATTGAAACGTCTGGCACAACCTGTCACGTTGCAGGTGGTCGGCGACTTGGCCGATGTTGTGACATTGGCCGTGAAGGGCATCATACAATGCGCGCCGCTTGGCATCTGCGGACTGGTTTTCACCACTGTGGCCGATGTCGGATTGGACGCATTTTCGACCTATGGCCGACTGCTCGTCCTGCTTGTGGGCTGCATGGCGGCCAATGCACTTGTCTTCAATCCGCTGCTCGCATTTCTGCTGCTGCGGCGCAATCCGTATCCGCTGTTGTTCACTTGTCTGCGGGAGAGTGGCCTGAATGCGTTCTTCACCCGTTCGTCGGCCGCCAACATTCCAATCAACATGGAGTTGTGCCGCCGTTTGCGCGTTGACGAGGATTTCTATTCGGTAAGTATCCCGCTTGGTGCCACCATCAATATGAACGGCGCGGCGGTGACCATCACCGTGATGACTATGGCCGTGGCGCACACCATCGGCATTGAGGTGTCGTTCGCCTCAGCGCTGATGTTGTGTGCGGTGTCGGCTCTCGGAGCGTGTGGCGCTTCGGGCGTGGCTGGCGGCTCGCTGCTTCTCATCCCGATGGCCTGTTCCTTCTTCGGAATCGGCAACGATGTGGCAATGCAGGCCGTGGCCGTCGGTTTCATCATCGGCGTGGTGCAGGATTCGATCGAGACGGCTCTCAATTCCAGCGCCGACGTCTTCTTCACTGCCACGGCCGATATGTATGAACGCCGCAAAAATGGCGTTTGAACGCTGTTTGAATGGAGAAAAGTCGCGTAGCAATATAACAATGCTAAGCCATAAAGACAGAGGAAGCAAACATCGGATGATGTTTGCTTCCTCGTTTGTCTTGGTGCGATGAATCAATAGATCTTCTCGCGGAGCTGCTGGACGCGCTCGTCGGAGATATAGTCATCGTATTCGGTGCGCTTGTCGATGATGCCGTTCGGACCCAATTCGATGACGCGGTTGCAGACGGTCTGGATGAACTCGTGGTCGTGGCTCGACATCAGGATGACGCCCTTGTACGACTGGAGGTTGTTGTTGAACGCCTGGATGGACTCGAGGTCGAGGTGGTTGGTCGGCGAGTCGAGGATGAGCGTGTTGGCATTCTTCATCATCATGCGGGCAATCATACAGCGGATCTTTTCGCCGCCCGAGAGGACGCTGGCCTTCTTCAGTACCTCCTCCTCCTTGAAGAGCATACGGCCGAGGAAGCCCTTGATGTAGATTTCGCTCGTGTCGGTCGAGAATTGTGACAGCCAATCGACCATGTTCAGGTCGGTGTTGAAGTACGATGAGTTGTCCAATGGCAGATAGGCCGTGGTGATGGTCTGGCCCCAGTTGTAGGTGCCTTCGTGGTCATTGTCCTCACCATTGATGATCTGGAAGAGGGCGGTCATGGCGCGTGGGTCGTGGCTCAGGAAGATGACCTTGTCGCCCGGCTCAATCTGGAAGTTGACATCGTGGAAGAGCGTCGTGCCCTCGATGGTCTTGCCCAGGCCATGAACCTCCAATACCTTGTTGCCCACCTCACGTTCGGGCGTGAAGATAATGCCAGGATAACGACGGGTGGAAGGCTGAATCTCCTCGATGTTGAGTTTCTCCAACATCTTCTTGCGGCTGGTGGTCTGCTTGGACTTGGCCACGTTGGCCGAGAAACGACGGATGAACTCCTGGAGTTCCTTTTTCTTCTCCTCGGCCTTCTTGTTGGCCATCTGCTGCTGACGCAGGGCGAGCTGCGACGACTCGTACCAGAACGAATAGTTGCCGGCGAACATCGTGCACTTCTTGAAGTCGATATCGACGGTGTGGGTGCAGACCGAGTCGAGGAAGTGTCGGTCATGCGAGACGACAAGCACGGTGTGCTCGAAGTTGGCTAAGTAGTTCTCCAACCACATGACGGTGTCGAGGTCAAGGTCGTTGGTAGGCTCGTCGAGCAGGAGGTTGTCCGGGTTGCCGAACAGGGCCTTGGCCAACATGACGCGCACCTTCTGCTTGGCAGGGATATCGGCCATGAGCATATAGTGCAGATCCTCCTTGATGCCGAGGCCCGAAAGGAGCGATGCAGCGTCCGATTCGGCATTCCAGCCGTCCATTTCGGCGAACTTCTCTTCGAGTTCGGCGGCGCGCATACCATCCTCTTCGGTCATTTCGGCCTTCTCGTAGATGGCATTCTTCTCCTCCATGATGGCGTAGAGCACCGTATTTCCGCGTAGCACGGTGTCGAGCACCGTATATTCGTCATATTTGTTGTGGTTCTGTTCCAACACTGAGAGGCGTTCGCCCGGACCCATCTCGAAACTGCCGCGTGTCGGGTCGAGTTCGCCGCTGAGCACGCGCAGCAGGGTCGATTTTCCGGCTCCGTTGGCACCGATGATGCCGTAGCAGTTGCCCGGGGTGAACTTCAGGTTGACGTCCTGAAACAAAATTCTCTTACCAAACTGAACGCAAAGATTGTTGATTGTAATCATCTACTAAATTTTTCAAATATGAATAACTCTGTGTAAAAATTCTCTGTTCATGTCCGATGCGCCGCGTCAGAGCATCTGTCCGTTGTTGGCCGACTGCGCCGGGTTGGTCCCGTTTTTCGTCTGCGACATATTCTTCAGCTGGCAGAGTTGCTCGTAGCTGCGGTTGTAGGCGGGCATCTTTTCGAGCATATCGACCAGTTCCTCGTTCGAGAGGTCGCTGTCGTTGAGCATATAGTAGTGCTCGCGGATTTTGTCCATTCGGATGTCTTCGGCCTTTTCTGCACCGTAGTACTTTTGCATCTCCAGGAATCCGAGGTTCGGATCTTGAGTCGGGACGATTCCGCTGTCGGCTGCCGTTGCTCTCGGTTCGGCCGGTTGCGGGTTTGTTGTGGCCGATGCCACAGGCTCTTGAACAGGCGGGACAATCACCGTGTTCTTCGGCTCGACAGGCGTTTGCTGTGGCTCGATGTGCAGTTGTTGTGTCTGCGGAGTCTGCTGAGGTTGCAGCGTTTGCTTCATCGGCTGCGGTTGTACCGGCTCGGGCATTTCTGTCGTTTCGACAGCCTCGGCCGATTCACCCGTGGCGCGCATCAGGCTGACCGGGCGCGATGCCGATGTCGATGCAACGCCGTCGCGTATGGCAACGGCTGTCACGATGTACGATGTCATTGCGCTGTTGGCCGATGCCTTGAGCTGGAATGGTATCGTATATTCCTGGCTGGCGGCAGTCGGCGTCGAACCGTCCAATGTGTAGTGGATTGAGACGTTCGGCTCGGTGTCGGCCATCGAAATGGTGCGGTTGGCGGCTGTTTCGTCGCCCGTTGCGCTGATGGTCGGGGCAGGCGGCGGCGCGAGCTTCGTGATCGATGTGTTCGTGTCCGGCTTCTCGTTGGCCTTGGCCGGTATGCTCGTGTCGTCGATCTTGTTGATGCCCTCCTCGATGCCGAAACCGGCGGCAAGGATGATGATGCGCAGTTTGTCGCCAAGCGAGTCGTCCTGATAGGCACCTGTCTTGACCACGTCGATGTTCGGGTTGAGGTTTTCGACGAAGTGGTTCAACTGGCCGAACTCCTCCATTGTGGCCGGATTCTGTTGCGAGAAGCAGAGCACGAAGAGCAGTCGCTCGGCATTGTTTATGTCGTTGTCTTGCAACAGCGGCGACGTGATGGCGTTGTTGATGGCGTTGCTCAGACGGTTTTCGCCTTCGCCCTCGCCCGTCGAGATGAGCGCGATGCCGCTGCCGCGCAGTGTGCGTGCCACATCGGCGAAGTCCACGTTCTGGTAGCCGATTTCGTTGATGATGTCCGATATGCTTCGGGCGGCGTTGGTCAGCGTGTTGTCGGCCTTCTTGTATGCGTTGAAGAAGGTCAAGTCCGGATACAGCTCAATCAGTCGGTTGTTGTTGATGACCAGCAGCGCATCGACGTGCTTGCGCATTTCGCGCACGCCGCACAAGGCCTGTTCAATCTTCTTGCGGCCCTCGAAAAGGAATGGGATGGTCACGATGCCTACGGTCAGGATGCCAAGGTCGCGTGCCACTTGGGCTACGATCGGGCCGGCACCTGTGCCAGTGCCACCGCCCATGCCTGCGGTGATGAATGCCATCTCAGTGCCGTCGTCAAGCGCGTTGCGAATGGCACTCTCGAACTGTCGGGCATATTCTTCTCCCTTTGCGGGGTCGGCACCTGCACCCAGACCTTTCTCCGAGATTACAAGCTTGTTGGGCACGGGCGAAATGTTCAGAGCCGCCTTGTCCGTGTTGATTATCAGATAGGAAACTTTCTGGATTCCTTCTTTATACATGTTTGCAACGGCATTTGAGCCGCCGCCGCCTACGCCCACCACCTTGATGATGCTTTTGGTCTCTTCGGTGGTTGTCGGGTAGTTGAATGGCAACGTCTGGTCGGTTGTGATGTCAAGCTCTTCCATATCGTTCGTATGTGTGGTTTTACATGTTGAAAGGGATTTTTGCAAATCTCAGTTCAGTTGATTTTACATATCGGGACGGACTTCGTTGCCTGTCCCGCAAGAGGATTGTCAGTCCATGCCTGAAAACAGATCCCCGATGAATGAGCCGAAGCCCTTGCGCACCTTGTCGCCGATGTCGTTGCCCGACGTGTCGCGTACGGAAGTCTGGTTCCGATTGCCTTGCGCGATGTCTGCTGCTTGGTTTTGCGATGGTGCTGGGTTTGCGGCCGATGTGCTCTTTTCGGCAACTGGAGCCGGAGCCGCTGGGGCCGGAGTTGCTGCACACGCTTCGGTGCAGTGTCCGAGCATTGCCATCAGAGCCGCGTAGTTCGGTTTGCGTTCCGACATCGAGAAGCGGATGGTGTTGCAGCTTCGGGTGCTGATTTTCGAGATTTCAAGACGTCTGTTGAGCAGCGTCGTCAAGCCTCTTTGCAGCGATGCACCGCCTGTCAGCACGCAACCGCCCGCCAGCTTTCCTTTGAATCCGGCCTTGACGATTTGCCGTTCGATGTTGGCCGCAAGCTCCTCAAGTCGGCTCGACACGATGATGTTCAGTTCAATCTGCGACATCGACGGAATCTGGGTCTGAGCCTCCTTGCCGTTGTTCTTCGGACGGGAGGCGTCGCTCCAGCTCGTTTTGAGCATTTCGGCCTCTTCCAGGCGGAGGTTGTTGCTTGCGATGTCGTTCGTCACGCTGTTGCCGCCGAATGGGATCACCTTGAGTGTGGCCAGCTTGCCGCCGCTGAAGATGGCAAGCGTGGTGAGTTGTGCGCCCATGTCGAGCAAGAGGCAGCCCTGCTGTTTCTCCTCGTCGGTCAGGATGTCGGCCAACATGAGCGGACTGGTCAAGATGCCTGCTACGCGGATTTGTGCGCGTTCCATAGCGGCGCAGATGCCCTGTTTCAGTCGGCTTTCGGCCACGATGAGCTGGTGGTTGCCGATGGCCATCTGTTCGTTGATGGTGTATCCGTTGTCGAAAAGTCCCAGGATGTCGTGATGCGGAATCGCGACTTCGAGGCTCATCTGCTTCAGCTGTTCTTCGACTTCGGGGCTGACGGTCGTGGCATCGCCGACGAGCATCGACGGGCGGAACTCCTGCGAGTGCATCGATATTGCGCACACGCCGCAATAGGCAGCGTTGATGTCGGTCCTGGCACGGTTGGACAGCTTCTTGAACAGGCTTTTTATGATTACGGCCGTATCTTCGATGTTGACGACGCAGCCGTGGTGGATGCAGCCGTTGGTGTTGGAGCTTTCGATGCCGACCACTTCGCGTTGGCCGTTGGCGTCGATCCATGCAGCGGCGGCGCAGATGCGCGACGACCCGAACTGGATGGCAGCGGTTAGTGTTTTCATATAATCTTCAGGTTAATTTTCATTTCTTTTCGGCCACGACCTGATTCTTGAACTTCAGGTTGAGGGTCTTGTAGCGGTTCCAGCCTTTTTCGTCGAGCACTTCGTCGTAGAAGGTTTCAAGCCGGTCGAACTTGTCGTCCATGTCGGTCGCGTCGCCCAGCAGGATGGTGTGGCTGCCGCGCTGCGGGATGAGGCGTATCTGCTTGTCGCGGCCTACGTGGATTTGCTCGATGTCGCGGTTCCACTTCTTGTGGTGCTGCAGCCATGCGGCAAGTTCGTAGAGCTGTCCTGTGGCCATTTCGCTGTCGATGTTGCCCGTGGCCAATGGCACGTCGATGGCTTTGCGGCAAGGCTTGTAGGCCATCAGCCGGCCGTCGGTGTCAACGTAGCAGTCGCGCATCACGTCGCTCTTGACGCGCAGGATGGGGTGCCGCTGGTAGATGTCGATGCGCAATGTGCTGTCGGGAGTCGCGTAGCAGTCGGCATCGGCAATCAGTGCGATGTGTTCGAGTGCCTGTTCGAGGCCGTAGGCGTTGAACAGGTCGGCGCGCTTGCCGACGGGCCGGAGCGAGTCGGCGCTGTTGACCACCTGCATGACGTCGTGACGGCTGACGAACTGCGCGTTGGCCGAGTCGCAGATCACTACGCGGATGTCGCGATAGACCATGCCCGGCTGTCCGCTGCGCCATACGAATCCGCACACGGCCAGATAGACCATGAGCAGCGTGAATCCGATGGTTTTCAGCACGAGTTTCATTGTTGGCGCAGTTGTCGGGATTGGATACAAATACGGGCGCGAAGATAATCATTTAATTTGACAATTTGAAATCGTGCGCGGCCAACCGATGTGCGCGTGGCTGAGTTTCTTGCAAATGTCGATTGATTTGGAAATTGAGAGTGAAAAAAATGGCTCCCTTCGTGTCTGAAAGGAACCATTTTTGTCCGTCGTTTTTCCCGATTTTCAGTTTTTCAGGTCGCGTAGCGCATCGGCCGCAGGTTTGACCAGACGTTCGATGTCAACGCCGGCGCCCATCATCACGAGCACGTCGAGGTCGCCCTTGGCGCGCAGTTCGGTGAGGTGGCCGATGAGGTCTTCTTTGGCGACGACGTAGCGTTCGGCCTCTTGTCCGATGCGGCGGTCTTCGGCCTTGATCTTGTCGAGCAGCCATTCGCTCGTCACGCCCGGGATGGGCTGTTCACGGGCAGGATAGATTGGCAGCAGGATCAGTTCGTCCAGCGTGTGTAACACCCGTCTGAACTCGTCCGCGAAATCGCGGGTCCGGGTATAGAGGTGCGGCTGGAACACGCCGGTCAGCTTGCG
>DFJU01000073.1 GCA_002373755.1 Bacteroidales bacterium UBA3663 | reverse complement strand
GAAGTCTCTAATTCTCGATAATTCTTATTCTCAATAAAAAAGGAATTCTAAAATTCGCTAATTCTTGATTTTCTGAACATCACTGAAATGAAGTCTCTAATTCTCGATAATTCTCATTCTTAACAAATTAAAAATTCTAAAATCCTTGAATTGGAACTTGACTTAATCTTTCGTCACAATCCAGCCGTTCTTGTCGAACGAAAGCGGACGGATGAACAGTTTGGCCTGACCGCCCTTGGCCTTCACATAGGCATGAGAGACGAAGTAGCATTGGCCGTCGAACTCATAGACGGAGCAATGGCCGATGCCGAAATGCTCGCTATCGGGGCCATAAAGCAAGGTTCCGCCGCCGTAGAGCATCTGCTGGCCTTTAGCATCGACGTAGGGACCTTCGATGTTTTCCGAACGGCCATAGACCGTCTTGTAGGTCGAATTTTCGCCACGGCAACAATAGTCGAAGCTGACAAACAGATAATAGTAGCCGTCGTGATGGAAGATGAAAGGTGCCTCGATGGCATTCTCGCCGGCCTCAATCACATTGTTGCCCTCGCGCGTGAATTTGGTCGTGTCGTTCATCTCCTCACGCGAAATGCGGCGATCCAGACGGCGGGCAATGGTGACGGGTTGCGAAACCGGTGTCCGATAGTCATCGGCCGAAAGACGAACCAGCTGGATGCCGTCCCAGAACGAACCGAAGTTCAGGTAGGGCTGTCCTTTAGCATCGACAATGAGGTTGGGGTCGATGGCGTTCCAGTTGTCCTTACGGCGGTGCGAGGCGATGACCATGCCGCGATCCTCCCACTTGAAGTCGGGCGACGAGGGGTCGAGCGTGCGGTTGACGGCCAATCCGATGGCACTGCCGTTCTTGCCGAATGTCGAACAGGAATAGTACAGATGCCAGAGGCCGTTGTGGAAACTGATGTCGGGTGCCCAAGTGTGGCCACGGTAGCCGCGCACGGTGTCCTGCGCCCATTGCGGCGTCTCGGGCAGGGCCGGCCGTTCATGTTTCCAGACCTTCATGTCGGCACTGGACATCACGCCGACGTTCATGCCCGTCATGAAGCAGTAATAACGGCCATCTTCGCCACGCGCCATCACGGGGTCGTGCGCATTGGGGTCGGATGTTGGTTCCATTGGCCGATGTGGTGGCTGAGCAAGGCAAATCGAGCACGAAATCAGGGAAATCAGTACACTAATTCGGAATTGCATAAGTTTTTGGATTAAAATGTTGTGTTATCACGATTGGAGTTTTTCAGTTTTCGGGCGGCAAAAATAAGAAAAAATTATCAAAAATCCACGTAGCCGGCAAATCATTGTGTTTTTTACAATAAGTCCAGAGCGGCAACACGCAAAAACAAAGCGCTACGTGACTTTTGTGGATGAAAAATGTGTAAATTCGCAACCGGTTTCCAATAACAACCCGTTTAAAAATGAGAGATCTCAACTCTCACGAGTTGAGACCGCCCTGTGTTATTCTTATATGGAAAATTTAAGATTATAAAGATGGTTCATATCTAAGTTTCTACACCTCCGAAAGTGTTATTTTTCGGAATTGCGACGCAAATTTAGCAATTCTATCCAATATCGACAAATTAAAATGTCGTATTTTGGCCTAAATATGTTGCAGAACATAAAATAAAACAAATTTTTTATAAAAATAACCCAAACAATCACGCAACCGATTGCAAAAACATCTTTTTTACTATGGGAATGGAAATTGAACGCAAATTCCTTGTGCGCTCCAACAGTTTCAAAAAGGAGGCCGCACAAGCACTCGGAACGGACGGCGACGCCGGCACACTCTACCGTCAGGGCTACATCCCGACGGCCAATGGCATGACGGTGCGCATCCGCATTGCCGGGCAGAAAGGCTACGTGACTCTAAAAGACCGCTCGGTGGGCTTTTCCCGTCATGAGTTTGAATATGAAATTCCGGCCGACGACGCTCAGCAGATGCTTGAATTGATGTGCATCAAGCCGCAGATCGAGAAACACCGCTACGTTGTTCCATCGGCCACAAAACCGCTGAAGTGGGAGGTCGATGTCTTCCACGGCGACAATGAAGGACTCGTCGTGGCCGAAATCGAAGTGCCGAGCGAAGATACAGAATTCGAACTTCCCGACTGGATAGACAGGGAGGTGACCGGCGACCGTCGCTACAATAACTCCCATCTGATTGACAATCCGTACAAGAATTGGCGAACATAGGCGGTGTGAATCAAGAATTCGGGAATTGAGAGGATTTCCTACCACATCGCAGCATCTGGAAGTCATCACAGCCACGGCTTCCGGATGCTGTACCATTGTCCATAACATACTGTTTTGCTATATATACATTACATAACTGAGGGGGGGGGTATTTTCCTTATGTTATTAAGAGATTTTTAGCGATACAATAATACGAATCGGATTACAAAATATACGTATATTCGCCACGCTAAAACCAACAACCTAAACAACCATTAACAACATGAAAACGAAACGACTTATTACAATCATGACCTTGCTGTCAATTCTCGTCACCGACCTCAGCGCACAGGGATGGCTCAACACCATCAAAGACAAGGCTGTCGAAAAAGTCAAGGAAAAAGTAGAGGACAAAGTGGTAGATGAGACCGGCAAGGCTACCGACAACGTCCTGAACGGCAAATTCGGGAAGAAAAACAAATCGGACAATGAAAAATCCAAACTTGATGCACAAAAAGTAAGCACAGAAAGTGGAGCTGACGACACACCCGATGCTGTGGCACAAAATCAAAAGAGCGACTTTGTGCGCGGCAGCGTCATTCTCTTTGAAGATGACTTCGCCAATGAGCAGACGGGTGAGTTTCCGTCAAAATGGGATGTCAGCGATGGTAGTCTGGAGGTGGCTTCCGTCAACGGCAAGAAGTATGCGCACAGCAATGCACCAAGTTCGACGTTCTCTCCTCTGATGGAGAACATGACGTCTTATTTGCCTGATGTCTTCACACTCGAATGGGACGAGTTTATGTGTAAGTCCGGAGATATAGACCAGATGGTATGGCATATCTATTTCTATCAAGGTAACGACGAACTTGGCAATATCTATAAAGTGTTCCGCCCTGGTAGTCCGGATGTTTACGGAAACTATTCTTTTAAGAAGGGCAGCGGCGCTTCGGGGAATGTGACTGGCGATTTACGTTGGGATCTCCTGGAGAAATGTGTCAAGTTTGGACAGTGGAACCATTTCGCCATTTCGTTCAACAAGCGAGCTTTCAAATACTATATCAATGGTCAGCGCGTCATCAATCTGCCGAATGTGGCGGCTCCAAGTCGTTTTGAGTTCCATGTACAGGATGGAAACCCATATCGTGGCATAGGTCATGTGATTCTCGCCAAGGGTGCTGTTGATCTCTACGAGCGCAACACAACCGACCTCAGTGCCGTAGAAAAGGCAATCATGGAAACAGGCAAGTTTGTGACCAACAACATCCTCTTCGAGACGGGCAAGGCGACACTGAAGCCGGAGTCGATGGAGGAGATACAGAAGGTGGCCGACTATATGAAGAAGAACCCTTCGGTGCGCTTCGAGGTGCAGGGACATACCGACAACCAAGGCACGGACGCCGTGAACGACCCACTATCGCAGCAGCGTGCCGAGGCCGTCGTGAAGGCTCTTGAAGGACTGGGAGTCGATGGCTTCAACCTGCGCGCAGTAGGCAAGGGAAGCCATGAGCCTGTAGCCGACAACACGGCAGAGGCCGGCAGGGCAAAGAACCGCCGAGTCGAATTCATCAAAAAATAACAACACCCAATCTATATAAAGAGAATATCTAATAATCAAGAATCTGAGAATTGAGAGAATTTCAATCTCTTGATATTCAGAATTACTGAGAACCATAGACACCACTTTTTAAATCACCGAACTATGAACAAGACACTTGTAACCGCGCTTTTCTTGGCCTCAACGATAGGCGCATCTGCTCAGACCTCAATCAGCGATTTTCTCAACAAATTTCCAACCCTCCCATCGGCTCAAAAAGTAATTGAGTTCGACAAGCAATGCCGGCAACAAAGTGATGGAGATAAACCGACCACCCTCTCCGACTTCGTGCAATCGGCCAAAAAGACAGAGCAGGAAATCGTCGCCCAACTCGGTGAAGCCGACAAAACCCGCCTCACACAAGTGGCAGCTTCCACTTTGTCTGAAAACGTGCAAGGCCTCAACATCACGAAAGGCCAGATGTCCAAAATGAGCCAGGAGCAACAACAGGCCGCCGCAATGCAAAGCGCCATGAGTATGCTGTCGGACATGGGAATCAGTGCCAGCGACGTGGCCAAGATGCGCAACGGCACCATGAGCGAGGCGGACCAGGCGGCTCTTGCCAACAAGATGATGATGAAAGCCACCGGTGGCGTGTCGGTCGATGACATCAAGCGCATGGAGAACATGACCGACGCCCAACGTGCCGCCTACATGCAGCAGAAGGGAATGACGCAATCGCCGTCGCAGAAGCCGACCGCACCAAAGGGTAAAGTCAGTTCGCAACTGGCCTTGCGCCTGCAGGCCGTACAGAGCAAGGGCATCGAAACCCACCAGAAAAGCATCGAGATGTGCCAGTTGAAGGAAACAATCGCTTCGGGCGAATCACTCTGGAAGCAAAAATATGCCGACAACTACAAGAAACTCCACACCGAATTTCAGGGGCTAATTGCCGCAACATCGGACAATTTCAACTTGACACAAGAACAGCGGAAAGCCAACGATGCAAGAATCGAAAGCGTCAAAAAGCAGATGTTCGACATCGAAAGCAGCTTCTACGCGGAATACATCCCGAAATACATTGCCGCGATTCAGGAGGCCCTCAACTACGTCCGCAACACGGAGGCTCCCGCATTCGACGAATGGAAGAAGGCATACGATGAAGCATACCAGCAGACGGGCGAAAACAGATGGATAATGGCGGCAAGCAACGCAAGCCTTCCGATTTCGACCTATTGCCTACTGCTCAAAAAGGTCAAAGACTACAATCTGAACAGCAAAGGCGAAACGTTCGAATCGTCGGCGCTGGAATAAGCTGTTCGGCAACCGACCAATAAGCATCGGAAAAACATAGTCAATTATTGAAAGTCTTGCCATTATTCGGCTTTTGGACCGAATGAGACTCAACAAGCTGTCATCGAGCCCAGCTATTTCTCCTTACGCGTACGCATGCGAGAGAAAGACGGCTTTATGAGGGACGACTACTTATTGCCAAAAAAATTTTGATTACCCACCACAAAAATATTCAAAAAAAAATTCTTTACGACAGACAAAAACAGTATCTTCGCGCGGCCAATCAGGAGAAATCCTTTGGCCGCTCTTTTTTACCCCAAAAAACACTACACAAGGTAATGAAACACATTTTAGCTACTCTCCTGCTGATTGCAGGTTTTATTTCGTGCCATGCACAAGACATCATCGTGATGAAAAACGGCGAACGAATCGAGGCCAAAGTTGAAAGCGTATCTGACGAGCGCGTCACCTACCATCTTTTCAATTTTACCGAGGGCCCTGTTTTTTCGAAATCGAAGGCAGAAATCAAAACCATCATATTTAACAACGGCATGACATTGACCACGCCCAGTGTGAAAAGCGTGAACGGACAAGCGGTAAGTCCAGAACTGGAAACCACCTTGCGCCGACTGAAAATATGGTCGAAAATCGCCAAAATCTACGGATTTGTCAATATCGGTGTAGGCGGACTTATCATCATGCTCGGCAACAACATTGATGTCGATGAAGATGATCCATATTACGAAGACTTTGACTATAAAGCCTATTTCACGACGATTGGCGCCATCGGCATTGTTGAAGGTGTTGCCAGCGTGTGCGTCGGCTATGGTCTTTCCAGCAAACGCAACAGACTGATGCGGGAGAACAATCTGGTCGGTTCGCTTCCGCTCTTCCAAAAGGAAATCCAGCTGGAGAAAGTCAGCATTGCGCCATCGGTCAACCTGATGAGCTACCGCAACAACCCCACAGAGGGCATCGGCGCAGGCTTCTGCGTGAAGTTCTGACACATAGTGGCATCGGCCGACGAAAAAAACAGGCTCCAACGCAGCATTTGCATTGGAGCCATTTTTGTGTCCATTTTATGGCCGATGAATCACAACATTCCCTTGCTCGACGGCAATTCGAAATGATGGATGTCACGGTTGATGGCCATCTTGAGCGAACGGGCCAAAGCCTTGAAGATGCCCTCAATCTTGTGGT
>DFJU01000043.1 GCA_002373755.1 Bacteroidales bacterium UBA3663 | reverse complement strand
CATCTCGGCGTGGGCAGTCACGTCGTGCAGCGTCTCGGTGAGGTTATGACCTCGGCCAATGACCCTGTCGCGGCACACGACCACCGCCCCGATGGGAATCTCCCCCTCGGCCAATGCCGCACGCGCCTCCTTCAGCGCCTCTTGCATGTATTTTTCGTCGGTTGACATAGCTCACCCTTTCAAGAATCCGTATTCATAGACTTTCGGCTCGATTTTCTTGGCCAATGCCTTGAGGCAGTCGCGCAGACGGCCGATGAGCGCGGTGTAGGTCTCGTCCGTGCTGTCGGGGTTCATCTGCTGCTTGCCCGACGCCATGGTCTTCGTGCCCTGGAAATGCAGGCGGATGTCGTAGAACGACGCATTCGGCCGCTCGCGCGCTATAGGCTGGGCATGGTAGTAGCGCCACAACTCACGCCCGGCATCCATCACGGCAGTCGCCTCGGGACTGAACTTTATGGCCAATGGCTGCGGCTGCACTGTAGACGCGCCATGGCACGTCTCTACAACATCGTCATTTCCGGCGAACAGATTGCCCTCCGTCGGGGTGTTTGTGGCCGATGCACCAGCTACGCGGATTTTGCCGCGCAGGAAGTCGCTCATGAAGTGGCTCGCGAACTTCTCCTGCGCGCCGACCTCATCTTCCGTGAAGGGAATCCAATGGGAGGCGACGTTTTCAACGTCGCTATTCTTTTTTGCTGAGTTTGTTGCGGAAATTGCTGCGACGTTGGAAACGTCGCCTCCTTGTCGCGCCGAAATGCGGTTCTGCCCATGAAACAGCGTATAAACCAGACAATCGGTCTGAAATTCTGCGTCCGTCTTCCAACCGTCGTTGGGATAAAGGAATTGGTCGCGGTCATTCAGCCAAGTGGCTTCGATGCAATGACGAACGGCAAGATAAATTGCTATTTCTGTTATATTTTTAGTTGTTACAACCGTTCCACGAGGGTGCGGAAGTTGATTCTTGTCGTTGATTACATAGTTGTAATTGTTATGCTGGAAATCTGCGCCAATTGCATACATAAACCCAATAGAGAATTCTCCGACACGATTTCTTGTCGTTATAATCCAATCGTTAATAGACTTTTTCTCTGTTTCTAAATTAAGAATTTTTGTTTTAACGAATGTGCCTTTTTCGTCAAAAATATCGGTCTCCGTTTTTACAAAAATTTCTTTTTCAGCGCAATTCCAAACAAAAAAACCTATAGGGAAATTTCCTCTGACATTATCAAAAGTATCGGCAGGCACTAAAAAAGATTTTTTTAATTTTGCTTGAAAAATATTTCTAAATTCCTCGAAATTTGGAGCTTGCAGTATTTTAGTTTTGGAAAATTCTGCTAAAATACAATCTGGAATCTCACAATAGACTCTAATAAAAAATTGAGCAAAAAGTTCTCTTCCTGCGATTCCAATTTTATTCAAATACTTTGAGTACATTTTATGCAACACCGCGACATCTGTTTTGTTGGTCCCTGTGCCAGTTATCGTCTCCTTACTAGCAGCCTCCGCATACGGCGGATTGATGTAAATGACGAGTTTCTTGCGTTTTTCGTGGTCGTTGATGATGTCCTGCAAGGCTTGCGGGCATTTCGAGAAATCGTCGTTCAGGAAATCAAACTGGAAGACGTGGCTGTCCAGTAGGTTCGCACCATTCTTGATGCGTTCGTGCATCACATCGACATCCTGCTGGTCAAGCGTCGAGGCAAAGATGTTGTATTTGTTGGTCAGACCGTTCAGGAGGTTGCCCGTCCCGGCACAGCAGTCCCACACGACGTACTCGTCCTGCCAGTTCTCGCCCAACACATCGGCAATGTATTGCTGCGACTTCTCGACCCAAATCTGCGGGGTGAAGAACGCACCTTTTCTCTCGCGCACGTCCTGCGGTACGAGCAGGTCAAGCCGCTCGACGATGTAGCTCCAATATTCGTTCTGCGGCGGACGCTTGTAGCGCTTCCAGAAGTCGGTGTATTGCCGCAGTCCATCGGCCTTGAACCCGAACCTGTAGGACATGTCGATGCCGAGGTCATCCTTGCGCACCATCTCGTATGGTTTCGCGTCGGTCGAATGGAACGTGATGTAGAAGTCGTGGTTCACTACCTTGTCGTCGGCAATTTCGACCGTCCCGTTGTCGTCGATGTTGAGTTCGGCAAGGAAGAAGTCGCGGTCGTAGATGGCATATTCCTTTTTCAGCAGTTCCCAGTCGGCATCGATCTTGGGCATGACCAGACTGCGCCACCGCTGATAGACGAAGATGAAGTTGTTCTTGTTGATGAGCATCTGCCGCAACCGGCCTCCCTTGAGCGAGAAATTGGCGCGGATGAAGTTCTTGAGTTCCTTGGCATCGGCCTCAAAATCGAAGACGAAGACCTTGTCGGAATTGATGGTTTGGCGCACGGTCTGGACGGTCTTCTCGTCGATGGCCGATGGCGTCTGCGTCCAGTTGAAGTCGTTTATCTGGTAGATGGAGAGGATGTCATGATATTCGACAAAGGCAATCTTCTCGTTGTCGAAACAGCCGACGAAACGGGGCGGCACACACTGGAAAGCATCGGCCTTGATGGTGACGATGAGCTGCGCCAGCATACGGCAGATGTCGGTGGGCTGCTGCTTGGCCTCGGCCCAAAGCAGATACTCGTCGTCGAAATCAATGGCATTGGCCTCGCGCTGTATTTTCACGGCGAAATCGATGCGTCCGATGATGTCGGTGCAGTCGAACCGCTGGAACCAGTCGGCTGCGACCTTCAGTTTGAGCGATTCCTCGCGTATGTTTTCATAGTGTGCCATAATGTTTTATTGTGCGATTAAAAATTTCTGATTTTGACCCCCTCCCCTCGGGGTCCTCACAGCGATTAGAACGATTGATAATCGTTCAGCGAGAAGACGAGCTTTAGCGAGGGGTAAGTCGGGAGGGGGTCGCAGGTCATTGGGATGGGGGTCAGTCTCTTACTCCTTCGTCACCCCGCAGGGCAGCACGAACTTGACCTCCTTGAAACTGTAGGTGCGCTCTTCGCCATCGGCCGTAATGAGACGCAGCGGGCCCATCGGCTCGACGCCAGCGATGCGTGCCTGAAAAGCCTCGCCCGTGGCCGCATCGACGTAGGGATGCAGCCCTTCGCGGCGGTAGAGCGATTCGCAGAACCGGCGGTGGAGGATTTCCTGCTGCGCCGGTGCATTGGCCATAAAAGCCTCCCAACGGGTCAGGATGCGCGCGACGACGGCATCGAGCACGGCCTCGACGTCGTAGGTCTGACCCGTGACCAGACGGAGGCTCGTCGGATTGGGCGCATTGCCGAGCCATCGCTCCTGATTGACGTTGATGCCGATGCCGCACACGCTGTAGGCCAGCTTCATGCCCTGCAACTGGTTCTCAATCAGGATGCCGCAGATTTTTCCATCGGCCACATAGATGTCGTTCGGCCACTTGACGGTGACTTTTTGGCCAATGTCTGCCGGCAGGAATCCGCGTAGCGCATCGGCCACACACAAAGCGACCAACTCGCTGATGATGAACTGGTTGTGCGGCGCGAGAAAATCCGGGCGGAGCAGCACGGAGAGGGCGATATTCTGCCCGTCGGCCGACTCCCACGAGTTGCCCATCTGACCGCGTCCGGCCGTCTGCCGTGTGGTCCAAACGACTGTGCCATCGGCCATTGTGCTGTCGCGCCTCAACGCATCGAGCAGCCACGTGTTGGTGCTTGCTGTTTCTTGTAAATGTATCATACACAAAAACGACCCCCTCCCGACCTCCCCGAGGTGAGGAGATTAATAGTCACAGAAAATAGTTTTGGATGGAATTTGCCCCTCCCCCCGGGGAGGACGGGAGGGGGTCTCTATCACTTACTTTTCCACCTTCACACGCTCGGTTTTCGGCCGATTGGCATTGCGCAGATTGACCTGCGTCACGACGGCCTGCGCGAGGCTGAGGAACGACTGGCCGACCATCGAATCGTAGTTCATGACAATCGGACGGCCGTCGTCGCCGCTCTCGCAGATGCCCTGCACGACAGGAATCTGGGCCAGCAGCGGGACGTTCATCTCATTGGCCAATGCCTTTACGCCCTCATTGCCGAAGATGTAGTAGCGGTTCTGCGGCAACTCGGCCGGAGTGAACCACGCCATATTTTCGACCAGACCGAGCACGGGCACGTTGATTTTCTCGTTCAGGAACATGTCAATGCCTTTCCGGGCATCGGCCAATGCCACCTGCTGCGGGGTCGATACGACGACAGCGCCGGTCAGTCCGAGGGTCTGCACGACGGTCAAGTGGATGTCCGACGTTCCAGGAGGCATATCAATCAGGAGGTAGTCCAATTCGCCCCACTCGGCATCGCCGATGAGCTGCTTGATGGCACTCGAAGCCATGCTGCCACGCCAGATGGTGGCATTGTTCGGATCGACGAAGAAGCCCACGCTCAACAGTTTCACGCCATATTTTTCGGCCGGAATCAGCAGGTCGCGACCGTCAATGCGCTCAGCGTAGGGCTTGAAATCCTCCAACTGGAACATCTTCGGCACAGACGGACCGAACACGTCGGCATCGAGCAGACCGACCTTGTAGCCCAACATGGCCAGACCGACAGCGAGATTGGCCGAAACCGTACTCTTGCCCACGCCGCCCTTGCCCGAAGCCACGGCGATGACGTTCTTCACCTGCGGCAGCAGCTTGTCGGGCTCGGGACGCGGAGCCTGCTTAGCCGATGTCTTGATTTCCACTTCGCCGACAGCCTCGCCGGCCTGTTCGCACATGTGGCGGATGTTGGCCTCGGCCGCCTTGATGACCGATTTCATGAACGGGTCGGTCTCCTTCTCGAAGGTCAGCGTGAACGATACGTTCGTGCCCTCAATGCGGATGTCGCCCGCCAACATTTCACTTTCGATGAGGTTCTTCTTGGTGCCAGGATAGATAACCTGCGCCAATGCCTCCTTGATGAGATTTGGATATAATGCCATGATTATTTTAGAGTTTTTCTTGAATAATTACCTTGTTTTTGGCCAATGTCATTGCCCGACAAATCTGTATCGTTCTGGCCATAAAACAATTTTTCAAACGTTCAACTTTCTCACACATGCTTTTCCAGCGACGAGTTCTGGTCGCGGCCATACGAGCGGTAGCTGTCCAACTCGATTTCCACGTCCGGCTCGACCCATTTTTCGCGTAGTTGCGGTTCGACGACAAGATATTTGATGTCGATGCCACGAGCCAGCCACTGACGTTCGTAGGCCGTCTGGATGTTGCGCAACGCCTCCCAATCGGGTCGGAAGCCATCCTCCTGTGACGCATTGGCCGACGCATCGGTTGCATAAAGGTTGCGCGTACTGGCCAAAATTGGCAGCCGATTGGCCTTGGCCATCTCCTCGGTGTAGGTGAAGAGGAAATTCGAGTCGGACTTGAGCTGTACGATACCGTGCGGTTTCAGGATCTGCAAATAGCGTTGCATGAACATCGTGCATGTGAGCCGCTTGTTCACCTTCTTCATCTGCGGATCGGCAAACGTAATCCAGATTTCCGACACCTCGCCCGGCGCAAAGAAGTGCGTGATCAGTTCGATGCGGGTGCGCACAAAGGCCACATTTTCAAGGTTCTGTTCGATGGCCTGCGTCGCGCCGGTCCACATCCGCGCACCCTTGATGTCGAAGCCGATAAAATTCTTCTCGGGATAACGCTGGGCAAGTCCGACGGTGTATTCGCCCTTGCCGCAACCCAACTCGATGACGATGGGATTGTCGTTGTGGAAATAGTCTGTGTGCCACTTGCCCCGCAACGGGAAACCGTCGGACTGCAACTGTTCGAAGGCATATTGGAAAACATTTTTATAGCCTTCCATGTCGTCGAACTTCATCAATTTGTTCTTTTTTGCCATAAATTTTACGAAAATGTGGTGCAAAATTACTGAATAAAATCCACTTGTCCAAATAATCATCGGCTTCTTTCCGACGGCTCTACGCGGCTTTCACAAAGGGCTTTAAAACCAAAAGAGCAACCTTTCGGATGCTCTTTTGATTTTATATTTATTAAGGTTAACGTCGGGTTACCAGCTAATCACCGATAACAGGAAATCGATGTCTTTCAGGCATAAGATTTAAGGCTAACCCAAATGTTTGTTAAATGTTTATTTTAAGGTATCATGCTTATCATGGTTGTTCCTCTAAGGCGGTGCAAAGGTAGATTATTTTCACAGTGCTGGCAAATTATTTTGCGGAAACTTTTTTGCGCAATAGATTGCCTTGTTGCACTTTTAACATTTATTCACATTTTATGTCGAAATTTTGTGCGCAAAATTTGACAAGTTGGCACACTTCCGACGTTTGGCACGGCTTTTGCTCAATTTACAATCGGTTCACATTTTTCACGTTTCCGCAAGTGGAAAAAGGGAGTGGAAAAATGAGGTGGAATCGAATTTCATCGGACAACAAAAAATTGAAACATAACAATATATAAAAAATTAAAGGCTTTATGAAAACTGGTTCAATCAATGTGACATCGGAAAACATCTTTCCTGTCATCAAGAAATTCTTGTACTCAGATCACGAAATATTCCTGCGTGAATTGGTCAGCAATGCAGTCGATGCAACCCAGAAACTCAAGACCTTGGCTCGTGCCGGCGAGTTCAATGGCAATACCGACGACCTCAAAGTGCGCGTAAGCGTTGACCCAGAGGCAGGCACATTGACCGTAAGCGATAATGGTATCGGTATGACGGCCGATGAGATTGACAAATATATCAACCAGATTGCCTTCTCGGGTGCAACAGAGTTCCTTGACAAGTACAAGAAAGATGGTGCCAGCATCATCGGTCACTTCGGTCTTGGCTTCTATTCCGCCTTCATGGTATCGAAGAAAGTCGAGATCCGCAGTAAGAGTTACAAGGATGAACCTGCAACCATGTGGAGCTGTGAGGGCAATCCTGACTTCACGATGGACACCTGCGACAAGGCAGAGCGCGGTACCGACATCATCCTTTATCTGGATGACGAGAACAAAGCCAACATGACCTTGAAGTACACCATCGAGAACCTCTTGAAGAAATATTGCAAGTACCTGCCTATCCCTGTCGTATTCGGCAAAAAGACCGAGTGGAAGGACGGCAAGGAGGTTGAGACAGATGAGGATAACCAGATCAACGAGACGCAGCCTCTGTGGGTCAAGGCTCCTGCCGACCTGAAGGACGAGGACTACCTGAAGTTCTATCACGAACTCTATCCGATGGCTCCAGACCCCTTGTTCTGGATTCACTTGAATGTCGATTTCCCATTCCACTTGACGGGTGTGCTCTACTTCCCAAAGATCGAGAACAACGAGTTCCGTCGTGACAAGATTCAGCTCTTCTGCAACCAGGTGTTCGTCACCGACCAGGTGGAAGGTGTTGTGCCTGAGTTCATGATGCTGTTGCACGGTGTGATCGACAGTCCGGACATTCCATTGAACGTCAGCCGTAGCTACTTGCAGAGCGACCAGAACGTCAAGAAGATCAGTGGCTACATCACCAAGAAGGTGGCCGACCGCCTCCAGGAGATCTTCAACGAGGATCGTACGAAGTTCGAAGAGAAGTGGGATGACCTCAAGATCTTCATCCAGTACGGCATGTTGAGCGACGAGAAGTTCTACGAGAAGGCCATCAACTTCGCCCTCATCAAGAACACCGAGGGTCACTACTATACCGCCGACGAGTACCGCAAACTCGTGGAAGGCAACCAGACCGACAAGGATGGTCAGTTGTGTTACCTCTATTCGGACGACAAGGTGGCTCAGTACAGCTACATCGAGGCTGCCAAGGCCAAGGGTTATGACGTCATCGAGACGGGTGGCCAGTTGGATACACCTTGGATGAACCAGCAGGAGCAGAAACAGGAAAAGTGCCACTTCAACCGTATCGACTCGGACACTTTGTCGAACCTCATCAAGAAGGCCGATGCCAAGAAGGTCGAGTTCACCGAGAGCGAACGTCGCGAAAACAACACCCTCTTCCAGAGCCAGATTCCAGACACCGTTGGCCAAGACGGCAAGAAAGTCGAGTGGAACATCGAATTCCAGGCCATGGACGAGACCGACAAGCCTGTCATGGTTGCCCAGAACGAATGGATGCGCCGTATGAAGGAGATGAGCAAGGTACAGGGCGGCGGCATGAACTTCTATGGTCAGATGCCCGACCAGATGAACCTCATCGTCAACACAGAAGCCCCAACCATCAAGAAGATTCTTGCAGCAGCCAAGGATGCCCTCACCTCGTCACTCAGTGCCATGTGCAAGGAGATCGAGGACAAGGAGGCTCAAATCAAACCGCTCGAGGAGGAGAAATACAAGGCCAAGGCCGGCGAGTTCCCGGAGGACAAGAACCAGCTGCTCGACTCACTCCGTAAGGATGTTGAGGGCCTCAAGAAACAGGAGACCGAGGCTGTCGGCAAGTATGCTGCAACCGACACCACCTTGCGTCAGCTCATCGATCTGGCTCTGCTCGAAGGCGGTATGCTGAAGGGCGAGGCATTGGCAAAATTCATCGCTCGCAGTCAGGAACTGCTCAACAAATAAGTATTTTCCAGAACCATATAAACGTAGATGCGCCAGCCGGAAGTGATTCCAACTGGCGCACTTTTTTTTCGCAGTTGCGAATGCTTGCAGGCTAATTATTCTCTATTTTTCAACGTAGAATAGCACATTTTTCCGTTTTTACGACGCGCTACGCGATTTCTTGTCCGTCCGACAGACATCGTCGCCAAAAACGAATATCTTTGCGACGTTTTTAACGATACAAATATGAAAACAATCAGCACAACATCGGCTCCACAAGCCATCGGCCCCTACAGTCAGGCCATCCAAGTCGGCCAGTTCATCTACACTTCCGGACAAATTCCGCTCAATCCGGCCACCGGCACATTGGTCGAAGGCGGCATCCGCGAACAGACGCAGCAATCGCTCAGCAACATCAAGGCCGTATTGGAGGCCGCCGGTGTGAAGATGAGCAACGTGGTCAAAACGACAGTCTTCTTGGCCGACATGAACGACTTTGCCGCCATGAACGAGGTCTATGCAACCTTCTTCAGCAAGCCATTCCCTGCACGCTCGGCCGTTGCCGTGAAGACGTTGCCAAAAGGCGCATTGGTCGAAATCGAGGTCGTGGCCTACGCGGAATAAGCATCGGACAAAACCGAAACCCACAAGAACAGAAAAGGATATGCCAATTTGACATATCCTTTTTTAATGAGCGGTAGACGTGACTCGCATCCCGTGGACGCGACCGTAGGGAGCAATCCCGCGACCCGAGGCTTGGGAATACTACACCAAAAAACGCCTTCGGACGATATCCAAAGACGTTATTGAGCGGCAGACGTGACTCGCTTCTCCCGGACCGAGTCACGGCGACGCGAATACCTATTGAGCGGCAGACGGGACTCGAACCCGCGACCCTCGGCTTGGGAAGCCAATGCTCTACCAACTGAGCCACTACCGCATATATAATGCCGTGCTCAACGCAACGGCATTCATTTCATCAGATGACGACCAAATTGGCCATCATGTTGACCATATTCAAAACTTTTTCAGCACATTCAGAACCCTTCGACGCCGTGCAGCAATATCTTGCCTCAGCCAAAGTGGAAGTCAAGAACACTCCGTAAATGTAAGGAATATCGCTGTGAAGGTTCAACTCTGTGAAACCGTGCGCGATGCTCCGCGAAATGCTCTGGAACTGCGGTTCTTCGTCCTGCGAACTGCATCCAAGCATGATAACAGCCTTCGGCTCCTGAACCATCGACATCTGTCGGGCGGCGAATGTCAGTTCCATGACGGTAGGGACATGTGCCACGAAAATGTCGTCGTTCTCCACTCCGCAACGCTTCAAGGTCGAGATTGCAGCCTCAAGCATTGCGCCTGTCAACTCACTGTGCCAGTCGGAAACTACGATTCCGACGGTGGCGTCTTCCAAATTTGCGGGGCGTGCCGCCGCCGCAGGATCAGGGCTCATATTGATGAATTTAAGTTTTACTTCACACGGACAATGTACTTGTCGATGCTGTTGGCCAGATCGGAATCGGCCCACACATTCTTGATTGTCTCATAAGCCTTGAGAGCCTTGGCATTGTCGCCGAGCTTCTCGTAGGCCAGACCAGCCTTGCGGAGGTAGAGAGGCGAGAACTGTGCAGAATTTGCGGCCGATGCAGCTTTCTCAAAAGCCTTTGCAGCAGCGCTGTAGTCAGGATTCTCCTTTTCGACATAGCAGTCGCCGAGAGCCGAAAGGATGGCCGGCGAGATGACAGCGTCGCATCCGTCGAAATCCTTCAAGTTGTTGATGGCCTCTTCGAAGTTGCCGAGCTGCTTCTGGCAGAGACCGGCGTATGCCTTGGCGATGTTGCCCGACTTGGTCGAGCCATATTCGCTGATGACGCTTTCAAAGTTTTCGAGTGCAGCAGCATAGTTGCCGGCCTCGAAATCGAACTGGGCCTGATAGAGGGCTTCGCTCTTGGCAGCCTCCTCGTTGCGGCTTTCGCTGCACTTGTTCATGCCGACTGCAGCTGCGAGCACGACGATAACGCCTGCAAGAACGCAGAGGACAGTCTTACCGTTATTTTGAATGAATTGTTCGGACTTGGATGGCTGAATTTCTTCAGCAGTTTGGTTGTGTTTTGTTGCCATTTTATAGTTAATGTTTATTGAATACTTTCGGAAAAAGCGGTGCAAAATTACAACTTCCCACGAACTGACCAACTTTTTTATCCCAAAAATCGCGTAGCGGTAATATTTCCACAGGAATTTCGCTATATTTGCCACGTTGAACAGCAATGAAAACATGAAACTCGAGCACTTATCGGTCGTAAACTACAAGAATATACGGGAAGCGGAGATTGACTTTTCAGCCGGTGTGAACTGTCTGGTGGGTGACAACGGAATGGGGAAAACCAACCTGCTGGACGCAATCTACTATCTCTCGTTCTGCAAGTCGTTCAACAGCTTGCCCGACAGCCAGGTCATCACCCACGGCGAGGATTTCTTCTTGCTCAATGGCCGATATGAACTGAACGGACAGCCCGAAGAGGTGCGCTGCGGATACAAGCTGCGCGGACGCAAGAGTTTCAAGCGCGGAGGCAAGGACTACCAGCGTCTGGCCGACCACATCGGACTGCTCCCCATCGTGATGCTCACTCCGGCCGATGCCACATTGCTGCAAGGCGGAAGCGAGGAGCGGCGCCGGCTGATGGACATGGTCATCGCGCAGTTCAACAAGCCGTATCTGGACGCCCTGACGCGCTACAACACGGCATTGGCCCAACGCAACACACTGCTGAAACAGGAGCCGCCGTGCGCCGACATCAACCTCTACCGCATCTGGGAGGAGCAGATGGACTACTACGGGCAAATCATCTACGCGGCACGCAAGAGTTTTGTGGAGGACTTTGTGCCTGTGTTCCAAGAGTTTCACAATCAGATTTCGCAAGGCCACGAACGCGTCAGCCTGACCTACACGTCGCACTTTGAGCGCGGTTCATTGTTGCCGATGCTCGACGAGGTGCGCAGCCGCGACCTTGCGTTGGGCTACACGACACGCGGTGCCCACAAGGACGAGCTGGTGATGCAGCTGGACGACTGCCTGATGAAGCAAGTGGGCA
The DNA here is from genome assembly GCA_002373755.1 of Bacteroidales bacterium UBA3663. Taxonomy (GTDB): domain Bacteria; phylum Bacteroidota; class Bacteroidia; order Bacteroidales; family UBA3663; genus Liminaster. Next base: position 3,366 of record DFJU01000043.1, on the reverse strand, counting down.
GCCAGGGACAGAACAAGACGTTCCTCGTCGGCCTCAAACTGGCACAGTTCGACTACCTGTGCCGCCAAGGACTGACCACGCCGATCCTGTTGCTCGACGACATTTTCGACAAGCTCGACGCCCGCCGCATGGAGCAGATTATCCGCCTCGTGACGAGCGAGCGTTTCGGCCAGATCTTCATATCGGACACGAACCGCGAACACCTCGACCGCATCGTCGAAAAGGTGTCGGGCGACTACAAACTTTTCACCGTCGAAGAGGGAACCTATGCAGAGAAGAAATGAACAATCGGTCGCTGAAATTCTGCGCCAATATCTGAAAATCACGCAGTTGGACAATGTGGTCTTTGCCGACCGCATCGCTTCGCTGTGGCAGGAGACGCTGGGCGACAAAATTGCCAAAGAGACCGACCGCATCTTCCTCCAGAACGGCTATCTGTTCGTCAACCTGAAGTCGCCGTCGCTGAAGACGGAACTGATGATGCGCCGCACCATGATTGCCCATCGGCTGAACGAAAAACTGGGGTCGGACGTAATAAAAACGGTTGTGATACGTTAATTAAGGGTCAAAAAGGGGAGTAAAAGGGTTATAAAAGGGAAGTGAAAGGGACGATGCTCGAGCAAAACAAGAGTTTTTTCAGTCCCCATTTCCGGTTCTTTTATGGCCGATGGAGCTGATTCCGCGAGGTGTTCCGGTCGTGGCCGATGTCCCTGACTTTCAAAATTTTGAGTTTTATACGCGCGCGTGAAACAAATAGTTCTTCTTTTCATCATCGGATTGTGGTCAGTGTGCACACTGACGGCCCAGGGCGTACGTCTGGAAGGTCGCGTAGTGGACGACAACGGCGAACCGCTCGAGATGGCTCACGTCCGCCTGTCGCGCGGCGGCATCGGCACATTGACCAACTTCAAGGGCGAATATTCGTTGGACGTGCCCGAAAGCGATTCGTTGACGGTCATCTTCACCAGCATCGGCTTCAAGAGGGTCGAAAAAAAACTGAACTCGCGTAGCGCGGCAGGCTCATCGGACGAAAAACGGAAAATCATCCTCAACGTGCAGATGCGCACCAACCAGGCCTACATCAACGATGTGGAGGTGACGGCGCGGCAGCAGCGGGCATCGACCACCGAGCGGCTGAAGGCGGAGAACATCGCGCGTGTGCCGTCGGCCTCGGGCAATGCGGTGGAGGACATGCTGGGCACGATGGCCGGCGTGACGATGAACAACGAGCTGTCGAGCCAATATTCGGTGCGCGGCGGCTCGTTCGACGAGAATCTGGTCTATGTGAACGGCATCGAGGTCTATCGGCCGCAACTCATCGCGAGCGGGCAGCAGGAGGGTCTGTCGTTCATCAACCCCGCGATGGTCAAGGAGGTCGATTTCTCGACGGGCGGCTTCTCGCCGGAGTATGGCGACAAGATGTCGTCGGTGCTGGACATCACGTACAAGCAGCCGGAGCGGTTTGAGGCATCGGCCAACGTCAACTTCATGGGCGGCGCGGTGTCGCTGGGCCATCGGACACAAAAATTCTCGCAACTGCACGGCGTGCGCTACAAACGGAACGCCTCGATGCTGTCGAGCCTCGACACGAAGGGCGAATACGACCCGCGGTTCGTCGATTACCAGACGCTGCTGGGCTATGATTTCAACGGCCAATGGAACTTGCAGCTGCTGGGCAACATCGCCATCAACGACTACCGCTTCACGCCCAAGACGCGCGAGACGTCGTTCGGCACATTGGACGACCCGCACAGGTTCAAGGTCTATTTCGACGGCCACGAACAGGACGAGTTCGACACCTATTTCGGCGCGCTGACCCTCACCTACCGAGGTCTGAAAAAGACGCAGCTGAGCCTCATGGCATCGGCCTTTGCCACCGACGAGGAGGTGACCTACGACATCAGCGGCGAATATTGGCTGGACGAAGCGACCGACGGCGGACAGAGCGGCCTGGGCGTCGGAGCCTACCACCAGCACGCGCGCAACTACCTGAACGCATCGGTCATGGCGCTGAGCGTGAAGGGCGCGACGCAAATCGGCCACAGCAAGCTGACCTACGGCACGACGGTGCAGCGCGAGGCCATCGACGACCGCATTGCCGAATGGGAACGGCGCGACTCGTCGGGCTACACCCTGCCGCACGACGGCCAGACGGTGCAGATGATCTACAACAAGCACTCGTTCTACGACAACACGACTACGCGAATTTCGGCCTTCGCACAGGAGCAGTTCGGCTGGAATATGCTGGGCGGCCGATGGCTCGTCCTGGGCGGCGTGCGGCTGAGCCATTGGACATTCAACCGCGAGACACTCTTGTCGCCCCGCGCCATGCTGCGCTACACGCCCGACGCACTGAACAGCAGCGAGCGGCAGACGGTTTTTCGCGTAGCCACAGGTCTGTACTATCAGGCGCCGTTCTACAAGGAATACCGCCAGAGCTACGTGGACGGCGATGGCAACACGATGGTGCGCATGAACGACGACATCCGCAGCCAGAGGTGCTTCCAGTTCATCGTGGGCGGCGACTACACCTTCCGCGCCTACGACCGCCCGTTCAAGCTGACGGCCGAGGCATACTATAAGCACATCGGCCAATACATTCCCTACACGGTCGATAACGTGCAGATCGTCTATGCCGGCCACAACACGGGGACGGCGTTCAACACCGGCATCGACCTCAAGCTGTTCGGCGAATTCGTGCCCGGCACCGACTCGTGGATCTCGCTCTCGCTGATGGAGGCCAAGGAGACCTACGACGGGCTGAAGACACCGCGTCCGACGGAACAGCGCTATTCGTTCGGCATCTTCTTCAGCGACTTCTGGCCGGGCAACGACTCGTACAAGGTGCACCTGCGCGGCGTGATGAACGACGGACTGCCGTTCTACAGCCCCATCGGCGGACGCAAGTCGGGCATCTTCCGCACGCCGGCCTACCGCCGCGTCGATCTGGGCGCTACGCGAGTTTGGAACGCCAACAATGCGAAGTTCATGAATCGTGGCCGATGGACCTTGGTGCGTGAGCTGTCGGCCGGCATCGAATTCTTCAACCTACTGGGCATCAACAACACCAATTCCTACTATTGGGTCACGGCCATCAACAACCTGCAATATGCCGTGCCGAACTACCTGACAGGAAGGATGGTGTCGATAAGCGCGGCGGTGAAGCTGTAATCCACACAGAGCCTCTCCCCGACCCCACGCAGACCCCATCCCCAGCCCTTCCCCGTTATGTAGGGGAAGGGAGTAGAATGAAACAGTGGACAAGAGACATCGGCAAAAAATGTAAACGCATTTACACTCCCATTACACCTTGGGAGAAAAATATAGAAAAAAGATTGTATCCACTCCCTTCCCCTACATAACGGG
>DFJU01000019.1 GCA_002373755.1 Bacteroidales bacterium UBA3663 | reverse complement strand
GACAACTCCTTCAACGTCCTCCGCAACCGTATCGACCGCTTCGGTGTCGTTGCCCCAAACATCCAGCAATTGGAGCAGGCAGGCCGCATCCTGGTCGAGTTGCCAGGCGTCAAGGAACCTGAACGTGTAAAGAAACTGCTCCAGGGTTCTGCCAACCTCGAATTCTGGGAGACATATCAGGCCGACGAGGTGTTCAACTACTTCACCGAGGCTAATGCCCGTCTGGCTGCCGAGGCAAAGAAGCAGGACAGCAATGCCAATGCCGACACCACAAACGTACAGGCTGCCAACGATGCTGCAAATGCAGCCGACTCGCTTGCCAACGCCATCGCCGAGGCCGACACTACACAGGCTGCCGACAATGGTCCTTTGTTCAGCAAGTTGACTCCATACGCAGGTTTCGGCGGCGTAGCCTATGCCAGCGTATATGACACCGCTGCCGTCAACAAGATGTTGAAGCAGCAGGATGCCCGTTTCCCTCGCCGTCTGGCATGGGCTTGGGACGTTAAGCCATTCGACCCACAGGGCGGCAAGAAGGAGAACTACGTTGTGCTCTATGCCTTGAAGGGTAAGGGCAACGACAACACGACCCCTCACCTTTCCGATGCTACCGTGGCCGGCGATGTCATTGTCGATGCCACACATCAGTATCAGCAGCTTTCCGGCACCTACGAGGTCTCGATGACCATGACCCCAGAAGCCGGTGCTGAATGGTCGAAGATCACCGGTGCCAACAAAGGCAAGTGCGTCGCCATCGTGCTCGACGGTGTCGTTTATTCTGCTCCACGCGTCAACGACCAGATCAACGGTGGCCGTTCAAGCATCACCGGCAACTTCACCCTCGAAGAGGCAACTGACTTGGCCAACGTGCTCAACTCAGGTAAGATGGCAGCTGCCGTCAACATCGTAAGCGAAGACGTAGTTGGTCCGTCACTCGGCCAGGAGGCAATCAAGGCCAGCGGCATCTCGTTCATCATCGCATTGGTGCTCCTCTTCATCTACATGATCTGCTTCTACGGCTTCAAGGCCGGCATCGTAGCCGACTGCTGCCTGCTCATCAACGCATTCTTCACCATCGGTATCCTCTGCTCGTTCCAGGCTGTGCTCACATTGTCGGGCATCGCAGGTATCGTATTGGCTATGGGTATCGCGGTCGATGCAAACGTGCTTATCTACGAGCGCGCCAAAGAGGAATTGGCATCGGGCAAGGCTCTGCCTGCAGCAATCTCGGCAGCCTACAGCAACGCATTCTCGGCCATCTTCGACGCCAACCTGACTTCATTGCTCACTGGTATCATCCTCTACATGTTCGGCACCGGCCCAATCCAGGGCTTCGCATTCACCTTCATGTGGGGTATCGTGACATCGTTCATCTCGGCCGTATTCCTGAGCCGCATCTTCATTGAAAACAACGCAAAGGGCTGGTTCAAGGACGTCACCTTCACCGGTGTTGCTTCCGGCCTGCTCAAGCCAACCAACTTCGACTTCGTGAAGGCAGGTAGCCGCAGCCGCATCGTTTACGGCATCATCGCCGTTGTCTGCGTCGTGCTGATGTTCTACCCAGGCCCAGAGAAGGGTATCGACTTCACCGGTGGCCGCAACTTCGTGGTTTCGTTCAACGAGGTTCAGTCAGTCAGCACCCAGGACCTGCAGAAGGCTCTTGAGAACGATGCTACGCTGGGCGACGCATCAATCAAGGTCATCACCATCAGCAACGCAAATCAGGTTCGTGTCACCACCAACTTCGACTTGAACGCTCAGGATGACGAGGTTGCCACCACGACCGTCAAGAAGGCCATCTACGAGGCCGGCAAGCAGTTGGGCTACACCACAGTCGCCGACTTCGAGAGCTTCAACAACGAAGACTACATCCCATCGTCGCAGAAGGTCGGTCCTTCAATCGCTGAAGACATCACCCGTGGTGCTATCATCGCCATCATCGTGGCTCTCATCGTGATTGCGCTCTACATCCTGCTCCGATTCCGCAACGTGGCATTCTCAATCGGTGCCATCGTAGGTCTGGCTGCCAACGTGCTTGTCATCCTCGGCGTATATTCAAGCTTCTGGACGATTGCTCCATTCTCAATGGAAGTTGACCAGGCATTCATCGCCGCCATCCTAACCGTCATCGGTTACTCAATCAACGATATCGTGGTTGTGTTCGACCGTATCCGCGAGGTACGCGGCCTCTACCCGAACAAGCAGTTGGGCAGCGTGGTGAACGACGCATTGAACGCAACCATGCCTCGTACATTGAACACCTCAATCTCAACCCTTCTGGTTCTGGTTGTCATCTTCTTCTTCGGCGGCGCATCTATCCAGAGCTTCATCTTCGCAATGCTGCTCGGTGTCATCGTCGATCCATTGACAACAATCTTCCTGGCCGTTCCAACGGCATTCAGCTTCATGAACAAGAAAGCTGAGAAGAAGGCTTAAAATGCAACTCTACCCCACACGGGGTTAACCTGATAGAAGGGCAGCCCAAACGATTTGGGTTGCCCTTCATTTTATTTTTGTTTGCCATAAAGCAACGTAGCGAATGGACAAACACGATTTTAGGAATGAGGAGAAATAGTTCAGGAGAAGGAGAAATGGGAAAAGGAGAAGAAAAGCGGACCAAGCTCCGATTTTAATGTCCGACAGACGTCCCTCGTCCAACGACTATATCCCCAGAAAAACAAAAGCATAATGACCATCAAATTTACAAAAATGCATGGATGTGGCAACGACTACGTCTATGTCAACTGTTTCAAGCAGCACATCGCCGACCCAGCAAAGCTCTCACAATTCGTCAGCGACCGGCATTTCGGCATCGGCTCCGACGGGCTCGTGCTCATCATGCCATCAGCCACGTGCGATTTCCGTATGCGTATGTTCAACGCCGACGGCAGCGAGGCGCAGATGTGCGGCAATGCGTCGCGCTGCGTGGCCAAGTACTGCTACGACCACAAGCTGACCGGCAAGAAGGAGTTTACGCTCGAAACATTGGCCGGAGTGAAAATCCTGAAAGTCTTCACCTACGCCGACCTGGGGCAAGGGGTCAAGGGAACGGCATCGGCCGACAAAGTGGCAAAAGTCACGGTCAACATGGGCGAACCCATCCTGCGTCCGGCCGACATTCCTGTTGTGTGCGACGACGCGGAACGGTGCATCGGACAAAAGCTCGGACTGCCTGCCGTGGATGGCGTCTCGGCCGAGTGCACCGCGGTGTCGATGGGCAATCCGCACGCGGTCTATTTCGTCGATACGGCAGAACGCATCGAACAACTCGACCTTGAGAAGTTCGGTCCATCGTACGAAAATTTCAAGGCTTTTCCGGCGCGCGTAAACTCCGAATTTGTCCACGTAGCAGATAGGAAACACGCGCGCATGCGCGTGTGGGAACGCGGCTCGGGCGAAACTTGGGCATGCGGAACCGGCTCGTGCGCGACGTTGGTGGCTTGCGTGCTGAACGGCAAGACCGACCGCCAGATCACACTCGACCTGAACGGCGGTTCGCTGGAACTCGCGTGGGACGAAGCGACAAACTGCGTCTTCATGACCGGGCCGGCCACCGAAGTGTTCTCCGGAGCATTTGAATATTAACATTTGCCAGATAAATATTCAAAAACTCATCCTTTTGACAAAATAATCCGCGTAATTATAGAAAAGTGATATGTTTTATGTCGCTTTTCTATATTTTTTGTCACCTTTGCGCCGGAATAGAAATCAGAAAAATAATTATGGCATTCGTAAACACAAATTTCACTAAAGTCAGCGAGTCGTACCTCTTTGTCGAGGTGGCACGCCGCATCAAGGCATATCAGGAGGCTCACCCCGAGGCAAAAATCATCCGCATGGGCATCGGCGACGTTACACGCCCCATCGTTCCAGCCGTCATCGAGGCGCTCCACAAGGCAGTCGATGAAATGGGCACGGCCGACGGCTTCCGTGGCTACGGGCCGGAGCAGGGCTACGCCTTCCTGCGCGAGGCCATCTGCAACTACGACTTCAAGCAGCGCGGCATCGACATCCAGCCCGACGAAATCTTCGTGAGCGACGGCGCAAAGTCCGACTGCGGCAACATCGGCGACATCCTTGGCCAACAGAACGTCATCGCCGTCACCGACCCCGTCTATCCCGTCTATGTCGATACGAACGTGATGGGCGGCCGCGCAGGCGACTTCGACGGCATCCGCTACAGCCGGATCTGCTATATGCCATGCACGCAGGAGAACGGCTTCGTGCCAGCCTTGCCCTCGCAGCATGTCGATGTCATCTACCTCTGTTTCCCGAACAATCCGACTGGCACCACGTTGACCAAATCGCAGCTCAAAGTGTGGGTCGATTATGCACTACGCGAAAAAAACATCATTCTGTTCGATGCGGCCTACGAAGCCTTCATCACCGAAGACGACGTGCCGCACAGCATCTACGAGATTGATGGAGCACGCCAATGCGCCATCGAGTTCCGCAGCTTCTCCAAGACGGCCGGATTCACTGGTCTGCGCTGCGGCTTCACCGTCGTCCCTAAGGAGCTTGTGGCCTACACCGAAGAGGGCAAAGCCGTTGCGCTCAACAGGCTCTGGAACCGCCGCCAATCGACCAAGTTCAACGGCACACCATACATCGTGCAGCGCGCAGCCGAGGCCGTATATAGCCCCGAAGGCCGTGCCCAGATTATGGCCAACATCGCCTACTACCGCGAGAATGCCCAGCTGATGAAGCAGACTTTCGAAAGCATCGGCATCCCGGCATTCGGCGGCGTGAACAGCCCCTACGTCTGGATCAAGACGCCGCTCGACAGCTGGCAGTTCTTCGACCGACTGCTCGACGAATGTCACGTAGTGGGCACGCCAGGCGTCGGCTTCGGGCCATCGGGCCAAGGATATTTCCGCCTGACGGCGTTCGCCACGCACGAGGCCACACGCGAGGCTATGGAGCGCATCAAACGCTGGAAGCTTTGATTCATCGGCCAATGCCATTAAAAAAGAGCACCTTATCTGCACAATTGCGTCGGATAAGGTGCTTTTCTTTTTACATTTTGTCCGATGGCTCATCGATGTCGATACCTTTATTCATAAAAATGAACAGAATTTTGCAAAAAATGCTACTATGTTTTGCAAGGTACTATAAATTACATATCTTTGCGCCATCGAACATAAAAAAACTGGAGACAATGAACATCGAAAATGCAAAGTCGCAAATGCGAAAAGGGATGCTGGAATACTGCATCCTGCTGATTGTGCACCGCGCGCCGGCCTACGCATCGGACATAATCAGGCAGCTTGAAGAGGCAGAACTGATTGTGGTCGAAGGAACGCTCTATCCACTGCTCACTCGCCTGAAGAATGATGGTCTGCTGGCCTACGAATGGCAGGAATCGAGCTATGGACCGCCGCGCAAATACTACAGGCTGACGGCCGACGGCGAGGAGTTCCTCAATGCGCTTGACGACGCATGGACAGCACTCGACAAAACTGTGAACATACTGCGAAAAACAAACACTCAAAACGAAAACTGAAATGAAAAAGACAATCAACATCAACCTGTTCGGCACGCTCTACACCATCGACGAAGATGCCTGCAAACTGCTGGAAGAATACCTTGACAGCATCAAACTGTACTTCAGCCGTCAAGAGGGCGGCGAGGAGATTGCCGACGACATCGAACATCGCGTAGCTGAACTGCTCTGGGAAAAGAAAGAGCAAGGCGTTGAGTCAATCGACCTGATGACCGTGAAGACCATCCTCAAACAAATCGGCAATCCAGAGGAAATGGGCGACTCTACGGCCAACGAAGATGCCGCATCGACCGACGGAACCGCTAAAAACAACGTAGCGGCCGATGACGAAGCATCGCAAGAGGCGAAAAAGGCCCAAACAAAGCCCACTACGCGAAAATTTTTCCGCGACCCGAAGGATAAGGTGCTTGGAGGTGTGATCAGCGGAATAACGCAATATTTCGGAGGCAGCGACCCGTTGCCGTGGCGAATTATTTTCATTTTCGTGTCGATATTCCTGCACGTCGCACCGTTCTTCATCATCTACATTGTGCTATGGGCATTGGTTCCCGAGGCTAAAACGGCCGAAGACAGGCTCAGAATGAAGGGAAAAACGGTAAATCCAGACACCATCCAGGAACAAGTCTTGGCCGACCAGGAAAAATCCGCATCGGCCGAGACATCCAATTCGTCCAATGGATGCGCCAAAGGCTGTTTCATCGCGACTGCACTGGTTGCTGCCATTGTCATCTGTGGCATGTTCTTCGTCACATCAATCTGGACATCGATGCTCGGAATATTTCAGAATCAAGGGTTCGGCAACAGCAGCATCACCATGCATGATGTGCCGATTTTCGGCGTATTTACGAACGTAATCCACAACCTGCGAATATTTGTCGCAATCGTGGCTGTAGCCATCCTTGTGGCACTCTACTTCATCCTGTTCCACACGTCCAAGAAAAGCGTCAAGATCATGCTTCTCATCGCGGTCTGCTTCCTTGCACTGCTGGCTTTCGTTTCAATCAAGCACAATTTTCCGAAATTCCCATGGATCAACTATACTTACACACACACTTCAAACATAACCAGACCTGACGGATCAATCTGCGAAGTCAGGTACAAGGAAATCGTCAACGGGAACGACACAATTATCCAGGCAGACACAATAATGATAAGCGAACCGCTTCAAACCGACGATTTCGCGGAATAAAACGTCATGTTGCACAAAATCTCATGGCAAATCGAGGCCAAAAACCGCAATTCCATCCTTGGCATTTTGACTTATCAACATGTTATGGAAGGTGGAATCTGAATAACAAAATAAAACTAAAAGGTTGAAACATTTTTTAGTTTATGAAACACGAACCCATTACAAAGCCCTAAAAGTGGGTAGATAATCAATAAAAAGGTGGAAACTATAGGTGGAAAAACCAATTTTGATGATTTAGTTTTGCATCGCACATACGATTATCGTATCTTTGCATCGCAATTCGAAAGAGTTGCGCCCAAATGTCTCTATATATAACACTGACTTTTTAGGGTCGTCAGTTTTAGTTAGTAGTATTAGTGGTTGGAATCAGCACCTTGTGAAAGGCGCTGATTTTTTTATGTACTCATCCGACGTCAAACAGAAAAACTGCCCGACTACGCGATTGTAGCCGGGCAGTTTGTATTAAACCGGAAACCGAACGATGGACTACAGTGCCATAAGCACCATTACTTGCGCCACAAGGACGCGCAGGAACATCGTGAGAGGATAAACCGTCGAATAGGCCACAGAAGCCTGATCGTTGCCACAGATGCTGTTGGAATAGGCCAATGCCGGCGGATCGGTCGTCGCACCGCTAATCATGCCCGCAATGGTGAAATAACTGCGCTTGAAGACGAGGCGCGCCAGCACTCCGATGATGATGCAAGGCAGGAACGTGATGATGAAGCCGTAGAGCACCCACCAGTAGCCGCCATTCATCACCGTGTCGGCAAATCCGACGCCAGCGCCAAGGCCGACCGCCGCCATGAAGAGCGAGATGCCGATATCACGCATCAGAAGCTTGGCCGATGCAGTTGTATAGGTGATGATGTGGAACTTCGGGCCGTAGCACGAAAGCAGAATCGACACGATGAGCGGACCGCCGGCCAAACCTAACTTGACGGGAACCGGCATTCCGGGGAAGAATATCGGCAACGAACCGAGCAGCACGCCCAACGTGATGCCCAGGAAGATGCTGAACAGCTGCGGATGGTCGAGTCGTTGTACAGAGTTGCCCAACAAGCCTTCAACGCGGTGTACGTTCTCCTTTGCGCCAACCACAACTACGCGGTCGCCAAGCTGCAGGATGAGCGACGGAGTGGCGATGAGGTCGATGCCGGCACGCTTCACACGCGTGATTGTAACATGGAACGATGCACGCAGATTGAGGTCGCCCAGACGCTTGCCCTGCAGCTTGCTGTTGGTCACGACGATGCGCTCCGACACAAGTTCGTTGTGCTTGTCCTGATCCCAAGCCTGCTGGTCAATCTTGTCCAACTTGCGGCCAAAAATCATCGTATAGGCCTCGACATCGGCTGGCTTGGCCACGAGGAAGAGCTTATCGCCCTTCCGGAAACGCGTCTCGCTCTTGATGAGCACGATGTCTTCGGTGTCGCTATGCTGAAGTCGCGTAGCGACAATGTTGCGGCCCGACAGACGCTGCACATCGTCCATAGTCTTGCCGACGACGGCCTCGTTCGTCACTTCAAGCGTGACGGCCTGCAGCTCCTCGCTCTCGCGGCGGTTGTTCTGCATATAGATTTCCTGCTCCTTCTCCATGTTGATGCGGAACAGATAGCGGATCAGCACGATGCTCAGGATGATGCCGACCACGCCAAGCGGATAGGCTACGGCATAGCCCTGCGCGAAGATGGAATTGGAGGCACCGTTGTGCATGTCGCTGAACGTCTGCTGCGCTGCACCAAGGCCAGGCGTGTTGGTCACGGCTCCGTAGAGCACGCCGATCATCGCACAGAGGTCTTCGCCGGTCACTACGTGGATTATGTAGGCCGTCAGAGCACCAAGAAAGACCAGTCCAGTGGCCAGAAGGTTCAACGTCACGCCGCCGGTGCGGAACGACGAAAAGAAACTCGGGCCGACCTGCAAGCCAATGCTGTAGATGAAGAGGATCAGGCCAAACTCCTTGACGAAATGCGACGTCGTGTTGTCGAGCACCAAGCCGAAATGGCTGGCCACGATGCCCACAAACAGAATCCACGTCACACCCAGCGAGATGCCGCCCACCTTGATACGGCTCAGTGCAAGGCCGATGGCGATGGTGGCGGCAACGAGCAGCACACTATGCGCCACTCCCGTCGTAAACAAAAGATTTGTAAACCACATGTTATTTAACTCATTTAATTATGTTTATTCCGATAAGACCCGACGCGCCACGACCGTCTGATAGCCGCTGCGCACCGCCAGATAGGCCACAAACGCGAGCCACAGATGATGATTTGCGGCCAATGGCATCGGACAGAACCACAGCCCGAAAAAGGCCGACGTGGCGATGGCCAATGCCAGCAGCATCTGTCGCGTAGCGGTGGCGCCGATGTAGATGCCGTCCCACATGAAGGCCGCAAAGCCGCATACGGGCACGGCCAACACCCACGGCAAGTAAGGCTGGGCGGCCTCGATGACCGATGCATCGTCGGTGAGGATGCGCAACACGACGTTGCCCGCCACCAGATAGACGACCGTGAAAAGCAACGTCACTCCGCCCGACCACGCGAACAAATGCCGCACGCAACGCATCTTCGGTTCATGCCTACGTGCGCCGACGTATTTGCCGACCAGAGCCTCGCCCGCCAGCGCGAAACCGTCGCAGAAATAGCTGAACAGGATGAAAAGCTGAATCAGCAGCGTGTTGACGGCCAACAGCACATCGCCCTGACGCGCACCCAGGCTGGTGAATGCCGTCGTCACCGCAATGATGCAGATCATGCGCAGGAAGATGTCGCGGTTCACGCGGAAGAAGTCGGCCACGTTCAGTTCTTCGGCCGATGCATCGGCCACAACGGCCTGATGCAACTTCGTGCGCCGCACAAGGACGAGCGCGACGGCCAGACCGCAATATTGCGAAATCACCGTGCCCAAAGCCACGCCCTGCACGCCCCATCCGAAGCCAAAAACCAACGTAGCGGACGCCGCAATGTTCAGCAGGTTCTGGCCGATGGCGATATACATCGGATAGCGCGAATTCTGCATCCCGACAAACCAACCGTTCAGCGCAAACAAGGCCAACACCGCCGGAGCCGCCCAGATGCGCACACGGAAATAGGCCACAGCCAACGTCCACACCTCGTCGGACGGAGCGACAACCCAGTGCGCAAACCACTCGATGGGACGTTGGAGCGCAAAAATCGCCACACCACACACCGCAGCCACCGTCAGGGCCATGCGCAGCACGCGCCGTTCGCCTGCGCCATCCTCACGGCCGAAACGCTGAGCCGTCAGTCCGCTGCTGCCCATGCGAAGGAAGTTGAACAGCCAATAGACCATGTTGAAAATCAGTCCGCCGACAGAAATCGCACCGATGGCCAACGCGCTGCCGTCGCCCGAACCGATATGCCCCGCAATAGACAAATCAACCATGCCAAGCATCGGCACAGTGATGTTGGTGACGATGCTGGGAATGGCTATGCGTAGGATTTCGCGGTTCATTTTGCTGTCTGGCTTTACCTTCTCGGCTGCAAAGTTACAATTTATCGGCGTATCGGCAAAAAGCGTCATGCCATTGTCGGCAAAAATAGCACTTGGCCGACTAAAGTGCGCAGTGCCCTTCTCAAAGTGCAGTGGAGTTCCACCAAATTGTTAATGACATTCGTGACACGTTTTTCCCCTGACTTTTGAACCGTTTGTCGCTTTCGTTCAAAAAAATGTGTGTCATGAGTGTCATTAAGGAAATCGAATTCTGATTCATGTCCGATGCACCTCCCCTTATAATACCCTGATAGTAGGCTGATAATACCCTCGCTACGCGGATTTTCGCCGTTTTGAACGATGGTTAAATGCCGTTTGAACTGATGGAGAAATTCCCCTGAAACTAGATCGGTTCGGTGCGTCCAAACTCAGTGCGAAATACAAGTTCTGGAAAGGCCATGAAAAAAACGCATTTTGTTTTGAATAACAATTTATTTGGCCTACATTTGCAGGCACATGACAAGACACGACGAAAATCTGTCCATTGAACACAACACGATGAAAAACATTCTTCTTCCAATCCTCCTCCTACTCTCGGCGCAGAGCCTTTTTGCCGATGCCATCGACTCGCTCGAAATGCGCCTGCGCAGTTGCCCGATTCAGGAGAAAATCTATATCCATACCGACAACAACAGCTATTTCGTGGGCGACACCATCTGGTACAAGGCTTACGTCTTGCGCGCCGATGATTTGCGGCCAACGGACATGAGCCGCATCATGTACGTCGAGCTACTCACGCCGGATGGCTATCTCGTTGAACGCCAGCGGATAATCATCGACCACAACACACAGAGCTACGGCCAATTCGCCCTGCCCTACACGATGTATTCCGGCTACTACGAACTTCGCGCCTACACCCGCTGGCAACTGAACTTCAACGTGACGGAACGGCCGCACAGCGGGATGGACGACGAATGGTTCTTCAACAAGCAGTTGGCGCGCGACTATTTCCGTGATTATGAAGGACTTTACAGCCGCGTCTTCCCGATTTACGAGCAGCCGAAACTGTCAGGCGACTACAGCGACAAACGAATCGTCGCACGGCCAAAACGTCGTCTGGCCGAAGCGCAGAATGGCATCACAGTCAAGTTCTTCCCGGAGGGCGGCAGCCTTGTGGCCGACGTGAAAAGTCGCGTAGCGTTCGAGGTGCTCGATGGCGACGGCCGTCCGTTGAATATTTCAGGAACCTTGTCCGACGGCACGGAGCTGCAAGCAGACGACGACGGGCGCGGCACATTCTTCATCAAACCGAATGATGCTCAGACGATTAAGGCAGAATTTCAGCACGAAGGGAAAAACTACGACTTCGCATTGCCGGAAGTCCAGCCGCGCGGCGCAGTGATTGCCTACGATGCCATCGGACAAAAGGCAGAAATAGTGGCCAATGGCATTGCCGTCGCCGCCGTTTCTGTCACCTGTCGCGGCAGGCTGGTCACGTTCGGCCGTAGCGCACAAGCCATTGATGCAAAGGTACTTCCGACGGGAGTGAACGAAATCGTGGCCTACGATGCCGGCGGGAATCCATTGGCCGTGCGACAGATTTTCGTGAACCGCAACGACATCGGACAGAAAATCGCGCTGGATCTGTCCGATTCATTGGCCGTAAAACCTTTTGAAGGAAAGAACTTGCGGCCAAGCATCGGTCAGCTGAAAACGGTAAGCATCGCGGTGTGCGACCGACGCGGCGATGAACCGACCTACGACGACGGCAGCATCATGACAGATTTATTGTTGGCCGGAGAACTACGCGGATTTGTGGCGCATCCGGCGCAATACTTCGAGGCCGACGACGATGTCCATCGGCAAAAACTCGACCTGCTGATGATGATTCAGGGCTGGCGGAAATATGCGCCATTGGCCGACAAGCCTCGCCATGAGCCGGAAAGGGGTTTACGCATTGACGGACAGATATATAAGTTCGCTGACGTTGACCTCACGGAGTTTGACTTGATACACTACGCCGTGCAACATCGCGACGGAAAAGACGGTGACGCGAACAACATCTGCTACAGAGCCTGCACCGATGGCATATACCGGCTGCTTGGCGCATCGGAACCGGAATCGGCCGACACGTTGATTGCCTTGGAGAAGGTCTTGTTCAGGGAATATGTTCCCGAACCACTGAACCCAACTGTCGATTATCTGCGCAACCTGCATTTCAACCACAGGGAAAGCCGTTTTACGAAGCGCACGCTTGTGGAAGGCGAGGTCGTGAAGGGCAGCGATGCGGCAGGCATTGTAGCCGAATGCGACAGCATGGGGCGGTTCTCGTTCAACGTGCCGCCATTCTACGACCAGGCGATGCTCTTCATGACGGCATACACGGCGAATGACTCGGCCAGAAAATGTATGGCAAGTGTGACCGACAAAAAGAAACTGGATCCGTTCGTATGTCCCGATTTCTATGTGCGACGGGAACTTTTCTATCCGAAGTTCTGCCAGCCGTTCGCGTGGCGTCAGACGCATTGTCCAAACGCGACCGACACTTTGGACGAAGCCGAGATATCGCCCACACAAGGCAAAACAGCCGACAGGATATTGCAGAATGTGACCGTGGACAAGCGGCAGGAACGTCCGTTGCACAAATTCGACTGGAGCAAGCCGGCATTCGTGTGCGACTTCTCGCAACTGCTAAACGACGCGACCGACGAAGGCCTGCACTACGCGGGTTTCAACGGCATCGTGTTCTGGGAGGAGCTGGCACGGCATTTGTTCGGCAACATGAACGATCCGCTCAACAAGATCGGCGTGCGCGCGGCGGTGGATGGACACACATTCCTCAAAACCTACAAGTTCAAGGATTCGGAAGGTGTGGGCGAAGTCATGAGCGCCCGCGAACTGGCAAAAAGAATCGACCCTCGCCACATCTGGAAAGTGCGCGTCTTTATCGACTACGACATGCGCAACGGCATCGGCAAAGATGAAAACCGCAGTGTGCCCGACGTCTGGTTCGACGTGATTCCAATTCCCGATGAGGGCAACCGGGCCATGCGCCGCGACCGACGGATGGTCATCGACGGCATCGCCTATCCCGAGCAGTTCTACCATCGCGACTACTCCGGCGCGGCTCTGCCCGATTCGACCGACTATCGCCGCACGCTCTATTGGAACCCGAACGCGCATCCCGACAAGGACGGCAACATCGACGTCAAGTTCTACAACGGCGCACGGCCAGCTCACTTGAAGGTGACAATATGCGGCGTGGGCGAGGACGGACAGATTTACTATTATTGAGGACGATTGACTTCAACCGGCGGCGATTCTCTGTGTGTGATTTTTGATTTTCGCTTTTTTCGTGTTCAACGCCGTCCGAAATCCGCGTAGCCGACGTTCCGCATCGGCCAAAAAACAAAAAATCGCAACCGCACAGAATGCAGTTGCGAGAATGTATTTCATTAACCGAAAAAGCTTATTTCAGCGCCTTCTCGAATCGTTCGAGGAAGAGGTCGCACTCCTTTTTGCCGATGCAGAGCGGCGGCAAGATACGCAACACATTGGTGCCAGCAGCTCCGGTGAAGACGTGCTGGTCGTAAATCAGGCGGTTGCGAACCTCCTTGTACGGATAGTCGAACTCGATGCCTATCATCAGGCCACGGCCACGCAATTCCTTCAGGCCGGGGATGTTCATCGACTTGAGCTGCTGCATCAGATATTCGCCCTGCTTGGCGGCATTCTCTACCAACTTCTCGTCCTGAATCACGTCGAGCACGGTGCAGGCCAATGCGCATCCCAGATGATTGCCTCCGAAGGTCGTTCCCAATTGGCCGTAAACCGGCGTGAACTTGGGCGAAATCAGCACGCCTGCGAACGGATAGCCGTTGGCGATGCCCTTTGCCACGGTGATGATGTCGGGACGGATGCCTGCATATTGGTGGGCGAAGAACTTGCCTGAACGGCCGTAGCCCGACTGGATTTCGTCGAGTATGAGCACTACGTTGTTTTCTTCAGTCACCTTGCGCAGCTGCTGCATGAACTCGGTGGTCGGAATGTGGATGCCGCCCACGCCGCTGATGCCCTCGATGATGACGGCTGCGACATCGCCATTGGCAATGCTTGCCTTGATGCCCTCAATGTCGCCCAACTCGAAGAATTCGACCGGGAAAGTAGAGTTGATTGGAGCCTGGATCTTCGGATTCTGTGTGACGTTGACCGCAGCCGAAGTACGACCGTGGAATGCGTGGCTGAAGGCCAGGACCTTCTTCTTGCCGGTGTAGAACGATGCCAGTTTCAGCGCGT
Organism: Bacteroidales bacterium UBA3663; assembly: GCA_002373755.1. GTDB lineage: Bacteria > Bacteroidota > Bacteroidia > Bacteroidales > UBA3663 > Liminaster. The sequence continues at coordinate 2,020 of DFJU01000019.1, read as the reverse complement.
TCTCGTTGGCCTCGGCACCCGAATTGATGAGGAACAGCTGATAGTCATCGTAGCCGCTCACCTTGCCCAGTTTTTCGGCCAATTTGACCTGCAACGGGTTCTTCACCGCATTCGAGTAGAAACACAGCTTCGCTGCCTGCTCCTGCATGGTCTGCAAATAGCGTGGATGGCTATGTCCGATGGAAATCACGGCGTGTCCGCCATAGAAATCGAGATACTCCTGACCTTTTTCGTCGTACACATAGCAGCCTTTGCCATGGTCGATGGTCACATCAAAAAGTGGATATACGTCAAAAAGTTTCATTTTCTTTTAGGTTTTGAGGTTATGAGGTCGCTTCGCTTGTGAGGTTTTGAGGTAATATTCAAAGGCGATTCCAGAGGTATAGAACCTTACAACCTAAAAACCTTACAACCTTATGACCTTTTAAAATGCTATCGCCTTCAAGTTAAGGCCAGCCTTTTCGTCGAGGCCGAACATCAGGTTCATGTTCTGGACGGCTTGTCCGACAGCACCCTTCAGCAAATTGTCAATCATCGAGGTGACAACCACCTTGCGGCCGAAGACATCGACATGGACGAGTGCCTTGTTGGTGCCGACAACCTGTTTGAGGTCGATGGCGGCGTCGCTGTAGTGTGTGAATGCGGCATCGGCATAGAAATCCTTGTAGAGCTTGGCTACTTCATCGGCCGACATTGCATTCTTCAGACGGATCACTTCGGTGCAGAAGATGCCACGTGCGAAATCGCCGCGATATGGAATGAAATCGACCGTGATGCCGTCGGCCTCGTAGCCCTCGTTGAGCGTATCGACCACACGCGGAGCACCCGCTGGAGCCAGTTCGTTCAACGTCTGCGTGATTTCGTGCAGATGCTGGTGCGTGAAGAGCTTATAGACCGACATATTGTCGTTGCGCCATGAGAAGTGGGTCGTTGCACCCGGCTTCTGGCCTGCTCCCGTCGAACCGGTGATGGCATTGACGGCGATGTCGTCGGTCAACAGACCTGCCTTGGCCAATGGCAGCAGTCCCAACTGAATGCACGTAGCGAAACAGCCCGGATTGGCCAGATGCTGGCACTTGCGTATTTCGTCGCGTCGCACTTCAGGCAGGCCATACACGTAGTCGTGGTTGCCCTTGATGCGGAAATCCTGCGCCAAATCGACAATCTTTACATTGGCCGGAATGGTGTGTTCCTTGAGGAAAGCCTCGCTCTTGCCATGTCCGAAGCAGAAGAAGACGACATCGACCTTGTCGAAAGGCATCTGGTCGGTGAAACAGAGTTCCGTGTCGCCCAACAAGCCTTCATGCACGTCTGCTACGCGATTTCCGGCGTTGCTCTCACTGTTTGCAAACACGATTTCCACATCAGGATGATTGATCAGGATGCGAATCAACTCGCCGCCAGTATATCCGGCAGCGCCCAATATTCCTACTTTTACCATGAATTATTCGTTCGGGATTATCAGAGCACAGACAAAATAAATGATAACTCCCAGAAAACCGGCAGTCAGTATTGTGCCGATGGCCCAAATGAGGCGAATGATGGTTGAATCGGTTCCCATCTGTTTTGCCAAGCCGCCGCACACGCCGCAGATGACTTTGTCGCTTGAAGATTTCGTTAATTTTGACATAATGCTTTGTGTTTAAAGTGAAACTCCCTCCCCTCGCGAAGGATGGGAGGGAGTCTTTGTTCTCTTATCTTTCCTCGTCCGGGTGAACGCTATAGTAGGCGCGCAGAGGAGTAGAAGTCACCTTGATGAAGCCCTTGGCATCTTCGCTCGTCCAGGCCTTGGCCGTCTCGCCATATTCGCCGAGCTTGTTGTGAACCAGGTCGTCCGGAGTGTCGGCACCAAGTGTCTGGAACGAATATGGACGGAGTTCGAGGGTTACGACACCGTTCACATTGCGCTGCGACGATTCGAGCATAGCCTCCATGTCGGGCATGACCGGCTCCAGATACTGCGACTCGTGCAGGAACATGCCGTACCAGTTGCTTACTTGGTCCTTCCAGTACTGCTGCC